>NC_008043.1:0-175000 GCF_000014065.1 Ruegeria sp. TM1040 | reverse complement strand
CCAAGGGTTCCTGCTTAAAGCTAATCTGAGCAGGGTAAGCCGGCCCCTAAGCCGAGGCCGAAAGGCGTAGGCGATGGGAACCAGGTTAATATTCCTGGGCCAGGAGGATGTGACGGATCATGAAGGTTGTTCGCCCTTATCGGATTGGGCGGGCCGCTGATTGGTCCCTGGAAATAGCCCTCCATCAGACCGTACCCTAAACCGACACAGGTGGACTGGTAGAGAATACCAAGGCGCTTGAGAGAACGATGTTGAAGGAACTCGGCAAAATACCTCCGTAAGTTCGCGAGAAGGAGGCCCGGGTCCTACGCAAGTGGAATCCGGGGGCACAAACCAGGGGGTGGCGACTGTTTATTAAAAACACAGGGCTCTGCGAAGTCGCAAGACGACGTATAGGGTCTGACGCCTGCCCGGTGCCTGAAGGTTAAAAGGAGGGGTGAGAGCTCCGAATTGAAGCCCAGGTAAACGGCGGCCGTAACTATAACGGTCCTAAGGTAGCGAAATTCCTTGTCGGGTAAGTTCCGACCTGCACGAATGGCGTAACGACTTCCCCGCTGTCTCCAACATCGACTCAGCGAAATTGAATTGCCTGTCAAGATGCAGGCTTCCCGCGGTTAGACGGAAAGACCCCGTGCACCTTTACTACAGCTTCGCACTGGCATCAGGATTGTGATGTGCAGGATAGGTGGTAGGCATCGAAGCAGGAACGCTAGTTCCTGTGGAGCCATCCTTGAGATACCACCCTTCGCACTCTTGATGTCTAACCGCGGTCCCTTACCGGGATCCGGGACCCTGCGTGGCGGGTAGTTTGACTGGGGCGGTCGCCTCCTAAAGCGTAACGGAGGCGCGCGAAGGTGGGCTCAGAGCGGTCGGAAATCGCTCGTTGAGTGCAATGGCAAAAGCCTGCCTGACTGCGAGACTGACAAGTCGAGCAGAGACGAAAGTCGGCCATAGTGATCCGGTGGTCCCGAGTGGAAGGGCCATCGCTCAACGGATAAAAGGTACGCCGGGGATAACAGGCTGATACTGCCCAAGAGTCCATATCGACGGCAGTGTTTGGCACCTCGATGTCGGCTCATCTCATCCTGGGGCTGGAGCAGGTCCCAAGGGTACGGCTGTTCGCCGTTTAAAGAGGTACGTGAGCTGGGTTTAGAACGTCGTGAGACAGTTCGGTCCCTATCTGCCGTGGGTGTAGGATACTTGAGAGGAGTTGCCCCTAGTACGAGAGGACCGGGGTGAACGATCCACTGGTGGACCTGTTATCGTGCCAACGGTAGTGCAGGGTAGCTATGATCGGAAAGGATAACCGCTGAAGGCATCTAAGCGGGAAGCCCCCCTCAAAACAAGGTATCCCTGAGGGCCGTGGAAGACCACCACGTCAATAGGCCGGAGATGTAAGCGCAGCAATGCGTTCAGTTGACCGGTACTAATCGCCCGATTGGCTTGATCTGATCCAGTAAAAGACAGCCAAAAACCAAAAAGCAAAAACAAAACTTGGACAACTCGTTGACCCTCATAAAGGGGTCAACACGTTGATGATGAAAATCATCAACACGTTGATAAAACTGAAATGAAGCAGAACATACATGTTCTGTGACATAACTCAGGTGTGGCCACGCGATTTGCCTCCGGCATATCGCTTCCGGCCACCGTCTGAACTCGCTTCGCGAGTGCAGCTTTGGGTTCTTATTCGGTTTGGTGGCCAAAGCACAAGCGAAACACCCGGTCCCTTCCCGAACCCGGAAGTTAAGCGCTGTTGCGCCGATGGTACTGCATCTTAAGGTGTGGGAGAGTAGGGCACCGCCAAACCTAATAAGAACCCAAATAAATCCTCTCTAAACAAAAAAACAAAACAAACAACGCGGGATGGAGCAGCCAGGTAGCTCGTCAGGCTCATAACCTGAAGGTCGTAGGTTCAAATCCTACTCCCGCAACCAAATCAAATACATGATTACAACAAACTAAACCTCGCATCCGCGGGGAAAATCGCGTTCGAGAAAACGAAAAACAACGTGACGTGCTCTCATGAAATGTCCGCGTTTTGAAGTTAGCCTGTTCTCCACATGACGAGACAGACAATGCGGAAAAGTCGATTCAGCGAAGAGCAGATCATTGGCATCTTGAAGGAGCACCAAGCCGGGATGAGCGCCAAGGCGCAGGTCGCGAAAGGTTGCGAACGAAAGCAAAAGTCAGGGCCCCAAAAAGCCAAAACCTCACGCGTCCCGCGTCTCGTTCAACTCAATATGCCCGCCCGCGTTTGAAAAGACCCGCCGCAGCATAGGCTCGAAAAACTCAAGAGGCTTGGTCGCGTACGCAGGGTCAAACGCGTTCTGATCGTAATTATGGCAGAAGTACACACAGGCGTCGTAATAGGGGCTGTCTTTGTATCTCTCCCGTGCGAGGCGATCTCCTCCGAGGTGATGGTTGTAATAATACCCCTGAAAAACGCAGTGATGTTTGAGGATCCAGCACGCTTTCTCCGACATATACGGCTTGGCAATTGCGGCGGCCACTTCCCCATGATTGTACGGTGAAAGAATATCGCCAATGTCATGGATCAGGGCGGCAACGACTATCTCTTCCTCGGCGCCGTCCTCATAGGCGCGGCTCGCGGCCTGCAGAGAGTGCTGATAGCGATTGATCGGATAGGGCGTCCAATCCTCGTCAAGCGAGATCAACGCCGCAATCAAGCGGTCCACCAAGCCCGCGTTGAAGTGATCGTCATAGGCCATAACGGCCAGAAAATCCTCTTTGCTTGCGTCTTCCATGCGGGTCCATGTGGGCCGATGCGTTTTATCAAGCATGCGCGGTATCCTTCTCTGATGGCAGGCTGCTCCTGTGCAATCGACGGTATGCCCAGAGATATGAGAAAAAAAGCAAATTGATTTTGGCTCAATGATCGAAGATGTTTATCAAATATGACGTTTGCCCAGATACAGACCTTTCTTGCGGTGGCCCGGCTTGGAAATTTCCATGCCGCCGCGCGGCAACTCAACGTGACGCAGGCCGCCGTCAGTGCGCGGGTCCGACAGCTTGAAGAAGAGCTGGATCTGCGGCTCTTCGAACGGGGGCGAAGGGGGGCGGAGCTGACCGAGGCGGGACGCTTCCTCTTGCCCGGAGCGGAGGCCATCGCCAGCACCTGGACCACGATTTCCAAGGATGCGCGGCATTTCTACGCTGGGCGCGTACCCTTGCGGCTCGGGGGGCAGCTCAGCATTTGGGACCAGCAACTTGTGGACCTCGTGATCTGGGTGGAAGAGACCCTGGGCGCGCTGCCGCTTGCGCTCAACTTCGATCATGAGATGAATGTTCAGGATGCGATCCGCAACGGTGTGCTGGATTTTGCCTTGACCCATGAACAGCCAGCCCCGGATCTGACCGGCGTTGCGCTCCCGGCCGAGAGGCTTGTTCTTGTGGGGTCAGAGCCTTTTGATCTGGGCCAAAGCGACCTGCCTCTTTTTATGAATTTCCAGTTGGGTGGGCAGTATGATGCCTTTGTCGCGCGGCATCTTTCCGGCCACGCCGGACAGCATATCATGATGGGCAACTGCGCGATGGGGCTTCGCTATCTCCGGAAACGCGGGGGCATCGCCTTTTTTCCGGTCTCGATGGTTGTCGAGGACATCCAGCACGGGCATCTGTTCCCGGTTCAAGGCGTCCCGGAGATGGAACTGGCCTGCAATGCGGTTTATCACCCTTCTTCGGTGCTGGGCGATTTGACAGCGCAGATCGCCACAGCCGCACGATCTCTGCGCAGCCGCGAGCCGGTTGTGGCTCTGGATACCATGTCCTAGCGTTGGCGCCGACCAGTGCTTGTGTCTGCCGAGCTCCTGTGTCGCCTCCTTAAGCGCACTTTGGGCGGGTCCGAAGAGTCTTTGCGATCCTGAGAAAGGCCGTGACCGCCGGAGAGCGAACCGCAGTAGGGTGAAGGGCGAGACCGATCATGCGGGGATGCGCAGGCGAAAGGGGCCGGATGACCCAAGGGTTGTCAGGGTGCGCCGCAGGAACGGCCATCTCTGCAACAACAGACACACCTTGGCCCCGGCCAACCATCGACAGCGTGCTCAAAAGCTGCGAGGTGCGGTAGCGCGTTTGGGGTGTAAGTCCCGCAGCGGCAAAAAGCGCGCTCACAATTTTGACGGACCCGGATTCAGGCATGATGAAGGGATCATTGCACAGATCACTCAGGGTCACGCGCTCCTGTTTTGCAAGTGCGCTCTGTCTCGGCACCAGGGCGACAAATTGGTCTGTCGCAATCGGAATGGTCTCAAACCGATCATCTGGCAGCACCACAAATCCCATGTCGATGCGGCGTTCTTCGAGCCATTTGACGATGATGTCGTCGGCGGCTTCCTCGATGAACACGTCGATGCCGGGGTAGGCGCGGTGAAACGCGCTCATGAGATCTGGAAGAAGTTGCAACGAAGATGTTGCCCCAAAAGAGCCGATGCGCAGGCTGCCGGTGTCCAGGCCGCGAAAAGAGGCCGCCTCCTGTTGCATGGTGCGCGACAGGCCAAGAATTTCGCGCGCGCGTTCAAGCAGTTGTGCTCCAATCGGTGTCAGCACGATCTGCGACCCCTGACGGTCGAACAGGCTGACATTCAGCGCGGTCTCGAGAGATTTCAGCGCGTGAGACACCGCAGGCTGACTGATCCCGAGACGGCGTGCGGTGAGGGTAAAGCTCTGGGCCTCGGAAAGTGCAACGAAGATTTCGAGCTGACCGAATGTCATGAATGAATCCTAATTTGCGTATTAGTTTCCATAAGTGAAATTGAATGTCCATCTTGATTCTCATGGTGGTTCAGATGGCCTTCTCACCCGATACCGCGCTGCCGCTCCCCACGGCGGCGCTTTATGCAAAACTCACCGCAACTGCGGTTTTCTGGGGCGGCACCTTTGTGGCCGGACGCGCATTGGCGGGACAGCTTGATCCGCTGGCCTCGGCAACCGGGCGGTTTGGAATCGCCGTGCTTTGCCTGCTTGTGCTGACCCGCTGCGTCGAAGGCGGCCTGCCGCGCCTCACCCTCAGCCAGCTGGGGCTGACCCTCGGGCTCGGTCTGACCGGCGTTGTGTCTTACAACCTGTTCTTCTTTGCGGCGCTGACCGAGATGCCCGCATCGCGCACCGCATTGTTTGTGACTTTCAACCCGATCTCTGTCACCGTTGTCATGGTTGTTTTCGGGCAGGAGAGGATGACACTGCGGCAGGTCGCGGGCATTCTCGTAGCGCTGTTTGGTGCACTGGTCGTCATCAGTAAGGGCGATCTCCTGCATGTCTCGATGCATTTTGGGCGCGGTGAGGCCTATATGTGCGGCGCTGTGTTGAGTTGGGTGGGCTACACGGTGATTGGTCGCAGTGCGATGCGGCAGCTCAGCGCTCTGGCGGCGACCACATATGCCGCGCTCTGGGGGTTTGCGATATTGGCGGGGGCTCTGCTCTGGTCGGTGTACTGGTCTGGGCACGGGCCAGCGCCGCAGGGCCTGCGCCTCGATGTGGCCGCCGCGCTTTTTTATCTTGCGATTGGCGGGACTGTCGTCCCCTTCGTTTGGTATTCCGAAGGCATCCGTGCGCTCGGCGCCGGGCGGGCGGCGGTTTTCAACAATCTGGTTCCCTGTGCGGGCGTGCTTCTGGGTTTTGTGATCCTGAGTGAGCCCCTGACCGCTGCGATGCTTGCTGGCGGCGGCGTAGTTATCCTCGGTGTCGCGCTCACCAACCGAGGCTGAGGCTGAGGGTCGCATCGGTTCAGGGCCTCGGCAGCGCAGAGCGCATACGCTTGTGTCACGCACCGCGAAAACGGCTCAAAAACAAACCCCTACACAAACTTTTCCTTGTGCATGTCTCCCTCGAATATGGGGAATTCCCCATATTCAACCCTCTCAAACCCGCGGCTATCCAACGACTTCTGGACGTGGATCCTCGCGCGCCCATGCGGCACGCGCGGCATAAATGCTGGGGCATTCAAGCGGTTTATCCACATTGCAACGGATGACGATTTGAGAGGAAAAATGAAAAAATACATGATGCTGACCTTGCTGCCTTTGGTTGCTGCCTGCTCGGGCGGCGGCACAACCGGGGGAACGACTGCGACGCCGCAGACGGGACAGGCACTGACGGTCAGAACCACACCGATGGGCGCGGTTGTGACCAAAGACGCGGGCTACAACGATGTGGTCGCCGTCTACAATGCCGCTGGCGATACGCCCTCGACGGTCAACAAGACTCTGCCGGGGCTGAGCAATGGCGTGGACGTTCTGGCCCAGCAAGGCGTGAACCGTTGGGAAACCGAAGTGGAGCGTACGGTTGTGGCCTCCATCGCGGCCAATGGCCACAAGATCACTCGCGATCGGATCAGCGGCATTGATGGCGCAATGGTAGAGACCTACCGGCTCTATGATCCGAATGATGCGCTGGTGGCGATCGAGACACGTGGCAGCAACGCGGCGACGGCTGCGGTTGTGGGCTCGGTGGGCTACTGGGGGCAGTGGAACGGCGAGGTTGATGGCGTCAACTACGAAGAGGGCGCGGTCAATATCGTGGTCAATGGCAGCACCGGGCAGGCAGATCTGATCGTCTATGACCCGACCAGCGCCCAGACGTTTATCAATGAGGCCAGCGGCAGCAATACCCTGACCTATGACGCTGCAAGCCAGCAGGTCACGGGCTCAGTGGTGTTCACGACAGCAACCCAGAGCGCCTCGGGCGAGGCGCTTCTGTCCCTGGCCGGAAGCACCGCCGTGGCTGGCAGTACCAGTGCGCCAGAGCTGATCACAGGCCACGCCTATACGGATGCAAACCAGCCTTTTGGCGCCAACATCGGCATGATCGGCGCCTTGGACAACTGATCCATCCTTCTGTTTTGCAGTCATGGGAAGCGGGTCTCCGCTTCCCTTCCTTTTTTCAGAAATTCCGAGGCGATCCATGAAGCAGCTTTTGGTGCTTTTTCTCTCTCTGTGTCTTGCCGGAGGGGGCAAAGCCGATGAACGCTTGCGGACCTATTACGGCATGAAGCTCGCGGTTGCGGGGATCCCGGTGTTTGTGCCGCAGGATCCTTTGGTGCGGTTTGGTCAGGTCGAGGCCGCCCCCAAGGGGACTTGGCGCTTCAATGTGATGCCGGTCTTTGGGTATGATTCAAACCTCAACGGCGGCGTGCCCCATGATGTTGTGGACATCAATGGCCTGAGGTTCACGGTGCTGGAAAAAGACCGCGCCATTGGCGGACTGGAGGCGGGCGTCATGGCCCGTGTTCGGGCGGAGTATTACCTGGCGCAGGGGCATCGTCTCTCCGGTGCGCTCTCGGCCCGCTACACCCGGGCGCTGGCACATGATCTGGCCAGCCAGGTCGCCACGGCCAATGCCTGCTATCACTATGACGCGCCCAGCTGGACCTTTGCGCAGGCCTGTGTGACGGCGGGTTTGTCCAAAACGGAATTGTCCAAAACCCAGACTGAAACGGCCCGCATTTCGATTGGTAGGGTGTTTGATGTCGGAAAATTCCCCAAGTCTTTTCAATTGGGACTGTCTAAAACCAACGGAAATGACGCAGACTATACGCAGGTGCACGCCAACTATAACGTCAATACCGCGCGTGCGACCTATGCAATTGGATTGATGACGCGTATTGAAGGGGAAGGACATAGTGAAGACAAATCGGCCTATATGCAGATCACCAATTCAATGATCGGGCGCCCGGTTTCGACGGTTTTTCGATATTCCACATCAAGTGGCGGCGGCTTTCTCGGACTGCAACGGGATGAGCGCACGGCCTCTGTGACCATTTCCGTGCCTTTGACCGACAGGCTTGCATTCGATCTGAGCTATTCGGACACACGTTCACCGCTACAGTATTTTCGCAAAAAGACCTTTGGAGCCAATTTCATTCTGACCAAGTTTTAACCCACGCCCGTTCTGAGGCCGCTCTGATGTCACTGAACAAGAGCCTGAGGATCGGGATAAGCCACAGTTTATTAGGCACTATAGTTCTGGTTTGCGCCGCTAGATTCGTTAAATCCCGTCAATTAGAAAACAACGCTCTTCATGTCCGACATTCCCAAGATCATGACTCAGATCCTCGAGGCACCGACGCTCGAGCAGAAGTATCGTGTTTTTGCCGATTTCATGGAAGGTGAGTTCGGGTATGTGGGCGTGAACTACGGTATTTTTCTGGATGCGCGCTCCGCGCAGGCGATCAGCAATCATTTTATTGCAAAACGCATGGGGATGTCTTCGGAATGGCGAGAGATTTACCAGAAACAGGGGTATGGGCGGCGTGATCTTGCGATGATGATGGGCGCCGTGACCAAACGCCCGATTTTGCAAACCCAATTTTACCAGATGCAGCGGCAAGACGACATTCCAAAGCCCTATGCAGAGGTCATCGAAGGCGTGCATGATTTTGTAAAGTGCGGCGTGGTCCTGCCTGTCTATGCAAATGGTCGCAAGGGCGTTGTTGGCCTTTATGATCCCAAAGGCGATGCTGCAAAACACGATGAGAAATACCGAAAATACGGCACGCTGATCGAAGCACTGGCACGCCATCTCCATGTGTCGTCCAGCTGGGCAGAGGAAACCATCGCGCAGACCAGGCTAAGCGAAATGAACCTGCGTGTGCTGCGTCTCAAGGCGCGCGGTCTGCGCGTGAAAGAGATCTTGCACCAGATCGAGCGCGACAATCCCAAGACGGTCGACAATCATATGGCGCGGGTGCGCCGGTCTCTGGGCGCGCGCAATGACGTCGAAGCGGTTGCCAAGGCCGCCACATTGGGGCTGCTGGAGCCATCAGGCGACCCCTTTGACCACGAGGGTGCCGATATTCTCCCCCGGGGGATTGGCCGGACGTGACGGTGGTTTCTCTGTATCGGAGACTTCATCACCGGGTATAGGCGCGATATGCATTTATCGGCACTCGACGCCTGCCGCCGCAGGCGTCATACCGCTTTTGTCCGGGGGCTGGGGCAGCAAACCGAAAGCCACGCGGCTCTTTGATCCATGACAATATCGCCAACAGGAGGGCAGCACGATGCATCATTCAGGGCCACGGCTGCATATCATCTTTGGTAAGATCGCCTCCGGGAAGTCCACGCTTGCCAAGCGGCTCGCTGCGGAGCCGGCGACGGTTCTGATTTCCGAGGATGTCTGGCTCAAGACCCTTTTTGGCGATGCGCTGCAGACCTTAGAAGACTACATCCGTTGCAGTCGCCTGCTTCGCGCGACGATGGCGCCGCATGTGGTCGCACTGCTGCAGTCGGGGGTGTCTGTTGTCCTCGATTTTGCGGCAAATACACCCGCTCAAAGGCAGTGGTTCAGGGAAATCGTCGAGGTCTCCGGCGTTGACCATGCCCTGCATGTGCTTGATGTATCCGATGATGTCTGTCTGGCGCGGTTGCAGCGGCGCAATGCCGAGGGGAGTCACCCTTTCACCGTGACGGAGAGTCAATTTCACGACTTCATGCAGCATGTTACGCGCCCCGGCGCCGATGAGGGCTTCAACCTCGTGATCCATGGCGCGGACTGATCCCTGCCGAGGGCCTTGGGTTCTGCGCTGCCGGGGTTGAGCGGAGCCCCTAGGGAAAAGCACATGCGCCACCCGGGCGAGGTCAGCCCGGGTGGCGCATCTCACTTAGTGGCTGATGTAGATCACGCAGCCTGCTCTGGCGCGCTTGACCCGTGCTCTGCCGGAGCCTGCGCCGACGAGGAGATTGACGACACGGTAAAGTTCGCCATCAGGGTTGCCAGTTTCTCCGCATCCTGACGCAGCAATTGTCCGGCGGCGTTGGTTTCTTCGACCATTGCAGCGTTTTGCTGAGTCACCTGATCCAGCTGTGAGACCGCGACATTGGCCTCACCGAGCCCCGTGGCCTGCTCGTCAGTTGATTCAGCAATCGTGCTGACCAGCCCCGAGATATGGGTCACCCGTTCAAGGATGTCGCCAAGCGCCTGTCCGGCGCGTCCGACCAGATCCACCCCGGCTTCGACTTGGGTGCTGCTCTTGGAAATCAGCTCCTTGATGTCGCGTGCGGCTTCGGTTGTGCGTTGCGAGAGGCCGCGCACCTCGGAGGCCACCACAGCAAAACCGCGCCCGGCTTCGCCCGCCCGCGCCGCTTCGACGCCGGCATTCAATGCCAGCAGGTTGGTCTGAAAGGCGATGTCGTCAATCACGCCGATGATCTGTTCGATTTGGCTCGAACTGCTCTCGATCTCCTGCATGGCGGTGACGGCCTGCTCGACGACCTGACCGTTCTGGGTGGCCTGCTCGCGCGCCTTGTTCGTGGTGTTTTCCGCATCCCGCGCGCCCTCTGCGGCAGAGCGCACACTGGCGGTCAGCTCCTCGAGCGCGGCGGCGGTTTCTTCCAGCGTCGCGGCCTGGCTTTCGGTGCGTTGCGAGAGATCATCAGAGGCCTGGCTGATTTCGGACGAGCCATTGCGGATCGAATCCGCCAGCTGCACCACGTCCACAACCGTCATGTTCAAGGTCTGCGCCGTGCTGTTGAAGTCTTCCTTGAGCTGGGCGTAACCCTCTGTGAGCTCCTGATCGATGCGATAGGTCAGGTCGCCTCGGGCGAGGCGTGCCAGCCCCATGCCAATCGCTTCGACAGCGGCGGTCTGACGGGCCTGGTTTTCGGCCCGTTCCTCATCGGCGATCCGGGTGAGTTCTTCTTTTTCGACCAACCCGTCGCGGAACACGGTCAGCGCGCGCGCGATCCGTGCAATTTCGTCGCTGGCCCGGTTGAAGCCGGTCACCGGGCTCATGTCACCCTGTGACAGCCGCTCGGTGGTGAGGCTGATCGCATTGAGCGGGCGGATGATCAGGACGTGGCTGAGAAGGAGTGCGACACCCACGAAGGCCAGTGCGATCCAGCCAATCGTCTGCAGGTTGGCTTGCACCTCGGTCGCGTCCGCGGCGATGCCCAGAGCCTGATTGGTGATCGTGGTCTGGCTTTCCAATCCGCGCAGGGAGGCCTGACCGGCGATCTGCAGCACTGCATTCACAGTGGCCGAAGCCGCCTCGGTTGCAGCCTGATTGGCTTCGAGGGACTTGATCCGAAAGGCGGCAAGGCCTGTGTCCGGATCCGCCATGGCCGCCATCTGCGCGATCTGGTCCGCAAGGATACCTCCGCCAAACTCGCTAAAGCCCGCCAGGGCGCCCGAGGCGGCCTGCATTGCTTTTGAGGCAACCTCAGCCTGTTCAAAGGTCTGCGCGGTTGCGATTTTCAGGGCTTCGATCTGGAAGGCGCTGAGCCAGGAACTGATCTCCAGCAGCCGGTTGAGGAAGGCAACTTCGTTGTCGAGCAGCCCCTGGATCGCATCTCGGTTGCCGGTTGCCGCATCGTCGGCGGCAATTGTCAGCTCAAAGACGAGATCATCCACTGTCGAAGACAGCACCGCATCAGCCTCCCGCCGGGTGGAAAGTACCGCATCGCGGTCAACGGCGCGGCCCTCGCGCCCTGCTGCCACCGCGTCCGAGAGCGCGGCAGAGATCATGGCAAGGTCCTCGCCTGCGGTTGCACCTGCATCGGTCCCGTCAAGGGAGCTGATCGCACCGGACAACCGGTCCCGCGACGAGATCGCCAGATCGCCGAAGATCGACAACATCGACCGATCGGTGGTGGAGGACATCGCCAGAGTGATGCCAGAGAGAAAGTTGATTTCGGCGCGAATTTCCAACACGGTTTGCAGGGTGGCGAACTTGTTTTCAGCCAGATCAAACAACGTCTCCTCGATCGAGGTGATCGTGTCTTCGCCCTTCATCGCTGTATTGAAATATGCGTCATCTGCGGTTTCCAGCAGGACCGCCTGCAGGTCCGCCGCCAGACGCTGCAGATCCTGCGTCATCGCATTGAGCTGGTCTGTGTTGGCAAAGGACGTCGCGCGGGCGTCGATCGAGGCCTGCAATGTTGCGCCCACTTTGGCCAGATCCGCCTCAAAGGCCTGCTGCTGCTCGGCGGGGAGCGCGGCGACGGCAGATGCAAGTTCGGTCGAGGCCGTCTCGACATGGGTCGCCGCGTTTTTCAAGGCCTCGGGGTTTTGCGACATCAAGATTTCGATCATCGCATCCTTGGTCTTGGTGGCGGCCAGAATAAGACCATTGCTCTGCGCGAGCTGCGGCAGGTCCCGCTCCGTCATTTCTCCGACACTGCGTGACACGCGGTCGAACGACTGAAGGATCAGATAGCCCGCGCCACCGACCATCATCAGCAATGCCAGCAAAATGAATGTAATCTTGCCGCGAATACTGGAAAGCGGGTTGAGGCGGCGCAGGAACTTTGCTCCTTTGGGGCCGATTTGACGCAACATACTAACACCTACGACTATGAAACTGCTGGCTATTCCCACCGAAGAAGAGGGCAGGAACCTGGCGTGCGGGGGAGACCCGCCTGGCGGCGGATCTCAGAGTGGGGTGCTTTAGGAGCCGCCGCCGGATACGATGGGCTCGAACTGGCCGTCTGCCGTGATACGGGTCAGGAACACGTCATCCATGCCCTGGTTGTCGTCCGCACCAAAGACCATGCTGACACCGCCGAGATCGACCGTGGAGAGTCCTGCCAGAGCGGCAAGATAGGAGTCACGGGTCAGCTCCTTGCCTGCGGCTTCGAGACCGGCAATGGCGAGACGACCGACGATATAGCCTTCAAGCGACACAAAGCCGGGCTTGGCGGCGGCATCCACGGCCTTCAGGGCTTCGGTATATTGCGCGACAACCGGGATCGACATGTCCCACGGGAAGGGCACCACCTGGCTGATGATCACACCTTCGCCATGCTCGCCCAATTCCTGTGCCAGAGCGTCAGAGCCGACAAAGGAGATATTCACGAACTCCGAGTCGAGCTTCATTTTGCGCGCGAGTTTGATGAATTCGGCCACCGGTTTATAGGCGCCGACCATGACCACCGCATCGGGCTTCGCCTTGCGGATCGCCAGCAGCGCCTTTTTGACGGCGGTGGTGTTGCGGGTATATGTGCCTTCTGCCGCGAGGCTCATGCCGCGTTTTTCAAGCGCAGCGGTGACGCCGTTCAGCCCCACGCGGCCAAAGCCGTCGTCCTGATAGAGGATCGCGATCGACTTCATGCCTTGCTGATCGACGAGATATTCGATCCAGGCTTCGGTTTCCGCAAAATAGCTGGCGCGCACATTGTAGATGTTGCCATGAGAGGCGTCGCGCAAGAAGCCCGCGCCGGTGAAGGGGCCGATGAAGGGAACATTGGCCTCGGTAGCGATGGGCTGCGTCGCAGAGGAGGTCGGGGTGCCCACCGCGCCAATCAGACCAATATGGCCATTGCCTTCGATCACGGTCTTGACCAAAGCGGCAGAGCGGTCGGGCTCGTAGCCGTCATCCATACTGTCGAGTTTCAGCATCCGCCCGTGCACACCACCTGCGGCGTTTGCTTCCTCAAAGGCTGCGGTAATGCCAAGGCGCATGCCGGTGCCGAGTGCAGCGGCTGGCCCATCAAAGGCGGCAACCTGTGCAAATGTGACACTGTCGCCAGTCACGCCTTGCTCGGCGGACGCAATGAGGGGAAATGCCAAAGCCGCAGCAGCGGCAAGCATCGTTTTCTTGAGAAACATGACAAAAACTCCGATCGACTGGTATGAACCTGGTCCCGAAGTGTTTGCCCAGCGGTGTTAAGGAAACGATTACAGCTTGGGTCCTGGCGCAGCTTTCTGCCTAAAATTTGAG
Source organism: Ruegeria sp. TM1040 (assembly GCF_000014065.1). NCBI lineage: Bacteria > Pseudomonadati > Pseudomonadota > Alphaproteobacteria > Rhodobacterales > Roseobacteraceae > Ruegeria > Ruegeria sp. TM1040. Next base: position 161,328 of record NC_008043.1, on the reverse strand, counting down.
TTTCTTTCCCCCGTAAAACGGGTTTGCGCGACCTCCGAAGGCGGGCTGTCGTGAAGGCCTCGATAAATATGGAGGGAATTTTCGGCGCTCCTGAGCTGTGAGCCGGTTGCCACCCGAACCTTTATGGGGGCGTGGCGCGTCGCGTAGATGCGGCGCTCTATACGCGGGATGCCCGGGAGGTACACCGTTATGGTGTCACATGACGGCAGATCGCGCAGCACGACAGAGAGGCCACAGCATTTGGTTCCAAAACATGGCTGGCACGCAGACGGTGCGGTGTAAGCGTCATATGGATGCTCACAAGGTGACCTTTGCCTTTGTGGGTTCGGGGCTCCAGAAAAATGTCGTGTAAGCTGTTGATATTTATTAATACCCAGGAGACCGTTCTACGGCGATTGAGCATTGTGTGACGCCGATAAGCTAGTGGGATCAAGTGCCGCACGCGGGCTGCAGCCGCAGTGCTGGGCTGCTTGATTAGCGGTCGCAGCTTGGTGCGACCTCGGGCGGGCTCGATCATAAGAGATCATCTGAGGGAGGTGCCACGCGGAGCTGTGCTGGACCTGGGTCCGCACCGCTCCGCGTGAAGGCTCGGATGGCTTAGAAGTCAGTCCAGCCGGCATTGGCCACCTTGGGCACGTCAGGCTGGATGTCAAAATCCGCCATGTCTGCCTCCGGGGCGCTGTGGTCAGCGACAGCATCTGCCCGCTTGATGGTCTGAGCCGAGGGCTTTGCGGCACCCTGCGGCTTGGAGCTGCGCGCGCGCAGGGTGAAGCGGCCCACCTGACGTTCAAGTGAGGCGGCCTCGCGCTGCAGTGTCACGGCGGCTGCAGAGGTTTCTTCGACCATCGCGGCGTTGTGCTGTGTCACCTGATCAAGCTGCGTGGCGCCGGTGTTGATCTCTCCAAGGCCAACAGATTGCTCGTTTGCCCCAGCGGCGATTTCGGACATCTCGTCGGCGACACGGGCAACCCGGTCGACGATATCGGTCAGTGACTCGCCTGCTCGGTTGACCAATCCCACCCCGCTTGCGACCTGCGCGGAGCTGGATTCAATCAGCTGTTTGATGTCCATCGCGGCCTCAGAAGAGCGCTGCGCAAGCCCGCGGACCTCTGAGGCGACAACCGCAAAGCCGCGTCCCACCTCGCCGGCGCGCGCCGCCTCGACCCCGGCATTCAGGGCCAACAGATTGGTCTGAAAGGCAATATCCTCGATGACATTGATGATATGGTTGATCTTCTCCGAGGATTTCTCGATCTCGGACATGGCAACCACCGCATCGCGAACAATGCCGCCAGAGGTTTCTGCATTCTTGCGCGTCTCGGAAATATTGCGCTCCACATTGGCGGCGGTATCCGCAGCCGAGCGGACCGAGGTGGTCATTTCGTCGAGCGCGGCGACGGTTTCTTCGAGCGTGGCCGCCTGGCTTTCGGTGCGGCGCGCCAGTTCATCAGAGCCAAGGCTGATTTCATCAGACCGCGCGCGAATTTCCATGATGCTCTCGGAGAGGGTGGCCATCATGTCATTGAGCGTGTTGACGGTCAGGTTGAAATCTTCGCGCAGCGCCTCGTAAGAGCCCGAGAATTCCTCGTCGATGGTGCGCGACAGATCCCCTTTGGCGAGGGACCGCAGGCTCTGGGCGAGGGTGTCGACAACGCGCGCCTGTTCGGCTTGCTGTTTGTCCTGCTCCTGTTCGAGATGTTCTTTTTCCAGAAGACGTTCGCGCAGAGCTTCGACCGAGGCGGCCATTGTGCCGACATCATCCTTGCGCTCCGTGCCTTGCACGGCCTCATCATATTGACCGGAGGCCAGCTTGTTGACGGAGGAGAGCATTTCGCTCAGGGGCCGCCCCACCAGCGCGCGCGCGGTAAAGTAGATGGTGCCGAGCGACATCAGCAGGATCAACACGCCGCCTGAAACAGAGGAGAGCACCGCATCGCGCACGGGGATGGTGAACACCGCGGCCGGCACATCGAGGATCGTGGCCCAGGTGGTGTTCATGCCCGGTGCCGTGAACGGATAGACAAGGCGCGTCGCGCCATCCGGGAGCCCGGTGATGACCCGAGGTGCGCCATCGGCAAGCGCGGCTTCCACCAGCTCTGCACCGGTTTCGTCGTAGGGCTGTGTCAGGTCCGCTACATCCGGGTTCGCCAGCCATTTGCCGTTGCTGTCCACCAACATGACGCGCCCGCCCTCAAAGGTTTCAAGCGTGCCGAGCATCGTGGTGAGATCGGTCAGGACAATGTCCACGCCGGCAACGCCGACGGTCTGGCCCTCGACCACGACGGGCACCGATACAGAGGTCAGCAGACGCCCTTCGGAGGAGAGATATGGCTCTGTGATGATGCTGGCGGATGTTTCGATCGGGGCGGCAAACCATTGCGAGGTCGGGTCGATGTCAAAGGTCGAGAAATCCAGCCCACCCTGATCCGCTTTGGTCCAGTAGGGGGTGAATACGCCGCTCTCGTTGCGCCCCTCAGCTCCGGTCAGGAAAGCGTCGGTCGACCCATCGGGCATGCCCGCCATCCAGGAGGAAAAGATCGTCTCATACTGTGTGGGCACACCACGCAGCAGCTCGATCGCGTCCGCGGTGTTGGCGTTGCCGCCCGCCATATAGCCCGAAAGCGCGCCGCTCACGGCGGCCCCGGCAGAGGTTGCCTGCGTCACCTGAACGGCGATGGTCTGCGCGATTTCCCCGGCCTGTTGTGTGGCCAGCTCCATCACCTGTTGATCCGCCTGGTGCGATGCGCGCCAGCCACTGATGCTGATGTAGCCCGCCAGAATGACGGTGATGGCTATGCCGGTCGCGAGAACCAGTTTGCCTGCTACAGTCTTTAGAAGATCGCTCATGATCGATGCGCCCTGAATATACAGCTGTTTCCTCGCTGGTATCAGGTGCGGCTTGCCAAACGTTTAAAACAGCGCCGGCAGAGGGTCTTTGGCGGGCACGCACGCCCCAAACATTGGTTTTTGATGCGTATTTTGCGATCAGAAAACCGTCGCAGGGGCGCGCGTTGTGTCGAATCGATGGCTCAGCGTCCCTCGGACGCGGCCTCACCCGGCTTTTTGCCGAGGATGATCATCGACAGCAAATCGTCATCGGTGACATCGTCGATGTCCACGGTGCCGACAAGCTGGCCGTTTTTCATCACCGAGGCCCGGTCGCAGAGCTCCATCACCGCATGCACATCATGATCAATGAGGAAGATGCCGATCCCCTGCGCCTTCAGCTGCTGAATGAGCTCGGCCACCATCTGAGTTTCATGCGGACCAAGCGCGGCTGTGGGCTCGTCCATGATCAGGATCTTGGCGTTGAAATAGACCGCCCGCGCAATCGCCACCGATTGCCGCTGGCCGCCCGAAAGCGCCGATACCGGCTCGTTGAACTTGCGAAAGTTCGGGTTGAGACGACCCATGATCTTGCGACATTCGGCCTCCATCGCGGCGTCATTGACCAGTCCCAGTGGGGTCACGAGCTCGCGCCCCAGAAACAGGTTCGAGGCCGCATCGAGATTGTCCGCCAGTGCAAGCGTCTGATAGATCGTCTCGATATTGTGGCTGCGGGCATCGCGGGGGTTGGTGATCTCCACCTTGTTGCCGTTGATGCGGATCTCGCCCGAGTCCATCTTGTAGGCGCCCGAAAGCACCTTGATCAGGGTCGATTTGCCCGCGCCATTGTGGCCCAGAAGGCCGACGACCTCGCCCGGGTGCAGATCGACAGAGACGTCATCCACCGCTTTGATGCCGCCAAAGGAAATGGAGATATTGTTCATCTCCACCATCGGGGTCACGCCTTGGGCGCGCAGTTCCTTGGGAGTGGTCATTACTTGGCCCCCACACGCTTGCGATAGATGATGTCGATGAAGACGGCCGCGACCAGCACGGTGCCCACAACGATGTTCTGGAACGGGGCGTCGACACCCACCATGGCCATGCCGGACTGAAGGCTTTGCATGATGAGTGCGCCGAGGATAGCGCCATAGATGGTGCCAAACCCACCCGAGAGCGCGGTGCCGCCAATGACGGCTGCCGCGATGACGCGCAGTTCGTCCAGGGTGCCGATATCGTTGGAGTGGTTCGCCAGACGGGCCGAGGCCACGACTGCCGAGAGTGCACAGAGAAAGCCCATGATGGCAAAGATCTTCACGGTGAGCATGCGGGTGTTGATCCCCGAGAGCTCTGCCGCATCCGGATTGCCGCCGGTGGCGAAGATATAGCGACCCAACCGAGTGCGGCGTGCGATCAGGGTCATGACCACGGCCACCGCGATCAGGATCAGCACCGAGATCGGTAGGCCGTAGCCTTGGGTGAAGCCTTCGGGCATCACTTCGCCACGGGCCTCGAACATGCGCGCCAGACGACGCGAGGGGATCTCATAGGCGTTGAGGATCGCGACAAACCCGAGGATCGAGCCGGAGATGATCAGCGCCAAGGCGCCTTCGGCCCAGAGCGGTTTTACCGGGAATTCATGCGCGAGCTTTGCGCGGCGGCTGTTCCAGAGTGTCAGGAGCGCCAACGCCGTGGCCACCAGCCCCAGAATCCAGCTCAGCGAGGTGCCAAGGGTGCCATTTGTGCCGCCAAACATCATGAAGGTGGAATCGAGCGGGCCGATGGTCTGCCCGTCGGTCAGATACCACGCCACGTTGCGCCAGACGAGAAAGCCACCAAGCGTCACGATAAAGGCCGGGATTGTCAGATAGCCGACCATCCAGCCGTGGAAGGCACCGATCAGCGTGCCCGTGACCAGACCCACCACGACTGCCACGATCCATGTGATCGGGTGGTTGAGACCAAGCCCGAGAACATGGGGCACAAATTCGGTTTGCGTCATCGCCATCACTGCCGAGCAGGTCGCGAGCAATGCGCCGACGCTCAGGTCGATGTGGCGGGTAACGATCACAAACACCATGCCAGAGGCCATGATCGCCACGGAAACCGTCTGAATCGTCAGGTTGAAGATGTTGCGCGGGGTCAAGAACCGCCCGTCGGTCACCAGATTGAACCCGATGCAGAGGATGATAAAGGCGCCAATCATACCCAATAGCCGCACGTCCAGCTCAAGCTGCTGGAAGAGATTGCGCTTGTTTTGTGGGGTGATTGGCTGAGACGTGGTGTCGGTCATATCCGGCTCCAGTATTCAGCGACAAGTAACAAAGTAGGGGGGATGGTCCGAGCCATGTCGGACCATCCGATCAGTTCAGGTCAGATCAGTTGCAGGGGGCCGGGCCGTTTTCGACACCCTGGCAAAGCGCTTCCTGTGTGATCCAGCCTGCATCCACAACCGCAGAGAGGTTCTCTTTGGTCACCGGCATCGGTGCGAGGAACCGTGCGGTCATGGTGGTGCCTGCCGGAGAGGTCCAGGAGGTCGCGCCGCTGATTTCTTCCATCGCGGTGCCACCGGCCAGAGCCACGGCGATCTCACCCGCCGCATTGCCGAGGTCACGGGCGTCTTTCCAGACGGAAACGGTCTGGGTGCCCTTGGCGACGCGGTTCAGCGCGGCGTGGTCGCCGTCCTGACCGGACACCGGGATGCCGTCCATGCCCTGCGCGGTGAGCGCTGCAACCACACCGCCAGCGGTGCCGTCGTTGGAGGCCACAACCGCGTCGACCTTGTTGTCGTTGGCGGTCAGGATCTGCTCCATGTTGCGCTGTGCGTTGGCGGGCAGCCAGCCGTCCGTGTAGGCTTCGCCAACGATCTTGATGTCACCGGCGTCGACTGCCGCCTGGATCACCTCTTGCTGACCGCCCCGCAGGAAGTCAGCGTTGGGGTCGGTGGGCGAGCCTTTGATCATGACGTAGTTGCCCTTGGGCATCGCCTCGAGCACGGCGCGGGCCTGCATCCGGCCCACTTCGACGTTGTCGAAGGTCAGGTAAAAGGCGCGATTGTCCTCGATCAGGCGGTCGTAAGCCACAACCGGGATACCCTCGTCCGCAGCCGCTTGCACGGCGGGGCCGATGGCCTGTGCGTCCTGTGCGAGGATGATCAGCGCATCGACACCCTGTGCGATCAGGCTCTCAATGTCGGAAAGCTGCTTGGCAGAGGAAGACTGCGCATCGGCAGAGATATACTCGGCGCCTGCTTCCTCCAGTGCGGCAACAATCGCGGCTTCGTCGGTTTTCCAGCGCTCTTCCTGAAAGTTCGACCAGCTGACGCCTACGGTCAGATCAGCGGCAAAAGCCGAAGATGCAGCAAAGGCGCTCAGCGCGATGACGGACAGTCCGTTCAAAAATTTCATATTTTCCTCCCTTGGCGTGTGGGCCGTTTTGGATCTTGGCCGACACTGTGAATCATCTGTAGCAATATTTTTTTTGAGTTTCAAATTAAATCATGTATCCTTTCTCACAGGGAGAGATTGCCGCGGCGTGCCCAAGGTGGCATAAGCGAGCGCCTTTTGGCGGGCGGCGAGGGAGGAGCTTTGAATTGGCACGATCAGGACGGCTGACGCCGAGCAGCGAGCAACGCGAAAGCGGGCGCCAGCAGATACTGGATGTGATCCGCGCGCAGGAAAGCATCGCCCGCATCGACATCGCCCAGGCCACAGGCATGAGCCCGGCGACGGTGACCGCGATCACCGCCGAGTTGCTGGCAGCGGGCCTGATCGAAGAGATCGCGCCCGAGCTGGCGCCCGGTGCGCGCCGGGGGCGTCCGCGTGTGGCTCTGCGTCTGCGCGGCGCGGCGCGCCTGATCGCCGGTCTCAAGGTTTCCCATCATGTGATCTCCACCGTGATTACCGATTTTGTCGGACAGGAACTTGCCAGCCACGAGATGCCGCTGGTGCAGGGCACGATGCCGGTGCCCGAACTGTGCGCGCAGATCCGCCGCGCGCTTGACCTCACCTGCGAGAAAGGCGGCTTCAGCATCGAGGATCTCTCCGGTGTCGGTCTCGGAATGGCCGGGATGATGGATGCGGACCGGGGCTTTATCTATTGGTCCTCATCGCTCGAAGAGCGCAATGTCGCCTTCACCGCCGCCATCAGTGCCGAGCTGCCCTGTCCGGTGTTTCTGGACAATGACGCAAACCTCGTGGCCAAGGCCGAACATCTTTTTGGCGAGGGGCGCACCTGCGACAATTTCATTGTCATCACCATCGAACACGGCGTTGGCATGGGGATCGTGATCGACCAGCAGATCTATCGCGGCACCCGCGGCTGCGGCGCCGAATTGGGTCACACGAAGGTCCATCTCGAAGGGGCGCTGTGCCAATGCGGGCAACGCGGCTGTCTGGAGGCCTATGTGGGCGATTACGCGCTCCTGCGCGAGGCGAATATTTCGAGCGGCAGTGAACGCCACACCACCATCGCCTCACTGTTTCAGTCGGCTGAAAATGGCGATGTGGTGGCTAAGTCCATCCTTGACCGCGCGCGGCGGATGTTTGCGATGGGGTTGGCAAATGTCGTCAACATTTTTGACCCGAGCAAGATCATCCTCGCGGGGGCCCGGTTGTCATTCGACTATCTCTATTCCGACAAGCTCATCGAGGAGATGCGTCAGTGGGTGGTGCAGGTGGATGCCCCGCTGCCAGAGGTCATGGTCCATGACTGGGGCGATCTGATGTGGGCCAAGGGGGCGGCGGCCTATGCGCTCGAAGAGGTGACGGCGCGCACCGTGCGGGAGCTTGCAAATGCGGCGGCCTGAGACGTGCGTTTGGCCTGTGGCGGCCCTGTTTGCTTCGGTGGCGCAGGCCGACCCGCAGATCCCCAGGTTTACTCCGATCGAGATGGGTGAACATATCTACAGCGGCGGCTGGGAACACTACGTGGGCGGCGGTCTGGCGGTGTTCGACTGCAACGGCGACGCTCTGCCGGAGCTCTATGCCGCTGGTGGCGAGACCCCGGCCCAGTTGTTCCTCAACACCTCCGGCGCGGACGGCGCGCTTTCTTTTCAGCCGGCCACGCCCGAGGCGCTGGCCCTGACGGGCGTGACGGGGGCCTATCCCATCGACATTGATGGCGACGGCCATCTTGATCTGGCGGTGATGCGGGCCGGGACGGATCTCTTGCTGCAAGGGCAGGGGGGCTGCGCCTTTCACCCCTTTCAGGGACTGGGCTTTCAGAGCGGCGATCACTGGACCACGGGTTTTTCCGCCACTTGGGAGGGCGAGAACACCCTGCCGACGCTGGCCTTTGGCACCTATGTGGACCGCGCCAACCCCGAAGGGCCGTTTGGCACCTGCGATGATACACTGCTCTATCGCCCCAGCGGCGACAAATACGGCCCCCCCGAGGCGCTGTCGCCGGGCTATTGCGCGCTCTCGGTGCTGTTCAGCGACTGGAACCGCACAGGCCGCGCCGATCTGCGGCTGTCGAACGACCGGCACTATTATGTGCGCGGCGGGCAGGAACAGATGTGGGCGATGGAGGCCACCCCGCGGCTCTATACTGAGGCCGAAGGCTGGAAGCCCTATGCGCTCTGGGGCATGGGCATCGCCTCGCGCGACATGAATGGCGACGGGTTTGCGGATGTCTATCTGACGTCCATGGGCGATCAGAAGTTTCAACTGCGCAACCCCGAGGCCGAGGGGCCGGTCTGGGAGGATGTCACCTATGGGTTTGGCACTACCGCACATCGACCCTATACGGGCGGCGATGGGCGCCCCTCGACCGGCTGGCACGCAGCCTTTGGCGACGTGAACAACGACGGGCTGGACGATATTTTTGTGACCAAGGGCAACGTGGAACAGATGCCCGATGCCGCCCAGAAAGACCCCAATAACCTGATGTTGCAGCAACAGGACGGCCTGTTCACCGAAGCCGGCGCAGAGGCGGGGATCGCAAGCCTTCAGCGCGGGCGCGGGGGCGCTCTGGTTGATCTCAACCGCGATGGCCTGCTCGATATGGCGGTGGTCAATCGCCGCGCCCCGCTCGAGGTCTGGCAAAACAGAGGCCCCGCGGATGCGACGGGCGGCAACTGGCTGCTGCTGCGCCTTGGCGCAGAGGGGCCCAACCGGGACGCCATCGGCGCCTTTGTCGAAGTCACGGCTGGCGATCGCACCTACCTGCGCGAAGTGACGATCGGCGGCGGACATGCAGGCGGCGATCTGGGCGATCTGCATTTTGGTCTTGGCGGGGTGGAAACGGTCGATCTGCGCGTGACCTGGCCCGATGGGCAGGTGTCGGATTGGTCGACCGTGAAGGCCAATCAGCGGCTTTTGCTCCGTCCCGGACGCTTGCCGACGCCCGAGGACTAACGAAGGCTCAGCGGCGAAGTTATTGCGGCCAGATCATCCAGATGTAGAGCCCATAGCCCGCCAGCAGGATCGCGCCTTCTCGACGCCCCACGCGAAAGCCGGTGGCTGCAAACAGCACGAATCCGGCGGAGACGAGGATCATCACTGGCGCATCAAACCGCAGGATGTCGCCCGGCAGATCAGAAGGGGCAATCAGCGCCGTCGTGCCGCCAATGCCAAGGATGTTGTAGATGTTGGAGCCGACCACATTGCCAAAGGCCACATCGCCCTGACGCTTCAGCGCGGCAATCACCGAGGTCACAAGCTCGGGCATTGAGGTGCCGACTGCCACGATCGTCAGGCCAATCACGGTTTCCGAGATCTCAAAGCTCCGCGCGAGGGCGACCGCACCGTTCACCAGGGCCGCGCCACCGACCACAACCAGCACCAATCCGCCAAGGGCGAGCAACAGCGACACAGCCAGCCCGCGCCCGCTCTTCGTTTGCGCGGGATCCAGACCGGGTGCCGCACCCGCAAGCGCCTCGCCCTTGTCATGGAGCGCACCGGTATCCGCATTCTGGCGCTCTTGGCGGACCACGAAGGTTATGTAGCCAATCATGGCAATAATGAGCGCAGCGCCACTCAGGCGCCCCATCGGCCAGACGGCTGCAAGGCCACTGAATACAAGTGCCGCAAGCAGCATCACCACGGCATCACGTCTGAGAGCGGCCCGCGCGACAATGATCGGACACAACAGGGCTGAAATCCCCGCGATCAACAGGATATTGGCAATATTGGATCCCACGACGTTGCCATAAGCAATCCCCGGTGCGCCGCTCAACCCGGCCTGCACCGATGTCACGAGTTCGGGCGTAGAGGTGCCAAAACCGACAAGGGTGAGGCCGATCACCAAGGGCGACACCCCCAGTCTGGCCGCAGCCTGCACAGCACCGCGCACCAAGAGATCACCTCCCACCATCAGCAGGGCGAGGCCAACCACAAGAAGCAGTCCAATTTCCAACATTCGTCTCTCCGCAAACGCCCAATGCGGCGTATGATTTTCGCTGAACTGGCGGTTTTATCGCACCGTTTCAAGGACGCGGTAAAATCTATTTCGGCCGTGTGCTCAGCGCTTTGTGCCCCGGGGCGCTTGTCGGACTATTGCGGGGTTGCTACCTCTTGAGCACACCAAAGGACAGGAGCCCCCATGACACAGCCAGACCTCGACGCCCAGACCCAGATCGAACTGGAAGCGGCCGCCTTTCGCCGCCTGCGTCAACACCTGATGCAGGACCGCACGGATGTGCAGAACATCGACATGATGAATCTCACCGGGTTCTGCCGCAACTGCCTCAGCCGCTGGTACCAGGAAGCGGCCAATGAGAAGGGCATCGAGATGGACAAAGGACAAGCGCGCGAGATTTTCTATGGCATGACCATGGACGACTGGAAGGCCAACTACCAAACCGAGGCGGGCGCCGATAAACAAGAGGCCTTCCAAAAGGCCTTTGCCGAGAATGTCGGCACCGAGAAGGGTTGATTTTCACCTGACAGCGCGCGTGACCGCAGACAGCGCCCCGGTTCGCGATCGGGGCGTTTTTTGTTGCGTGCGGGGGGGCGGCTTGCAACTGCACAGGGGCTGTGCGGGCTTGCGCCTATGTTTTGCCGCCCGCTCTGCCTAGCTTTGAGCGTGTTCCTTCATCCTGCGATCCGGGAGAGCTTTCATGACGCGCATGCCCACATTCTTTATCTCTCATGGCGGTGGCCCATGGCCCTGGATGCCGGAGTGGCGGGCGCAGTTCGCCCCGCTCGAAGCCTCTCTCAAGGCGATGCCGGATCAGCTGCCGGAGCGCCCCAAAGCGGTGCTGATGATCTCCGGCCATTGGGAGACCGAGGGTTTTGCGGTGATGTCCAGCCCACAGCCGCCCATGGTTTACGACTACAGCGGCTTTCCCCCCGAGACCTATGAGATCACTTACGCCGCACCCGGCGCGCCGATTTTGGCGGCCCGGACCCAGGATTTGCTGGCGCAGGCAGGGTTGCCGACGCGGCTCGATCCCGAGATCGGCTTTGATCACGGCACCTTTGCCCCGATGGCAGTGATCTACCCGGAGGCCGATGTGCCGCTTTATCAGGTCTCGCTGCAAAAAGCCTATGACCCGGCGGCGCATTTTGCCATGGGGCGCGCCTTGGCGCCGCTGCGCGACGAGGGCGTTGTCATCATCGGCTCTGGGCTCAGCTACCACAATCTGCGCGCCTTTGGCCCCGGTGCGCGGGTGCCGTCAGAAGCGTTTGATGCCTGGCTGAACGATGCGCTGGCATTGGATCCGTCCGCCCGCACCGAGGCGCTGATGAACTGGGAGCAGGCCCCCTATGCGCGCGACTGCCACGCCCAAGAAGACCACCTCGCCCCGATCTTTGCCGCTCTTGGTGCGGCAGAGCAGGACGAAACGACCCGGATCTATCACCAGACCGAGATATTCGGCGGTGTGACCGCCTCGGGCTTTCGGTTCGGCTGACATGATAAAAGGCCACCCGTCATAGGGTGGCCTTTTGAAGAATTCCGTCAGGTCTTGTGTGGGATCACACAGCCGCCTTGATGCTTTCCTCAAGGTAGATCTCGCGCAGACGTTTGGCGATGGGACCCGGTGTGCCGTCACCCAAGGCCACGCCATCGATCTCCACAACCGGCATCACAAATGCAGAGGCCGAGGTGGTAAACGCCTCATCCGCCGCTTTGGCTTCGTCGATGGTAAAGAGGCGCTCTTCGACCTTCAGCTGGGCTTCTTCGGCCATGCGCAGAACCGCCTTGCGGGTGATCCCGTGGAGGATGTCATTGGACAGCGGGCGGGTGACTATCACGCCATCCTTCACGAAATAGGCGTTGTTGGAGGTGCCCTCGGTCACATGGCCATCCTCGATCATCCAGGCGTCATCGGCACCGGCTTTTTTGGCCATCATCTTGCCCATGGAGGGGTACAACAGCTGCACGGTCTTGATGTCGCGACGGCCCCAGCGGATGTCCTCGATCGAGATGATCTTGGCACCTTTCTTGGCGGCGGGGCTATCGGCGAGGCCGGGTTTGTTCTGTGTAAACAACACGATGGTCGGTTTTGTATCCTCAGACGGGAACACAAAATCCCGATCCCCGTCCGAGCCGCGCGTGACCTGCAGATAGACCAGACCCTCGTCGATATCATTCAGCTCCACCAGCTTGCGGTGGATCTCAAGGAGTTCCTCCTTGGTGCAGGGCTCGGCCATATCGAGTTCATCCAGCGACCGCTTCAGGCGCACCGCGTGGCCCTCAAAATCGATGAGCTTGCCGCCCAGCACAGAAGTCACCTCATAGACCGCATCCGCCATCAGAAAGCCGCGATCAAAGATAGAGACCTTGGCCTCGGTTTCCGGCAGGTAGTCGCCGTTTACATATACGGTACGGGTCATTCTCGTCTCCTTAGCCCCAGAGCGCGGGCCGTGGGGGGTGGACCCCCTCGGCGTCAAAAGTCAGCGGTTCGGGACGGTCTTCGGCCAGAAGGAGCGGCCCGTCAAGATCTGTCACCAACGCACCCTGCGCCACCAGTGTCGCGGGGGCCATGGCCAGCGACGATCCGACCATGCAGCCGACCATCACCTGATAGCCCTCGGCCAGCGCTGCATCGCGCAATTTCAACGCTTCTGTCAGGCCGCCGGTCTTATCCAGTTTGATGTTCACAACATCATATTTGCCCTTGAGTTTTGGCAGGCTGGCGCAGTCATGCGCGCTCTCATCGGCGCAGACCGGCACCGGACGTTCCATCCCGATCAGGGCCTCATCCTCGCCTGCGGGCAGGGGTTGCTCCACCAGCTCCACCCCAAGGCGCAGCAGATGCGGCGCAAGCTCGGCGTAGACCTCGGCCGACCAGCCCTCGTTGGCGTCAATGATGATCCGCGCATCGGGCGCGCCTGCGCGCACCGCCTCAAGGCGGGGCATATCCTCTGGCGTGCCGAGCTTGATCTTCAACAGCGGACGATGGGCGTTCTCTGCGGCCTGTTTCTGCATCTCCTCCGGAGAGGCCAGCGACAGCGTATAGGCGGTGATCTCGGGTCCCGGCTGGTCCAGACCGGCCAATTCCCAGACCGGCTTGCCGGCCTTTTTGGCCTCCAGATCCCACAGGGCACAATCCACCGCGTTGCGCGCCGCCCCAGCGGGCAGCAGCGACTGCAGTTCCGCGCGGGTGAACGTAGCGGGCAGCGCTTCGATCTGAGCCGTCACCGACTCGAGTGTCTCGTCATAGCGCGCATAGGGCACACATTCGCCCCAGCCCACATGATCTCCATCCTCAATCCGAACCGTCAGCACCTTGGCCTCGGTGCGCGACCCGCGCGAGATGGTGAACACTTGCGCCAGTTTGAACACATCGGGGGTGACGGTGATTTTCATGGCTCTCCCTTCGGGCAGCGGCGCCACCCCTTCTTCATCTTCTTGAAAATATCCCCGCCGGAGGCTCCTGCGCGCTCCACAGACGCCTCCGGCCAGAGATGTTAATCAGACCGCGGCCAGCGCGTCCACCAGACGACCGGCGCCGTGGCGATAGGGGTCCACCGCAGGCAGACCCATCCGGCCCTCGACTTCCTTCAGGTAGGCCACGGCCTCCTCCTCACCCAAATGCTGGGTGTTGACGGAAATTCCGACGATCTTGCAGTTCTTGTTGGCCCGTTGCGCCAGCGGCAGGGCCACATCGCGCAGTTCCTCAAGCGTGGGCACATCATAATCGGGCAGACCGCGCATGTGGGTGCGGGTGGGCTCGTGACAGAGGATCAACGCGTCGGGCTGGCCGCCATGCACCAGCGCCATGGTCACACCGGAGTAAGACACGTGGAACAGCGAGCCCTGACCCTCGATGAGATCCCAGTGATCGTCATCATTGTCGGGCGTCAGATACTCGATTGAGCCCGCCATAAAGTCAGCGATCACCGCGTCCAGCGGCACGCCGTCGCCGGTGATCAGAATGCCGGTCTGACCCGTGGCGCGGAAGGTCGATTTCATACCGCGGGCCTGCATTTCCTTGTCCATGGCAAGCGCCGTGTACATCTTGCCGACCGAACAATCGGTGCCCACCGCGAGGCAGCGCTTGCCGCGACGCTTGACGCCATCGGCGATCGGATATTGCACAGAAGGCACCCGCACATCATGTAGGGTACGCCCGGTGGCCTCTGCCACGGCGGCCAGATCAGGTTCATCACGCAAGAGGTTGTGCAAGCCGGAGGCAAGGTCGAACCCCTCTTCCAGCGCCTGCACCAGAACTTTCTTCCACTCCTGACTGATCTTGCCGCCTCGGTTGGCGACACCGATCACCAGCGTTTTGGCGCCAGCGGCCTTGGCGTCTTCAAGCGTCATCTCGGTGAGGCCAAGATCCGCGCCACATCCTGGCAGGCTGATCTGGCCCACCGCATGGTCGGGGCGCCAGTCGCGGATGCCGATGGCCACTTTGGCGGCCAGCATGTCGGGCGCGTCGCCGAGGAACAGGAGATAAGGGGTCTCGATCATATCCAGCGTCCTTTTTTGGAATTCGTCAGAGTCCAAAGTAGCTTGCGGCAATCGAGCTGCAACTTCCTGTCTAATTCGCCGATGCAGCGGGGGATTGGGGTGAAATCTTCGACCATTGGTCAAATCCTGCGAAGAATCTCCCGCCATTCCCCGATACGCGCCCAAGATGACGCGCCAGGGCGTCGGCCTCTTTGCGCCTGCGGCATGGGGATGATGCTGCAACTGCAAATAGCGCTTGCCAAGTGTGCGGTAACGAAATACCAAAATCACAACGCATTTTGGAATTTAAGAACCCGGAGAACCCAGTATGAGCTTTCGCCCGCAGCCCACACCCCCGGCCCGCCCCAACCGCTGCCAGCTGTTTGGCCCCGGCTCCAACACAAAACTCTTTGCCAAGATGGCAGCGTCGGCTGCGGATGTGATCAACCTCGATCTCGAAGATTCCGTGGCCCCGTCGGACAAGGATCAGGCCCGCGCCAATGTGATCGACGCCATCAATACCGTCGATTGGGGGCGCAAAACCCTGAGCGTGCGCATCAACAGTCTCGACACGCCCTATTGGTACCGCGATGTGGTGGACCTTCTGGAGCAGGCGGGTGATCGGCTCGACCAGATCATGATCCCCAAGGTGGGCTGCGCAGAGGATGTCTATGCTGTCGACGCGCTTGTGACCGCGATCGAACGTGCCAAGGGCCGCCAGAAGCCGATCAGCTTTGAAGTCATTATCGAATCTGCGGCAGGTATCGCTCATGTCGAGGCCATCGCCGCCAGCAGCCCGCGTCTGGAGGCCATGAGCCTCGGCGCGGCGGATTTTGCCGCCTCCATGGGCATGCAGACCACCGGGATCGGCGGCACACAGGAGAATTACTACATGCTCCATGAGGGCGCCAAACATTGGTCCGACCCGTGGCACTGGGCCCAGGCCGCAATCGTCGCCGCCTGCCGCACCCATGGGGTGCTCCCGGTGGACGGGCCTTTTGGGGACTTCTCCGATGACGAAGGGTTCATGGCCCAGGCAAAACGCTCCGCGACGCTGGGCATGGTGGGCAAATGGGCGATCCACCCCAAGCAGATCGCATTGGCGAATGAGGTCTTTACGCCTTCGGATGCTGCCGTTGCCGAGGCGCGCGAAATCCTGGCTGCGATGGAAGAGGCCAAGGCCACAGGCGCCGGCGCAACCGTCTACAAAGGGCGTCTGGTCGACATTGCGTCCATTAAACAGGCCGAAGTCATCGTGGCGCAATCCGACCTCATCGCACAGAACAGCTAAACCCGGCCCAATGCTGTCGGGGCCCGCGCGATACGGCCTCAGGCTTCTTCTAACCAAAAATATCCCGGAGCGCGAGGCAGAGCCTCGCTCCCTTGCGCTCTTCCCCGATAGGAATGGGTTCGGCTCACACGCCGAACCCTTCATCGGAGCGCAAGGCGCAGCGCGTGCCTGCGGGGTCACTGAACTCCGCAGTGCTGCCCCAGGAATGGTGACGGAGTCGCACCTCCACACCGCGTTGCCGCAGTTTCTCAGAGCTCGCTTGGACATCCGGCACATTGAATCGTAACTTCAGTGGCAGTCTGGCCAGAGCTGCGGCGGGATCGTCTTCGGGTTCGATCATCAAATAGGCGCCGCCCAGATCAAAGGTGCTCAGGGTCTCTCCGGGACGATTGATGCGATGGAGCAATCTCAGTCTCAAGCAATCGCGATAAAAGGTGACGCAGGCCTGATACTGCGGCGTGAACAATATGAGACCCGCTGTGGTGATTTTCATACTGGCTGTCCCCCGAAGATGGCCGTCACGAAAACGAGTCTCGGATCTCAAGCGGGGTTGAGGTCAAGCGTGTAGTCTAAGCGCGAACGACAGGGTGCGCGATCTGTGTGGCTGCGGTGAAGATGACGAGCAGGAGGGCGGAGCGCTCCCGCCCCTTTTAGGGATCAGGGCAAGCCTGATCCAAAAGCGTTGGGCCAAGCCGGGGCCGCGCCGAAGGCGCGGCCCCGGCCCTGCGGCGGCGCGCGCAGCGCGGCGCAATTCCTCAGTCCCAGGGTGTATCAGCAACACGATGACCGGCGTGACCCGGGATGGGGCGCCGTATCCGTCTTGCGGTTTGGGCGATCCTCGGATTGGGCGGGGATCTGAATGATGAGGACGACGAGTTTGTTGACTATAAGGAGGCGGCGCCGCCAGATCGGAGTTGGACGGGTGTATCCACCCGCGCGCTAAACGTTGTCTCTGCACGCTTCCCGTTCGGGAAAGCCGGTTCCAGGAGCGGCCGGGGTGTCAACCCGGCCGATGATCGCGATCTCTCAGGAGCTTAGCGGCAGTTCAATAGGATTTCCCTGCCAGGGCGTACGGGGGCTGCGCAACACATTCTGCCGAAAGCGTGCTCAGGCGCGCTGATCCTTGGGCGAGCCCATCACCACATAGGTGGTGATCGCAGTCACAAAGGGCGAGGTCCCAAGGATCTCGGTGTGAAACTGCTTGTAGCTTTTGAGGTCGGCGCATTCGACCCGCAAGAGGTATTCGATGGTGCCGGTGATGTTGTGGCACTCCACCACTTCAGGCGCGCTGCGCATGGCGCGCTCAAAGGCTTCCTGCGCCTCTTTGGTGTGCTCTCCGAGCCCCACGCCGATATAGGTGACAAACCCCACGCCCATCGCCTCGCGGTCGAGCACCGCACGATAGCCGGTGATGACGCCGGCGCGTTCAAGCTCCTGAACCCGGCGCAAGCAGGCCGAGGGCGACAGGCCGACCCGGTCCGCCAGCTCGAGATTCGAGATCCGACCATCGCGGCCCAGTTCTTGCAATATCTGCTGGTTTATTTTGTCAGTCTTCGCCATTTGTTGCAAATAATGCCCGGGCTAACACAAAAACACAATTTCATTTCCGCATCTGCGCCGCAAGATATTGCGCATGATGACCTATGATCTCCTCGCAGCGCTTGCGCTTTTTGCCTTCGTCTCCTCGATCACACCGGGGCCGAACAACCTGATGCTGATGGCCTCTGGCGCCAATTTTGGCTTTCGGCGCACCATTCCCCATATGCTGGGCGTGGCGCTTGGCTTTGTGTTCATGGTGCTGCTGGTCGGCGCGGGGCTGGTGCAGGTCTTTGATGCCTACCCGGTGAGCTACACCGTGCTCAAAGTTGGCTCGGTGGTCTATCTTCTTTATCTGGCGTGGAAAATCGCCAATGCGGGCGCTGCCAAAACCGGCGCAGACGGGGATGCCGGTACCCCGATGACCTTTCTGCAGGCGGCGGCCTTTCAATGGGTGAATCCCAAGGCCTGGGCGATGGCGCTCACTGCGATCAGCGCCTATACGCCGGATCATACGCTCTGGGCAATTTTGGTTGTGGGGGTGGTCTTTGGGGCGATCAACCTGCCGTCCGTGGGGTCCTGGACCGTGCTTGGGCAGCAGATGGCGCGGTTCTTGACCAGCCCCAAACGACTGACGCTCTTTAACTGGACCATGGCAGTGCTGCTGGTGGCCTCGCTCTATCCGGTGATCTGGCCCAATTGATCTCGCACATCAGGAAAGAATGATCCCCCAAAGAGGGGTCGCGTGGATGGGGAGCGTGCAGAGCGCCCATCGAGGGCCCCCTGCACGCCTTTTCGCTCTCGCGAAAAGCGGCGCGCTCAACGCAGGGGCAGCACGATTTCCGTGAGCAGTTCTTCGGGGGCGGTGGCGCGGGGATCGTTGAGATAGATCTCATAGCAGGGCTGATCGGCCGGGGTCTCGCCCGATTGCGGCAGCCAGCCACCAAAAAGACTGTCATAGGCCGCTGCAAGCCCCGCATAGGGGCCCTTGAAGGTGAGCACCGCCGCCTTGCCGCCAGGCAGCGCAAAGGGTTCGAGCCCCTCCGGCGTGCCATCGCCGCGATATTCCGCTCCGGCATAACTGCGCAACTGATCTTCGGGCATCTCGCCCGGCGCATCGAGGTACACGCCGAGCACCGGCCCCAGCTGCGGCCAGAGGTTGCGACTGTTGGCGAGCGCTGAAAAATGCTCGAACGCGCGCCCGATCTCGGCATAGGGGCCGCGGTGCGGGACGGTGACGAGGTGGCGCGCGGGTTCATCGCGCAGGGTGACATTGTGCATAGAAAGCTCCTTTGGATCGCGAAGTGCAAGCGGCGGCAAATGCAGCCCCTTGGCGCGGAAGGCTCCGGGCGCATCGCCATAAGCCGCAGTAAAGGCACGCGAAAAGGAATGTCGGCTGGGGTAGCCCACGGTGGCGGCGATCTCCTCGATCGAGGCATCGGAATGCGCCAGCGCCACGGCAGCGCGGTGCAGCCGGATACGGCGCACCGATTGGCCGCAGGTCTCGCCGGTGAGGGCGCGAAACACCCGGTGCCAGTGAAACCGCGACATCGCCGCCACATCCGCCAGCCGGTCGAGGCTGAGATCCCCGGCCGGGTTGTCGTGAATATACCGGAGCACCCGCAGGATGCGATCCTCGTAACTCTGGGCCATGCTTTTGTCCTTTGGTCGTCGTGCCGCCTCGTGATGCCAGAAGCGGGCGTGACAAATCTTGCTGAGTTTGCGCAAGGCCCTCAGGCGACGCATTCTGCACGCTCAACAGTGGCAAAGCCCCGCCGCGACCGCGTAGGAGGGGGTGCATATCCTACACGGAGAGTTGCATCGGACGCAGCGTAAGTCCATATAACGAGCAAACCGTGACAGTAGAGACAGCATGACCCAGTATCTGGAATTCGAAAAACCCCTCGCTGAGATCGAAGGCAAGGCGGAAGAGCTGCGGGCGTTGGCGCGCACCAACGAAGAAATGGATGTGGTGGATGAAGCCGCCGCGCTCGACAAGAAAGCAGCGCAGCTTCTGAAGGATCTCTATGCGGATCTGACCGCGTGGCGCAAATGTCAGGTGGCACGCCACCCTGAGCGGCCCCACTGCAAGGACTATATCGAAAAGCTCTTTACCGAGTACACGCCGCTGGCAGGGGACCGGAATTTTGCCGATGACCTTGCGGTGATGGGCGGTCTTGCGCGCTTTAATGACCAGCCGGTGGTGGTGATCGGCCACGAGAAGGGTTCTGACACCAAATCGCGTATCACCCATAACTTTGGCATGGCGCGTCCCGAAGGCTACCGCAAGGCCGTGCGCCTGATGGAGATGGCGGGCCGCTTCGGTCTGCCCGTCGTCACGCTGGTGGATACCACCGGGGCCTACCCCGGCAAGGGGGCCGAAGAGCGCGGCCAGTCCGAGGCGATTGCACGGTCGACCGAGATGAGCCTCAAGATCGGCGTGCCGGTGATTTCCGTGATCATCGGCGAGGGTGGCTCTGGCGGCGCTGTGGCCTTTGCCACCGCCAACCGCGTCGCGATGCTGGAGCATTCGGTCTATTCGGTGATCTCGCCCGAAGGCTGTGCGTCGATCCTTTGGAAAGACGCCGAGAAAATGCGCGAGGCTGCCGAGGCGCTGCGTTTGACCGCGCAGGACCTGAAGGCGCTGGAGGTAGTGGACCGGGTGATCCCCGAACCCCTGGGCGGCGCGCATCGCGATCCCGAAGCCAGCTACCGCGCGGTGGGTGCAGCCATCAGCGAGATGCTGGCGGAAATGAAGGACATGGACGCCAAAGCGCTGATCAAGGATCGGCGCCAGAAATTCCTCGACATCGGGTCGAAGGGCCTGGCCGCCTGATCGCTGCTGAAAATGAATAAGAAATTTAAAGCCCTCGCCCAATTGGCGGGGGCTTTTTGGTGGCGGCGCCGGGCTCAGAGCAGCGGGCGATTGTTCTTGAGATGACGCGCCACCAGCTTGCGCTGCAACTTGCCCGTTGGGATCTGAAACGCGGGCTCAGGGACAAAACCCCAGGTCTGGATCTGCGGAAAGATCGCCAGGATTTCCGCGCGCGCCTCGGCAGGCATTGCCTTGATCGCCTCGGGCCCGGGGAAGAAACTCTCGGTCGGCGCGCCTTCGGCAAAAATCACCTCGTGGCGATCAAAGACAAGGTGGAAATATTCCACATCCTCTTGTGTGTTGTCTTCAAAGATCCCCGGCAAAACGGTGAGCTGGTGCGCCGCCAACAGCACATCGGTCTGGCCAAACATGCGTTCGCAGATTTTCGAAGACACCAGCATGCGATGCTGGCGCGAAACGAGAAGATCGCGTTTTGGCAGGCCGTTGCCCAAGGCACCCGCCACGATCCGCACCGGAGCGAGCTTGGGGTTGGCGCGCAGCTCTGCTGGCCGGATCTTGCGACTCATGGGCAGGCGCAGCGGTTTGAAGCTGCCGTCGCTGGTGCGCACCATGGTGCCCGGGCGCAGCATCTCGACCGGCATCAGGCCGTTTTGCGTCTCGATCAGGGTGCCGCGCACAAAGCAGGTGATCGTGCTGTAGAGTGTCGGCGCGGTGGTGTGGCTCTGATAGCTGCCGAGCGTCGCCCCCTCGGTAAAGGCCGATCCCGGCCCGGGGATGAAATACCAGCTGTTGTTTACATTGAAAAAATAGAAGGTCTCCACATGAGGAGTGCCGCTGGTGTCGGTAAAGGAGACATTAATGTCATACGGAGCCCCGTTGGTCACATAGGAGGGCCCGCCGTCAATGCTGACGGTTTCGTTGCTATCGCCATTGCCGTTCAGAAAAGCGTCGTCATCGGTGATGACCGCTGTGTAGGATGTATTGTACTGGGCGTTATACCCAGTTCCTGACCACCTGAACGCTGTAACCGTATACTGCGCCACTTACTCTCACCTCGTGTAGAGCGACCTGATCCACTGCGGTCGGTCGCCTCAACCCATGCCCAGTTTTATTATTTTCAAAATTGTGGCACAGATTTAGCGATAAAACGACAAAAATTAACCGTGTTGTCCAGCGGGCAGGGGTGGGTTTGTTGTAGGGTGTGGTCGCGATGCACAGGCGAGATTGGCCCCTCTGCGGAGTCAATCTTTGGCGTTCAGAAAGCTCTCGAGCGCCTCAGAGACCTGTTGTGCGGCCTCTTTTCGATCCCCCGTCACATTGAGCGCGGCACGCAGATAGACGCCGTCGATCAGGGCGGCAAGCTTGGTCGCAACCGCAGAGGCATCGGGCGTCAGGGCGCGCAAGTCATACATCAGATTGCTGTGCAGCCGTCTTTGATAAAGTTTCATCAAATGTGCGGCCTGCGGGTTGGATTGCGCCAGCGCATAGAAACTGAGCCAGGCCGACATCTTGCGCGGATCAAACACATGGGCGGCAAAATTGGCGCGGATGATCGCCTCGAGCCGGCCGCGGGGGTCTTTGGCCTTGGCAAGCTCGGCGCGCACATCGGCGGAAAACTCCGCCAGAATGAAGCGCATGGCGGCAATGAGCATCTGCTCCTTGCTGCCAAAGTAGTGATGCGCAAGGCCGCTGCTCATGCCCGCGCGGCGGGCGATCTTGGCCACGGTCACATCGATCGAGCGGGTCTCACCGATCTCGTCGATCACCGCAGAGACCAAGGCGGCGCGGCGCTTTGGCTCCATTCCAAGTTTGGGCATGGCTGTCTCCTGCGTCTGGTGCCTCTTGGACATGACAAGCGCCCCGCAACGGGTCAAGGCCGCTGTCGCGCCTCGGGTGCGAAGGTTGCCGTGAGGCAGGAGGTCGCATGGCCACAAGGCCGCGCGGTCCGCGCCGCGCCTGTGGGTCAGCTGAGGCGCGCGCCGCTTGGGTCAAAGACGTAGGATTTGCCTTCGGCGATGCTCAGGCGCAGGCCCTGGCCCGTGCGGATGGCATGCTGCCCAAAGAGCCGCAGGGTGATCTGGTGGCCGTGGCAATCCGCGATGACATTGGTGTCACCGCCGAGGTGTTCAACATGCTTTGACGTCACCTCGAGGAGGCCGGCGTCATCCAACCGGAGATCTTCGGGACGTACGCCAAGCGTGTTGGGGTTGCCATCTTCGAGCAGGGCAGCGGGCAGGAAGTTCATCGCCGGAGAGCCAAGGAAGCCCGCCACAAACTGATTGGCCGGGTTGTTATAAAGCTCCATCGGAGAGCCGATCTGTTCGACACGGCCATCGCGCAGCACCACGATTTTATCCGCAAGGGTCATCGCCTCGGTCTGGTCGTGGGTGACGTAGATCATCGTTGCGCCCAGTTGTTCGTGGAGATTGGCGATCTCCAGCCGCGTGTTCATACGCAGGGCCGCGTCGAGGTTTGAAAGCGGCTCATCAAAGAGGAACAGCTTGGGGTGGCGCACAATGGCGCGGCCAATGGCAACCCGCTGGCGCTGACCGCCCGAGAGTTCCGACGGGAAGCGGTCGAGGTAATCGCCCAGGCTCAGCATACGGCTGGCTTCGGCCACGCGTTCCTCGATGGTTTCCTTGCTTTCCTTGGCCTGTTTCAGCGCCAGCGACATGTTGTTGCGCACGTTGAGGTGCGGATAGAGCGCGTAAGACTGAAACACCATGGCGATGCCGCGTTTGGAGGGCGGGGTCTGGTTGACCACCTCGCCCGCGATGCACACCTCGCCCGAGGTCACATCCTCAAGTCCCGCGATGGTGCGCAGGAGGGTGGATTTGCCACAGCCCGAGGGGCCGACAAAGACGACGAACTCGCCCTCATCGACCTCGATGTTGATGTCCTTGAGGACATGCACATTGCCGAAGGATTTGTTCACATTGGTCAGGGTCAGCGCGGTCATGGCGTTACCTCATTGAGTTTGACAGGGGCGCCGCTGCGGACGCTTTCATCGGCGGCCAGGCAGATCGCCAGCGACTGCACGGCGTCCTGCGCGTGGCGGGAGAGGTCGAGATCCTCACGGATGGCGCGCAGCATATAGGCCTGTTCGGCGTCACAGAGCGCCTGGTGGCCGGGTTCATCGGGCAGGTCGATCAGCTGGTCGCCCTCGGGGCGGTGCACCAACAGCCCGCCGACGCGGGTATGGCCGTCCACATCCGAAGAGCCGGACTTGTCGGCTTCGGTGATCGAGACCGAGCCTTTGGGGGAGATCACATCTTTGACGAAGAAGGCGGTCTCCGACATCATCGGCCCCCAGCCCGCCTCGTACCAGCCGACAGAGCCATCATCGAATGTGACCTGAAACTGGCCGTAGTTATACATATCGGGCGCAATCTCGTCCGAGAGCCGCAGGCCCATGGCGTTGACCTGAACGGGTTTGGCATCGGTGATCTGGCACCAGACATCCACGTAATGCACGCCGCAATCGACGATGGGCGCGGTGGTCTGCATCAGCGCCTTGTGAGTTTCCCACTCTGCGCCCTTGCTTTGCTGGTTCAGGTTCATGCGGAACACATACGGTCCGCCAAGTGCGCGGGATTCCTCAATGAGCCGCACCCACGAGGGGTGGTGGCGCAGGATATAGCCCACGACCAGTTTGCGGTTCTTGGCCTTGGCGGTGGCGACCACCCGGCGGGCGTCCTTCACCGTGGTGGCGAGGGGTTTTTCGACAAACACATGCGCGCCGGCCTCCATCGCGGCCACGGCATAGTCGGCGTGGCTGTCGGAGTAGGTGGCCACGACCACCAGATCCGGTTTTGTGTCCTCGAGGGCCGCGTGAAAGTCGGTGAAGACCGGATAGCCCTGAAGGTCGGGGTGGTCGACCTGACCTGAGCGATTGACGAGGCCGACGATCTCGGCGCCGTCCTGTGTGTGATGCGCGAGCGCGTGGGAGAGGCCCATGTTGCCGAGGCCAGCGATCAGAACACGGGTCATGATGTGGCTCCTTTGTGGTTTGAGCTTTCACGCCCTCCCGCGACCGGGCGCTGCCCTTCTGTGGTGAGGAGAGAAACCATCATTTCACCGCCCCCGACGTGATGCCGCGAATGAGCTGGCGGGAGAAGATCACATAGAGGATCAGCACCGGCAGGATCGCCATCGACAGCGCCGACAGAACCGCGTTCCAGTCGGTCACGAACTGGCCGATGAACACCTGGCTGCCGAGCGTCAGCGTCTTGGTTTCCTCGGCGGGGGCGAGGATCAGTGGGAACCACAGATCGTTCCAGATCGGAATCATGTTGAAGACCGCGACGGTGGCCAATGCAGGGCGCACCAAGGGCAGGACCAGCTTGAAAAAGATCGTGAATTCACTGAGCCCGTCGATGCGACCAGCGTTTTTTAGGTCATCACTCACCTGTCGCATGAATTCACTCAGGATGAAGACCGCGAGCGGCAGGCCTTGGGCCGTGTAGACGAGGATCAGCGCCCAGAGCGTGTTCACCAGCCCCGTCGACACCATCATTTCAAGGATCGCCACGGTGCCGATGCGGATCGGGATCATGATCCCGAGCGCGAGATACAGTCCCATCAGCATATTGCCGCGAAAGCGATATTCGCTGAGCGCAAAGGCCGCCATGGCCCCAAACAGCAGGATCAGCGTGAGCGAGCCGACGGTGACGATGAAGGAGTTCTGAAAGTAGAGGAAGAAATCCCCCTGTTTCATCACCGTCTGATAGCCCACGAGGGAGAAGCTGTCCGCATCCGGCAGGGCCAGCGGTTCGCGGAAGATCTTTTTGCGGGTCTTGAAGCTGTTGATCAGGATCACAAAGACCGGAAACAGCGCAATCAAGGTGTAGATGATCAGCGCGCCATGCATTGCAGCCGTGTTGATCGGGTTGGAGCGTGCGGAACTCATGAGTGCCTCCCGTCAGAGCTGGTAGCGGCGCATCCGGGTCTGGATGCCGAAGAGATAAAGACAGACGCCTACAAGGATGATCGCAAACATTGCCCCTGCAATCGCGGACCCCATATGCGGATCGCCAAGTTGCAGCTGGAAACCAAAGAACGTCCGGTACATGAATGTGCCCAAGATGTCAGTGGAGAAATCAGGCCCCGCCAATGCGCCTTGGGAGGCGTAGATCAGGTCGAAGGCGTTGAAGTTGCCCACAAATGTCAGGATCGAGATGATCCCGATCGAGGGCAGGATCAGCGGCAGTTTGATCTTCCAGAAGGCGGACATGCCGGTGACGCCGTCAATTTCGCCCGCCTCGAGCATTTCTTCGGGGATCGACAGCAGCGCGGCATAGATCAGCATCATCGGGATACCGACGAATTGCCAAACGGAGATCAGCGCCAGCGTGGTGAGGGCGTATTCTTCCTTGCCGAGCCAGGGTGCAAAGAGCGATTTCAGACCGACCGCATCCAGCATAGAAGGCGCGATGCCCCAGATGGGCGACAGGATGAGCTTCCACGCAAAACCCACGATCACAAAGCTCAGGATCGTCGGGATGAAGATCGCGGAGCGATAGAGCGCCGCAAAGCGCAGGCGCGGATGGCTCAGGAGGGCCGCAAGGGCGATCCCGATGGGGTTTTGCACCAGCATGTGAATGAGGAAGAACCAGAAGTTGTTTCCCAGCGCGTTCCAGAATTGCTCTGACCAGATCGGGTCAAAGAACAGCGTGCGGAAATTCTCCAGCCCCACATAGACGCGCTCCTGATCGATCTCCTGAAAGAGAGCGAGGCGCAGCGTGTTGAAGAGGGGGAAGATCATAACCGAGGTGTAGATCAGCACGGCAGGGGCCAGAAAAATGGCGATATGCCAGCGGATGCGGGGCTTTTGCATGGGAACCTCCGGTCCAGTTCCCGGACGCGCGGAGTGGCGCGTCCGGGGAT
This sequence comes from Ruegeria sp. TM1040, assembly GCF_000014065.1. NCBI lineage: Bacteria > Pseudomonadati > Pseudomonadota > Alphaproteobacteria > Rhodobacterales > Roseobacteraceae > Ruegeria > Ruegeria sp. TM1040. Next base: position 135,109 of record NC_008043.1, on the reverse strand, counting down.
GTTACAACAGTGGTTTGCTTGTCGTTTCGGGGACTTACTGTTGCGGTTCGTACCAGGTTGCGAGACCCGACTGGAGTTTTTCGCCCAGAGCTTCGGGCGTTTCGGTGCCTTTGATTGCGGCAACGGATGCGCCCCAGGTCTCGTTTTCGAGGTTCGGCGTGCCGCGCGACAGGATCTGGTAGGTGGAGCGGATGGTGCTCTCGCACTCGCCACGCCAGCTTACAAATTCCTTGGCCAGCGGATCTTCGAGCTCAACCGGCGCATTGGAGAGCGGGAAGAAGCCCGGCAGAGCGTTGCCGAAGATGTCCGCGAACTCGGGCGATGCGACCCAGGCGAGGAAGGCCTTGGCGGCTTCGGGGTGCTCGGTGGAGGCGTTCATGCCAATACCAATGTCGGTGTGGTCCGAGATATAGCAGGTGTCGCCTGCGGATTTGACCGGAGCCTTGAAGGCGCCCATTTCAAAATCGGCTTGCGCGTTGAAGCCAGAAATTTCCCAGCTGCCTGCCGGATAGATCGCCGCGCGGCCCAGCGTGAAGAGGTTCTGGCTGTCAGGATAGGTCTGCGCCTCATAGCCGTCGCCCAGATAATCCGCCCATTTGGCGAGGGTCGCATAGGGGGCAACCCATTGTTCGTCGGTGAGCTTCTGCTCGCCCGCGATCAGGGCGCGACGGCCTTCTTCGCCTTTCCAGTAGTTCGGGCCGATGTTGTTATAGCCCATGGTGGCGGCTTCCCACTGGTCGTTGGTGCCCATCGCCATCGGGATATAGCTGCCGTCTTCCTTGATGGTCTCAAGCGCGGCAAAGAATTCGTCTTCGGTGGTCGGAACCTCAAGGCCGAGCTCTTCGAAGGCCTCTTTGTTGTAGATAAAGCCGTGGATCACGGAGGCCATCGGCACACAGAAGCTCGCGGAGCCATCGTCGGTCTGCCATGCGGATTTGGCGACGTCAGAGAAGTTGCTCATCGCGTCCATATCATCCAGCGCGGCGAGGTGGCCCGCCTCATAGAGCGCAAGCGAGGCGTCAAACGGGCGGCAGGTGATCAGATCACCAGCAGAGCCTGCGTCCAGCTTGGAGTTCAGGACCGCGTTGTATTCGGTCGGCGCGCTGGGGGTGAATTTCACCTTGATGCCGGGGTTTGCGGCTTCGAACGCGGGGATGATCTTGTCCTGCCAGAGCGTCAGGTCGTCATTGCGCCAGCTTTCGACAGTGAGGGTGACATCCTCGGCCAGTGCGGAAGTGGCCACCAGGGCAGTGCCCGTCAGCGCGGCCATCATAAACTTACTTTTCATCGGTCTTCCTCCTATTGGAATGAATTATTGTTGTTTTTCTTGTGTGTTGAGCGACAGGAGCGCCGGGCGCAGCTTGCCACCAGTTGTCTCCAGGCGCGCGTTGGCGTCTGCGAGGTCGGATGCGCCCGCCGCAATCAGGATGGCGCTTTTTACGTTGCCGTTTGCGGCCTCGATGGCCGCAGTGGCGGTGTCTTCGTCGGCGCCGGTGATCCGGGTCACGATCTGGCGGGCGCGGATGCGAAGCTTGATGTTGTCGGCGCGCAGGTTGATCATCATGCCGTCGTGGACATGGCCGAGATCAATCGCCATCAGCGTCGACAGCATATTGAGCGCGATCTTCTGCGCAGTGCCTGCCCCCATGCGGGTGGAGCCTGAGACGACTTCGGGTGGGGTCGGCAGAAGGATCGCGTGATCGGCGATGCCCAGCAGTGCAGAATTGGGGTTGTTCGCGATCCCGATGACGCATGCGCCCTGCGCCTTGGCGCGTTCGGCCCCCGCAACCGTATAGGGTGTGGTGCCGCTGGCGGAGACGCCGATCAGCACGTCGTTGGGGCCGATGCTGGACAGCGCGCGTTCGAGGTCTGCGGTCTCATCCTCGGTGCCACCGGGCATCTCTACACCGGTGGGCATGCCACCTGCCATGTGGATGCGCAGCTGTTCTGCCGGGATGGAGAATGTCCCTCCGAGCTCCAGAGCGTCGGCAGCGGCCATGAGGCCCGACGAGCCAGCTGCTGCATAGTGGAGCGTACCGCCCGCCCGGATGGCCTGCGCCATGGCTGTTGCGCCTGAGCAGATGGGATCTGTCGCCGCGCGCGCCGCGCCTGAGGCCTCTTGCTGGGCCTCAGCCAGGATCTCTGCCACCTCGTGCAGGGGGCGGGCGTCGAGGCCCTCGGCTTGGTTGTGCAATTGTTCCGTGGCAGCGGTCGACACGTGATTCCCTCCAGGTTTGCACCAACAATACCCATTTGATACCTTTTGTCCACCATTACGTTTTGGTACGCCTTGGTATCTTAATTTTACCTTTGAAATCGCCGGTTTCAACGATTTTGCCGGTAATTCTTGTGCGGTTGGTCCTGTTTCTATCTTCCAAAAACCGTTTTGGTATCGTAATGGTATTTTCATGACGGATGCATTGAAAACCTCTGTTCTGGCTCTTGATGGCGGCGGCACGCGGTGCCGGCTGGCGCTCTGCGATGGTCATTCTGTCATCGCGGTAGAGACGGGGTCGGCGAATATTTCCACCGATATGGTGGGGGCCGTGGCGCAGGTGCGTGACGGGCTGGAACAGCTTGCGGTCAAGAGTGGCGCGCCGGTCGAGGCGCTGGCCATGTGCCCGATTTATATCGGGATTGCTGGGGTGACGGGACCTGAGATCGCCGGGCGGTTTGCCGAGGCACTTCCTTTTGAGCGGGTGCGCGTGACCGATGATCGCCCGACGGCGCTTGCGGGTGCCCTTGGCGGAGCGGACGGACTGATCGCGCATTGCGGCACCGGGTCGTTTTTTGCGGCGCAAATCGACGGGCGCTCTCGATTCGCGGGCGGTTGGGGGTCGGTGCTGGGCGATCCGGCTTCGGCGCAATGGGTCGGGCGACGTGCGCTCGCCTGTACCCTTGAGGAGGTCGATCAGCTGCGAGAGGTTTCTGAACTGGGGGCGCATCTTTTGGCGCGTTTTGGCGGATCGGCTGAAATTGTCGCCTTTGCGGTCACGGCGCGGCCTGCGGATTTTGGCCGGGTGGCCCCGGATGTGACAGCCTTTGCCGCCAAGGGCGATCCGCTGGCCGTCGAGATCCTGACCGATGCCGCCCATGAGATTGCCATCACATTGCACAAGATGGGCTGGAAGGCGGGGTTGCCGCTGTGTCTGACCGGCGGCATTGCGCCGCAGTTTCGCGCCTATCTGCCCCCAGCGATGCAAGAGGCCTGCATTGCGCCACGCGGCACTCCGCTCGATGGGGCGATCGCGCTCGCCCATGACTTTGCCCGGGAGGTCCGAGATGACGATCACTGAGTTCCTGAAGCCTGAAAGCTGGTTCGATCAGGGCGCGGGGCCGCGCTATGTCCAGCTGCGCCGCCGCCTTGAGGATGCGATCCAGTCCGGTGTTCTGCCGCCCAACAGCTCTTTGCCGCCAGAGCGCGAGATTGCCGAGATCACCGATATGTCGCGCGTCACCGTGCGCAAGGCGATGCAGGAACTGGTGCAGCAAGGCGCGATCGAGCAGCGGCAGGGATCTGGCTCTTTTGTGCGCGAGAGCACGGCCCGGGTCGAGCAATCCCTGCGCCATCTGACGTCCTTTACCGAGGACATGCAGAAACGCGGGATGGAGACCACGTCGAAATGGCTGGAGCGGGGGGTTTTTATGCCCACCGAAGAAGAGATCTCCGTGCTGGGTCTCGGCGCTGAGGAGTCTGTGGCGCGGATCTACCGTCTGCGTGAGGCGGGCGGGCAGCCGATGGCGCTGGAACGGGCAGCGCTGCCGCTTAGTGTTCTGCCCAATCCGCTCGAGGTGACGTCTTCGCTCTATGCAACGCTTGGCCAGATCGGGCATCGCCCGGTGCGGGCGGTGCAAAAGATCTCTGCGCTCAATCTGGATTCGAATGACGCCAAACTCTTGAACGTGGCCGAAGGCACTGCCGGGCTGCGCATCCAGCGGGTGTCCTTTCTCGAGGACGGTCGCGTCGCGGAGCTGACGCGCTCGCTGTATCGCGGCGACGCCTATGACTTTGTCGCGGAGTTGCAACTATCGGGCTGATCGCCCTGAGCAATGTGCCCGCGGTTTCACATCTACCCTCAACAACTGATCTGCTCAGTGAAAGGTATTGAACCATGAACGCCACTCAAACGCAGATGCGTCGAGAAATCAACGAGATCCCGGACGCGGTCGAGCGTCTCCTCACCGAAGGTGCTGGCGCGGTTGCGGCCACCGCGGCCGATATTCGCGACCTGCAGCCAAGCTATCTCTTGTCGGTGGCGCGGGGGTCTTCGGATCATGCGTCGACCTATCTGAAATATGCCAGCGAGTTGCTTCTGGGTCTGCCGATGGCCTCGGTGGGGCCCTCGGTGAAATCCATCTATGGCGTTGACCTCCATTGCAAAGGCGCGCTGAGCATCTCTGTGTCGCAGTCGGGCAAAAGCCCCGACATCGTGCAGCTGACCTCGGCGTTTCGCGACAAGGGGGCCTATACGGTGGCGATCACCAATGACGCTGGATCACCCCTGGCGGAAACGGCTGCAGCGGTTCTGCCGATCCATGCCGGGCCTGAGCTGAGTGTTGCGGCCACCAAGACCTTTGTCACGTCACTGGTGGCGGGGCTCTGGGTCTTGGCAGAGGTCAAACAGGACGCCGCCCTCCTCGAGGCGATCCTGCGCCTGCCGGGACATCTGGCCAAGGCCAAGGATTGCGACTGGAGTGCGGCCATTGAGGCCATCGATGGTCAGTCGCTCTACACGCTCGGTCGCGGCCCAAGCTGGGCGATCTCGAATGAGGCGGCGCTGAAGTTCAAGGAAACCTGTCAGATCCACGCCGAGAGCTACTCGGCGGCAGAAGTGTTGCATGGCCCGGTGTCGATTGTGGGTGAGAACTTTCCGGTGATCGCCTTTGCCGCCGCCGACGCCGCCGAAGAGAGCGTGGGCGAGATGGTTGCCGCACTGGGGGACAAGGGTGCGCGGGTCTTCGCCACCACCCACAAGGCCAAGGGCGCAGAGGTGCTGCCGCATGTGCGCACGGACCACTGGATCACCGATCCGATTGCCTCGATCGTATCGTTTTATGGCATGGTCGAAGCCGTCGCGGCCCGCCGTGGTGTGAACCCGGATGCGCCGCGGCATCTGAACAAGGTGACGGAAACCGTATGATGCATCCCCTTACGACCTACCTCGGCGGGCCGATCTTTGATGGCAAGCACGTGCTGCAAGGCTTTGGCGCGCAGTTTCGCGAGGGCGCGCTTGTGGCGCTTGCCCCGGTGGCGGAGCTGCAAGAGCAGGGGGAGGTGATTGACCTAGGTGGGGACCTTCTGTCGCCCGGCTATGTCGACCTGCAAGTCAACGGCGGCGGGGGGGTGATGCTGGGCGATGCGCCCAATGTCGAGACCATTCGCAAGATCTGCGCGGCGCATCGCAGCCTGGGTGCCACCACGATCCTGCCGACGCTGATCACCGACACCGCCGAAAAGACCCGTGCGACACTTGAGGCCGGGATTGCCGCGCATGAGGCCGGCGTGCGTGGGTTTGGCGGGTTGCATCTGGAAGGTCCACATCTGTCGGTTGCTCGCAAGGGCGCCCATGACGCCAACCTGATCCGCGCAATGGATGACAGCGACCTTGCTGCGATCTGCACGGCGGCTGCACGCTTGCCCAAGCTCAAGGTCACGGTGGCGGCAGAAAGCGTCACCCCGGAGCAGGTGATGCGGATGGTCGAAGCGGGTGTGCTGGTATCGCTTGGTCACACGGATGCGCCCTTTGATACCTGCGTGGACTATGTGCGGGCCGGTGCGCGCTGTGCCACCCATCTGTTCAACGCCATGAGCCAGCTTGGCAACCGGGCGCCGGGGCTGGTGGGAGCGGTGCTTGATACCGCAGAGCTTTCGGCGGGTGTGATTGCGGATGGGATCCATGTACATCCTGCAAGCCTGCGCGCCGCCTGGCAGGCAAAGCGGCGCGGCCCCGGGCACCTGTTCCTCGTCTCGGACGCGATGGCAGTTGCCGGGACCGAGGATCGCGAATTCCTGCTCGAAGGCCGCCGGATCACGCGCAGTGACGGACGGCTGTGCCTGTCGGATGGGACTTTGGCTGGTGCGGATCTTGATCTGACCACGGCCCTGCGGGTTCTGGTCAGCCAATGCGATGTGCCGCTCGCCGAGGGGCTAGAGGCGGCAACATCTGTGCCCGCCGCCCTGATCGGCAAGTCGGTGGATCTGACGCAGCCGGGACAGAAGCAGGTGGATATGATCCGCATCAAGCCGGAGCTCAGCGCCGCCGCGCCGGTACTGCCCTGAACACAAAGGGCTGACCGGCCTACCGCGCGGGTATGGCGGTATCCGGCGCCCTGAGCGTTCAGGACGCGGCGAGGGTTCCCTTAGGTCAGCGCCATTCTGGCGTTTTCCTCTGCGCGGATTGCTTTAGACTTGGATCAAACGGCTGCCACGGAGATCCATCATGAAGCTGACCGTGAACGGGACCGAATATGAGGTCGATGTCGAGCCCGAGATGCCCCTTTTGTGGGTGCTCCGGGATGAGCTGCATATCAAAGGTCCGAAATACGGCTGTGGTATCGCGCAATGCGGGGCCTGCACGGTCCATGTAGACGGAATGGCGGTGCGTTCCTGCCAATTGCCGGTGGGGGCGCTCGAGGGTGAGGTGACCACCATCGAGGGGCTCGGCACGCCCGAGAGCCTGCACGCGGTGCAAGCGGCCTGGGTGGCGCATCAGGTGGCACAATGCGGCTATTGCCAGTCCGGCCAGATCATGCAAGCGGCGGCGCTGCTCGATCTGAACCCAGCGCCTACGGATGAAGAGATCGACGCGGTGATGTCCGCAAACCTCTGCCGCTGCGGCACCTATCCCCGCATTCGTGCTGCGATCCATGACGCCGCGCAAAAGCTGAGCGAGGCCTGAGCCATGAGCCGAGCTGGAACAATCGCCCGTCGTACATTCCTGATTGGCTCTGCCGCGATTGCCGGGGGCGTCGCCTTTGGCGTTTACATGGCAAAGAAGCCGATCCCCAACCCGTTGCTGGATGATCTGAAGGAGGGGGAGGCTGCGATTACACCCTTTGTGAAGATCGACGCTTCCGGCATCACCCTGATCACGCCGCGCGCTGACAAGGGGCAGGGGGCCTATTCCATTCAGGCTTATCTGATCGCAGAGGAGCTCGACATTGACCCGGCCACCGCGACGCTCTCTCCGGGGATCCCGGGGCAGGCCTATTACAACGGCACAGTCCTGAGCGAGGGCGCACCGGTTCCGGCCTATCAGGAGGGCTTTGTCGCCGAGACGCTGCGCGATTTCATGGCGGTGCCGGCAAAGCTGTTCTCGATCCAGATCACAGGGGGGTCATCCACTGTCCCCGATGGGTTCGAGCGCATGCGCCTTGCCGGAGCCACGGCGCGTGAAACCCTGAAAGAGGCGGCGGCCCGGCGCACTGGGCTTTCGCGTGCGGCGCTGAAAACCCGTGAGGGCGCGGTCATCCTGCCGGATGGTACCGAGATCGCCTATACGGATCTTGCGGCAGAGGCCGCAGAGATCGATCCCATCACGGATGTCGCCTTGCGGCCAGCATCCGAGTGGCGGTACCTGGGCAAGCGCGATCTGCCGCGCCTTGATATTCTGCGCAAATCGACCGGGACCGAGGTCTATGGCATCGATCTTGATTTTCCGGACATGCTGCATGCCACCGTGCGGGCCAACCCCGCCGTCGGTGCGGGCGTGGCCCGATATGATGCCAGTGCAGCCGAGGCCCTGCGCGGTGTTGAGAAGATCCATCCGGTGACGAGCGGCGTCGGCGTGATTGCCAACAACACATGGCGGGCCTTTCAGGCCGCAGAGGCGCTTGAGATCGAGTGGCGCAAGCCCGACTACCCCGGCAACTCAGAGGGGATCTTTACCGCGCTCGAAGAGGCGCTGGGCGATCCCGATCACTATGATCATCGCCAACGCAACGAGGGCGACGTGGATGCCGCGCTGGGCACAGACGGCACCACAGGCGACATCGTCGAGGCGCGCTATCGTGTGCCGTATCTGGCCCATGCGCCGCTGGAGCCGATGAATGCCGTGGTGCGGGTGCGTGAGGGGCAGGTGGAGATCTGGACCGGCACGCAGATCCCGGTCTTTGTCCGGGACCGCGCGGCAAAAATCGCCGGGGTCTCGACCGAGGCTGTCAAGGTCTATGTGTTGCCCATGGGGGGCAGCTTTGGGCACCGTCTTGAGATGACCCATGTGGAGCAGGCGGTGGAGCTGGCGCTGGCCGTGCCCGGGCGGCATCTGAAGCTCACCTGGAGCCGCGAAGAGGACATGAGCCACGACTATCCGCGCCCGGCGTCGGTGGCGGCAGCGCGGGGCAAGGTGGCGGCAGGCAAGGTGGTGGCCTTTGATCTCTCGGTGAGCCAGTCGGCCATGGCCCCGGAATGGTTTGGTCGCCTCAGCGGGATGAGACTGCCGGGGCCGGATGCGACTATCACCACAGGGGCCTGGGACCAGCCCTTTGATATTCCCGATTACCGCGTCACCGGCTATCGCGCGCCCAGTATGGTGCCGGTATCGTCCTGGCGCTCGGTGGGCGCGTCGAGCAATGGGTTCTACCACGATTGTTTTCTTGATGAGCTGATCCATGCCGCCGGGGCCGACCCGCTGGCCGAACGCATCCGCCTGTGTCTGCATGACCCGTCGCGCAGGGTGCTGGAGGCCGTGGGCGAAATGTCAGGCTGGGATGGTCCGTCTCTTGGCGCGGGGCGCGGGCGCGGTGTGGGCTTTTGCATGTCCTTCGGGGTGCCCTGTGCGCAAGTCGTCGAGGTCACGCAGACGGAGGCGGGTATCCGTATCGATCGGGTCCATGTGGCGGTGGACGTCGGCGAGGTGCTGGATCCCACCAACCTTGAGGCGCAGGTCTTTGGTGGGGTGATCTTTGGGTTGGGGCACGCCATGAATTGCGCGCTCACCTATGAGGATCACGCGCCGCTGGAGACCAACTATCACGCCTATGAGGGAATGCGGCTCTACCAGGCGCCCAAGATCGAGGTCCGCGCGCTGAGTACAGGCAGTCGTATCCGGGGCATCGGTGAGCCCGGGGTGCCGCCCGCAGCGCCGGCCCTTGCCAATGCGATCTTTGCCGCCACCGGGCAGCGCATTCGCGAGTTGCCGCTGAATAAACATATCGATTTCGTCTGAGGAGGGCCGGACATGCAAAAAGGATTTGCCATTGTGGCGCTCGCCTCGATCGCTGGGACGGCTCTGGCCGAGGGCTCAGTGACCCTGCCGGAGGAAGGCAGCATCAGCCGTAGCGAGGGGCAGGCCGCGTTTGAGCGGATCTACGAGGTCGTGACCCACCCCAGATGCGCCAATTGCCATGTGGGTGATGACAATATCCCCATGTGGTCGGGGCCAAGCTATGGTGCGCCGCAACCACATGGCATGAACATCAACGCCGGCGAGAGCCGCATCGGTGCGGAGTTCCTGCCCTGCCAGACCTGTCATGTGGTGTCGGATGATTTCAACACTGCTCCCCATGCCGCGCCGCGCTTTGGCATTGCCTGGCAATTGGCGCCGGTGGAGTTTGAATGGTTCGGCAAATCCCGCGCCGAGATCTGTGCACAGCTCAAGGACCCTGAGCGCAACGGCGGGCGCGACTGGCGAGGAATGGTGGAGCATCTGGAACACGACGCCAGCCTCAATGGGCCGGTGGCCTGGGGCTGGTCTCCGGGTGCGGGGCGGGAGCCTGCGCCCTACAGTCTGGATGGTCACATCAATGACATGGCGCTTTGGGGCGCGGCGGGCCAGCCCTGTCCGTCTGGGGGGTAGCAAGGGATTAGGTCGCAGCGGGTTCGAGAAGCGTCGCCGGTCGCCACGCGAGGAAACGCGGATGGCAACCCCCTTTGTGGCTCGGTGCCACCCTGCGGCACAGTCGGGGGCTGTCATGGGCATCCGCAAGCCCTGTTGGCAATCTGAACATTCGCATTTGCGCATGCAAATGGGATTGCTCTGGGTGAGCTGCGCTGAGAATAATAATATGTAAGCAAATCTGGGTGTTGGGGTGAAATTTATTCCCAAGATTGCCCGGAGTAGGCTTGTCAAACTCCGGGTGTTCGCCAACACTGCCGCCATCGGGCTGGCGGCCTATGTGCCGAACAGTTCCAAGAATCGAGAAAAGACTAGGGGAGGTCCTATGAAGACCACGACTGTATTGACACTGACGTCGCTGCTGCTGGCGTCTGCGGCGCCGCTGAGCGCGGAAACCCTGCGCTGGGCGCGTTCTGGCGATGCGCTGACGCTGGATCCGCATGCCCAGAACGAAGGGCCCACGCATACCGTCCGTCACCAGATGTATGAGCCGCTCATCATCCGCGACGTGACCGGCGCGTTTGAGCCCGCATTGGCGACCGAATGGGCACCCAAGGAAGGCGATCCCAACGTTTGGGTGTTCAAGCTGCGTGAGGGCGTGAAGTTCCACGGCGGCGAGGATTTCACCGCTGAGGATGTGGTGTTCTCTTTTGAACGCGCCAAGCAGGCCAACTCCGACATGAAGGAGCTTATTGGCTCCATCACCGAGGTGCGCGCTGTTGATGATCTGACCGTCGAGATCGTCACCGATGGTCCGAACCCGATCCTGCCGTCGAACCTCACCAACCTGTTCATCATGGACAAGGGCTGGACCGAGGCCAACAACACCGTGAACGTGCAGGATTTTGAGGGCGGCGAAATCACCTATGCCACCACCAATGCCAACGGCACCGGTCCCTATGTGCTGCAAAGCCGCGAGCCGGACGTCAAAACCGTGATGACGCTCAACGAGAACTACTGGGGCAAGGACCAGTTCCCGCTCGAAGTGACCGAGATCGTCTACACGCCGATCCAGAATCCCGCGACCCGCGTGGCAGCGCTCTTGTCGGGTGAGATCGACTTCCTTCAGGACATGCCGGTGCAGGATCTTGACCGCGTCAGCGGTGCAGATGGTCTGATGGTGCGCAAGGCGCCGCAGAACCGCGTGATCTTCTTTGGCATGAACATGGGTGCCGATGACATCGAAGCCGACAACGTTGATGGCAAGAACCCGCTCGCTGATGTGCGCGTGCGCAAGGCGATGTCGATGGCGATCAACCGCGATGCAATCCAGAAGGTCGTTATGCGCGGCCAGTCGCAGCCGGCAGGCATGATCGCGCCGCCGTTTGTCAACGGCTGGACCGAAGAGATGGACTCGGAATCCAAGACAGACATCGAAGGCGCCAAGGCGCTGATGGCCGAAGCGGGCTACGCGGATGGCTTCTCGATCCGTCTGGACTGTCCCAACGACCGTTACGTCAACGACGAGCCGATCTGTCAGGCCGCCGTGGGCATGCTGGGTCAGATCGGGATTACCGTGAACCTCGACGCCAAACCCAAGGCGCAGCACTTCCCGCTGATCACCGATGGCAAGACCGACTTCTACATGCTGGGCTGGGGCGTGCCGACATACGACTCCGAGTATATCTTCAACTTCCTCGTGCATGGTCGTGAGAGCGACATCGGCACCTGGAACGGCACCGGCTTTGACAATGACGAGCTGGACGCGAAGATCAAATCTCTGGCGTCGAACACCGATCTTGAAGCGCGCAACCAGGACATCGCAGATATCTGGCGTGTGGTTCAGGACGAGCAGCTCTATATCCCGATCCACCATCAGGTGCTGAACTGGGGCATGTCCGAGAAGGTCGACATCGCTGTCGATCCCGAGGATCAGCCGAAGGTCAAATACTTCAAGATGAACTGATCTCGTGTGCAGCGCATGCCATTCAGGATGTGCTGCAGGATTTGCCAAGGTCGCCGGGGCGCTTACGCATCCCGGCGACACGCGCATTGATAGGAAAGGAAAAGTTCCGATGCTCCGTCTGTTATGCACGGCTGCCTGTGCAACCGCCCTTGTGTCCCAGCTCCCTGCCTCCGCCGTGGCCAAGGAGTTCTCTTGGGCCGTGACCACCGATCCGCAGACCATGGATCCCCATGCGGTGAATTCCTCGCCCGTTCTGGGCTTTTTGAACAACGTCTACGAAGGTCTTGTGCGGCGCGGCAAGGACATGAGCATCGAGCCTGCGCTGGCCACCGGCTGGGAGCCGATTGGCGAGGGCGAGGGCTGGCGGTTCTTCCTGCGCGAGGGCGTGACGTTTCAGGACGGCAGCGCCTTTGATGCGGAGGATGTGATCTTTTCCTATGAGCGGGCCTCGAGCCCTGAATCCGACACCGCAAGCTGGTTTGCGCCCGTGTCGGATGTGGTCAAGGTCGATGACTATACCGTTGATTTTCTGACGAATTCTCCAAACCCGATTTTTCCGGACAGCATCGCGAACTGGATGATCATGGACAGCGGCTGGGCCGAGGCCAATGCCGCCAGCCGCCCCGACAAGGAGAGCGGCAACTACGCGACGCTCAACGCCAATGGCACCGGCGCGTTCCGCGTGACCGCACGCGAGCCTGGCCTGCGCACCGTGCTGGAGCCCTATGAAGGCTGGTGGGGCGAGGCCGAGCACAACATCACCCGCGCCGAGATGACTCCGATCCAGAACCCGGCCACCGCCCTTGCGGCGCTGCTCTCGGGGGACGTGGACATGATCAATCCGGTGCCAATTCAGGACGTCGAGCGCCTGCAGGGCAACCCGGATGTGAATGTGGTGCAGGGCATCGAGGCCCGCGTCATCATGCTGGGCTTTGGCCATCAGGCGGAGGCGTTGAAATACTCTGCCGAGACTGAAGACAACCCCTTTGGGGACCCGCGCGTGCGCAAGGCCGTGGCCCATGCGGTCAATGTGCCTGCAATCCTGCGCACCATCATGCGTGGCAACGCCGAGCCGGTGAACCAGCTGGTGAGCAGCGCCATGCGCGGCTACTCCGAGGCGCTGCCGGGCCAGATGGCCTATGACCCGGAGGCCGCAAAGGCGCTCCTGGCAGAGGCAGGCTATCCCGACGGGTTTTCCTTTGGTCTGAAGTGCCCCAACAACCGCTACCTCAATGATGAGGCGGTCTGTCAGGCTGTGACGGCCATGCTGGCGCAGGTGGGGCTCAAGGCGACTTTGGATGCGATGCCGGTGCAGAACTACTGGCCGGAACTGCGGGCCGGGAACTTTGACATGTATCTTCTGGGCTGGTCGCCCGGCACCTTTGATGCGGAGCATCCAATCCGCTTCCTGGCGGCGACCCCGAACACGGAGAAGAAGCTCGGTTCCTGGAACTTTGGCGGCTATTCCAACGCGCGCGTGGACGCGCTGTTGCCTAAGATCCAGTCCGAGATCGACGATTCGACCCGGCAGGGGATGCTTGATGAGGTGGCGCAGGTCTTGCAGGACGAGACCGCCTATGTACCGCTCTACGTGCAACCGCTGGTCTGGGGGACCCGCAGCAACGTCACTTTGACCCAACGGCCAGATAACTTCTTTATCCTGCGCTGGGTCTCCGTTAAATAACGCCGCTCATCAAGGCAGACGGGGGCTTCGGCCCCCTTCATCCACCCACAGGAGAGCAAGGATATGCTCGCTTATATCATCCGGCGCGTGGCCCAATCCGCGCTGGTTCTTCTTATCGTAGGACTCGTGGCCTTTGCCATGTTCCGCTTTGTCGGCGACCCGATCGACAACATGCTGGGCCAGGAGCGCACCGCCGAAGACATCGAGCGTCTGCGCGCACAACTTGGCCTCGACCAGCCCTTTGTGGTGCAATACTACCGGTTCCTCGAGAACGCCGTGCAAGGCAATTTCGGGGTCAGCTACCGGCAGGGGCGGCCCGTCATCGACATCCTGATGGAACGTGCGCCCGCAACACTGGAGCTGGCGGCGGTCTCGGGCATTCTGGCGATCATATTCGGCATTGCGCTCGGGGTCTTCACGGCCATCAAACGCAACGGGATCGCGGCCAATCTCATCATGTCAGGCTCGCTCATAGGGGTGTCGTTGCCGACGTTCCTGATCGGGATTTTGCTGATCTATCTGTTCTCCGTCGAACTCGGCTGGCTGCCGAGTTTCGGGCGCGGCGATGTCGTCGATCTGGGCGGTTGGAGTACCGGGTTCCTTACGGTGAGCGGTCTCAAGGCGCTGATCTTGCCGTCGATCACACTCGGGCTCTATCAGATGACGCTGATCATGCGGCTGGTGCGCTCCGAGATGCTCGAAGTGCTGAGGCAGGATTATATCCGCTTTGCCCGCGCCCGTGGCCTGCGCGACCGGGCGGTGCATTTCCGCCATGCGCTCAAGAACACCATGGTACCCGTGATCACCGTGATCGGCCTGCAAGTGGGCGCGATCATCGCCTTTGCGATCATCACCGAGACGGTGTTCCAGTGGCCAGGCGTGGGCCTGTTGTTCATCAACGCGATCCAGTTCGTCGATATTCCCGTCATGGCGGCGTATCTTATGCTGATCTCGGTGATGTTTGTCGGCATCAACCTTATCGTCGATATCCTCTATTTCTTTATCGATCCGCGTCTGCGCGTTGATCGCAAGGGAGGTCACTAATGTCTGAGACATCTACCCCCGCCCAGAAATCGCGCCTGCGCACTGCGCTTGAAAGCGATCTCTTTTATACGTTCAAGCGCTCGCCCGTGGCCGTTGTGTCGACCATCGTGGTTCTGGTTCTGGTCCTCTCGGCGGTGTTTGCGCCGCTGATCGCGCCCACGAACCCGTTTGATCCGGCCTCGCTCAACCTGATGAACGGCTTTACCGCGCCGATGTCGCCCAATGATTTCACCGGCGAAGTGTTCCTGATGGGCACCGACGATCAGGGTCGCGATGTATTCTCGACCATTCTCTATGGCATGCGGATTTCACTCTTTGTGGGTGTGGCTGCGGTGCTCTTTGCCATGGTTCTGGGGATCACGCTGGGTCTGTTGTCCGGCTACCTCGGGGGTTGGGTCGAGACGGTGATCATGCGCATTGCCGATGTGCAGCTGACGTTCCCGTCGATCCTCGTGGCGATGCTGATCTTTGGTGTCGCCAAGGGCATCACCCCGGTGGAATACCGCGATCAGATGGCGATCTGGGTGCTGATCCTTGCGATTGGCCTGTCGGATTGGGTGCAGTTTGCCCGTGTGGTGCGTGGCGCGACCCTTGTTGAGAAAAACAAGGAATACGTCGAGGCCGCGCGGCTGATCGGTCGGCGCTCCGGCGCGATCATGCTGAGGCACATCCTGCCGAACGTGTTGTCGCCGGTCTTGGTCATCGCGACGATCTCGCTGGCGCTGGCGATCATTGCCGAAGCGACACTGTCGTTCCTCGGGGTGGGCGCGCCGCCGACCCAGCCGTCTCTTGGTACACTCATTCGCATCGGGCAGGGCTTCCTGTTCTCTGGCGAATGGTGGATTCTTCTCTTCCCTGCGATCACGCTGTTGGGACTGGCGCTCAGCGTCAACCTGCTGGGCGACTGGCTGCGTGACGCTCTGAACCCGAGGCTTCGCTAATGGCTGACCCTGTTCTGTCCATCCGCAACCTTTGTGTGGAAATCCCGACCCGCCACGGCATCCTGAAACCGGTCGATGGCGTCTCTTATGACATTGCCAAGGGCGAAATCCTTGGCATCGTTGGCGAAAGTGGCGCCGGCAAGTCGATGGCGGGCAATGCCGTCATTGGTCTCCTGAACCCGCCGGCGCATGTGTCTTCCGGTGAGATCTGGCTCAACGGCAAACGTATCGACACCCTGAAAGGGGACGCGCTGCGCCGCCTGCGGGGCAAGGAAATCGGTATGGTCTTTCAGGACCCACTGACCTCCATCAATCCGCTGTTGCGGATCGGGGATCAACTGGTGGAGACCATGCTGACCCACCTGCCGATCAGCAAATCCGAGGCCGAAAAACGCGCCGTGGCCGCCCTAGAAGAAGTGGGCATTCCCGGTGCTGCGAAACGTGTGAACAGCTACCCGCACGAGTTTTCCGGCGGTATGCGCCAGCGGGTGGTGATCGCCTTGGCGCTTTGTGCGGAGCCTTCGCTGGTCATCGCGGATGAGCCGACAACGGCGCTGGATGTGTCTGTGCAGGCACAGATCATCGCGTTGCTGAAACGGCTCTGTCGTGAGCGCGGCACGGCTGTCATGCTGATCACGCACGACATGGGCGTGATTGCCGAAGCAGCAGATCGTGTGGCGGTGATGTATGCCGGGCGCCTCGCAGAGCTCGGCCCGGTGCGCGATGTGATCACCGCGCCTGAGCACCCCTATACGCATGGGCTGATGGCCTCGACACCACTCGCGTCGCGTGGCCAGAAACGTCTGCACCAGATCCCCGGCGCAATGCCGCGTCTGGATGCGGTGCCGGATGGTTGCGCCTTCAACCCACGCTGCCCGCATGCGGCCGACAAATGCCGCGCGGCCCCCGCACCCAAGGTCGACGGAGGTTCCGCCGCGTGCTGGTTCCCACTTCAACATGAGGAGGCCTCCTGATGGCGCTTGTTTCTGTCAAGAACCTGAGCCGTGTGTTTGATGTCTCAAAGCCCTGGCTCAACCGGGTGATCGAGCGTGAACCCAAGGCCTTTTTGACTGCGGTCTCGGATGTAGATTTCGAGGTCGAACCTCAGACCACCTATGCCTTGGTGGGGGAATCCGGGTCCGGGAAATCCACCATCGGCCGCATGTTGGTGGGCTTGCTCAATCCGTCTGACGGCAATGTGGAGATCGAGGGCGTTGATCTCGCCAATGAGAAAGACGCCGCCAAGGTCGATGCGATCCGCTCTGACATCCAGATGATCTTTCAGGACCCCTATGCCTCGCTCAATCCGCGTTGGCGGGTGCGTGATATCATCGTTGAACCGGTGGCGGCGCGTGGGGGCAAGACCGAAGGCCTTGCCGAGAAGCTCCTGGAGCAGGTGGGGCTTTCGGTCAAAGACGCAGGCAAATTCCCGCATGAGTTTTCTGGCGGACAGCGACAGCGGATCTGTATCGCCCGTGCGCTCGCGTCCGAGCCGCGCCTCATTGTCTGTGACGAGCCCACCTCGGCGCTGGATGTGTCGGTGCAGTCTCAGGTCTTGAACCTGATGAGCGACCTCAAGGACAACTTTGGCCTCACGTATGTGCTGATCACGCACGACCTGACGGTGGTGCAGCATATGGCGGACCGGATCGGGGTTCTCTATCTTGGCCGATTGGTCGAAGAGGGCGCCCCCGATGAGCTCTTTGAGCGCCCCAAGCACCCCTACACGCAGATGCTGCTTGAAGCTGCGCCGCGGATGGACGGGTTCGGACGCGAAGTGACACCGCCCGAAGGCGAGATCCCTGATCCGATCAACCCGCCTTCGGGGTGCGCCTTCCATCCGCGCTGTCCGCTGGCGACGGATATCTGCAAACAGCAGCGCCCCGAGATGCGCAGGCTTGGCACCACCCGTGTCGCTTGCCACATGGCGGAAGGCTAACAATAGAACGGCTGGGTCGAGTGACCCTGCCGTTTTTTATTGCGGCGTTTGGTGGCGCCCCATGAATTCGGCGATCTCTTCCTCTGTGGGAGGCTGGCCCGAGAACATCTCCACATAATGCGGCACGCGGTTGAGGCGCTGCAGGGGATCTTCTTCGACCTCCATCGAGATATAGCCCACCTGTGTGTAAATCGTGGTGAGACTTCGGACATCGGCCTGCTCTTTGCTGTAGCCATAGCGCAGGAACATGTCGCGCACGGATTTTATGCGGGCGTTGTCGGCGCTTTCCAGCCGCGCGGCGAGTCTGGTGTCATTGCGCGCCCAGTTGCGGATAGCCAGATCCAGGCGGGCATCAAAAAGCGCAGGGTTGAGCCAGCAATCCATCAGGTTGAACAGCGCTGCGCCGATGCTCTGGGCCGGGGCCTCGCAGCGGGCCTGGATCTGGCCGGTGTTGCGCGCTTCCCAAGTGTCGATCATTGCCTCGTGCAATGCGCCGATATCCTTGAAATACCAGTAAAACCCGGTGCGGGTTTGATCCACGGCGCGGGCCAGCGGCATGATTTTCACCGCGTCGATCCCACTTGAGACCAAAAGATCAAGCGCGGCATCGAGCCAGAGGTCGCGCGAGCCGCGCGGGCGAGGGGAGGTGGGTTTGGACATGTGGGCACTCTAAAATAATTGACACTAGTGTCAATCGGGGTGCAGGCTGACTTTACACTTGTGTCAAGTCACCTGATTCCATGAGGCAGCGCCATGTCACACGACCCGCTCTTGCAGCCCTTTCAACTCAAGCATCTGACCCTTCGCAACCGGATCATGACCACCAGTCATGAACCGGCCTACCCTGAGGACGGCATGCCCAAGGCGCGTTACCGCGCCTATCATGCGGAGCGGGCCAAGGCCGGAGTGGCGCTGGCGATGACGGCGGGGTCTGCGGCGGTCTCAAAGGACAGCCCACCGGTGTTCAACAATATCCTCGCCTACAAGGACGAGGTGGTGCCGTGGATCCGTGATCTTACTGAGGGCTGTCATGAACACGGCTGCGCGGTAATGATCCAGCTGACGCATCTGGGACGGCGGACAACATGGAACAAGGGCGACTGGCTGCCGTCAGTGTCTTCGTCGCGGCATCGCGAGCCGGCGCACCGCGCCTTTCCCAAACTGGTCGAAGATTGGGACATCGAGCGCATCATCACCGATTTTGCCGATGCCGCAGAACGCATGAAAGCCGGAGGCATGGATGGGATCGAACTGCAGGCCTATGGACATCTGATTGACCAGTTCTGGTCGCCGCTGACCAATGATCTGAACGGCCCCTATGGGGCGGACACGCTTGAGAATCGTTTGCGATTTCCGATGGATGTGCTTCAGGCCATTCGAAAAAGGGTGGGGCCGGACTTTATTGTCGGGATGCGCTTCACCGCCGACGAGGTGCAAAAAGGTGGCATCACCGAAGAAGAAGGGCTGGAAATCACCCGTATCCTGAGCGCGACGGGGCAGGTGGACTTTCTCAATGTGATCCGGGGGCGCATTCATACCGATCCGGCGATGACGGATGTGATCCCGGTGCAGGGCATGCGATCCGCACCGCATCTGGATTTTGCGGGCCGTGTCAAACATGAAACCGATCTGCCTGTATTCCATGCGGCGCGGATCCCCGATGTCGCCACCGCGCGCCATGCGGTGCAGGCAGGGCTTTTGGATATGGTGGGCATGACGCGGGCCCACATGGCCGACCCGCATGTGGTGCAAAAACTCAAAGAGGGGCGCGAAGAGGACATCCGGCCCTGCGTGGGCGCGACCTACTGCCTGGATCGGATCTATCAGGCGGGCGATGCGCTCTGCATTCACAATGCGGCCACCGGGCGTGAACTGACGATGCCGCATGAGATCGCCCCGGCCGAAAAGCAACGGAAAGTAGCGATTGTGGGCGCTGGTCCGGCCGGGCTGGAGGCCGCGCGGGTGGCGGCAGAGCGTGGCCACAGGGTTGTGGTCTTTGAGGCGCAGCCCGACCCCGGAGGCCAGATCCGTCTCACCGCACAATCCCCCCGGCGTCGCGAGATGATTTCGATCGTAGATTGGCGCATGGCGCAATGCGCGGCGCGGGATGTGCAGTTTCACTTTAATACATGGGCCGAAGAAGAGGATGTTCTGGCGCAAAACCCCGATCTGGTCATCATCGCCACCGGCGGGCTTCCAAATCTGGAGCTGTTCGAGACCGGACAGGAGGCCGCGCATGTGGTCTCGGCCTGGGATCTGATCGCGGGGGATGTAAAGCCGGCGGGCCGGGTGCTTATCTACGACGAAAGCGGCGATCATCCCGGACTTCAGGCAGCTGAAATCGCCGCCGAAGCAGGCGCAGAAGTCGAGGTAATGACCCCGGATCGGACCTTTGCGCCCGAAATCATGGCGATGAACCTCGTGCCCTACATGCGCGCACTGCAGGAAAAGGACGTCACCTTTACCGTGACCCGTCGCCTCCTTGGGGTGGCGCGACAGGGCAATGAATTGGTGGCGACGATTGGCACCGACTACAGCAATTTCACCACGCAGAAGTCATATGATCAGGTCGTGCTAAACTATGGCGCCCTTCCCAATGATGACCTGTATCAGGCGTTGCGACCGGCCAGCATCAACCACGGCGAGGTCGATCATGATGCGCTGATCTGCGGTCAGCCGCAGGCGATCACGCGCAACCCGCGAGGCGCGTTTCAGCTGTTTCGCATCGGCGATGCGGTCTCGGCCCGCAACACCCATGCTGCGATCTATGACGCGCTGCGGCTGATGAAGGATCTTTGATCTCTGGGGGGTGCTCAGCTTACCTTGGCATCGGGCTTGCGCCCGTAATGTGTCTCGAGCCAGCTGGTGACGGCGTCGCGCGCCATCGGGCGCGCGATGCCGTAGCCCTGGAAACGGCTGCAGCCCAGCGAGATCAGCTTGGCGATTTCTGCCTCGGTCTCAACACCTTCGGCAAGGCACTCGATGTTGAGATTTCGGCAGAGGTCGATCATGGTGCGCAGGATGACCTCCTGTTCGGCGTCCTGATCGACCCCGGCCACAAAATCCTTGTCGAGTTTGATGCCATCGACCTTGAACCGTCGCAGGTTCGAGATCGAGGCATGCCCAGTGCCAAAATCATCAAGTTCGATCTTGTAGCCACGGTCCTGCAACTTGGCGATTGTGTTGAGGGCAGGGTCCACTCCATCGCTGAAGAGCACGCTCTCGAGGACTTCGATGGCGATATCCTTCGGCTGCAGGTTGGCCGCGAACAAGGCATCATCCAGGTACTCCACCAGCCCCCCATCGCGCAGCTGCTTGGCGGAGAAATTCACGCTGACGCTGGGCGCAGGCAGGCCAAGGGCGCGCCATTCGAGCAAGGCGGAAATCGCGTCGGATACGATGCGCTCGGTCAGCCGGTCGCCCAGCCCGTGTTCAAAGGCCAAGGTGATAAAGACGCCCGGATCGAGCATGCCGCGCTTGGGGTGATGCCAGCGCGCAAGCGCCTCAAAGCCGAGCACCTCGTTGGTGATCCCATCCACCTGAGGCTGGAAAAAGGCGGTGATTTCGCCATTGTCCAGGCCAATGCGCAGATCGCGCAGGAGCGCCATATTGCCCTCAAAGCGCGCGCGGGTGGCATCATTGTAAAAGGACACGCGGCCGCGGCCCTCACTCTTGGCGATATAGAGTGCAATATCGGCGTTGGAGAGGATGCGCGCCGGATCGGTCTCTCCGGCTGCCAGATAAGCGATGCCGATGCTTGCGCCGACATTTACAAACTCGCCTTCGATTTCGACAGGTTTTGAAATTTCCTCGATGACCCGTTTGGCAATCGCTTTGGTTTTCGAGTCAGTACCATGGCCGCGCAGGACAATAACAAATTCGTCTCCTCCGACGCGGGCCGTCATATCGTCTGGCCCAATCTGGCGCTGCATGGCCTCGGCCGCATGCAGCAGGATCTGGTCGCCCGCTGCGTGGCCCATCAGGTCATTGATCTGCTTGAACCGGTCGAGATCGACATGCAGCACGGCGTGGCGCGCGTTTGAATCACGCGCCTGCTCCACAGAGCGTTCGAGATAGTCCTGTAGGGCACGTCGGTTGGGAAGATCGGTCAACTGATCGTGCAGCGCCAGATGCTCGATGTGGGTTTTGGCCTCACTGAGATCGCGCAAGGTCGATGAGAAATCCGCCACCCCGCGCGCAATCTTGCCCACTTCGTCGCGGCGCTGCAGGTCGCTCAGTGGGGTGTCGAAATCGCCCGCACGAATGCGCTCCATTGCGGCCGCGAGTTGGGTCAGAGACCGCACCAGTTGACCACCAAAGCCGATGAATGCAGACCCCGCCACAAGAAAGATCCCGATCATGGTGACAAGAACAATCACCACCTGTTTTGCATAGCGGCGCCGTGCGTCCTGATTGACCTGCTCCGCACTCAGACGCACCTCCTGCTCCAGCGCCACCAGCGCCAGTTCCAATCGCCTTGCCAGAGTGTCCAGCCGGTTGCGCGAGGGAATATGGGTGTCGTAGATCAACCCGAGGGCAATCGAGGCTTCTGTGTTCCAGGATTTGAACTGTTCTTCGACCTGCGCCACCATCCGTTTCTGGGCCTCGGACCCTGGCGCTGCGCGCAGGTCGTTCCAGACGTTCTGGAACGCATCGACATACCGCTGATGATTGCGCCTGATCCGGTCGGGCGGGGCGATGGTGTTGAATTCCAGAAACTCGCTGAGGCGACTCTCGATCTCCGCTCGGATCCGTTGTGCACGCTCTGTGGCCTGCAGGGTGCGCACCGCCGCGGAGTCCGCGTCCTGGATCAGGTCTTGTGTCTTGATCGCCGCACGCGCCACCCAGATAGCGCCGACGATGCCGATCACGATCAGCAGGATGATAGGGCCAAGGATTCTGCGTTTGATCGACATCGCTTCTGTCCTTTAGTCCACAGGCAGGGCCGGAGCCGAAACATGGGGCGCATAGGCCGTCAGGGTTTCAAGGAATGCAATGAGGTCGTTCACATCGCGGTCACTCATCTCGGTGAGCGGTTCGATGTCGCTCGCGGTTGTATTCGGCGCGCCGCCGCGTCGGTAATGCTCCACCACCGCGCGCAGAGAATTGAGGCTGCCATTGTGCATATACGGCGCGCGCAGCGCGATGTTGCGCAGCCCCGGCGTCTTGAAGCGGTACCGCATCGTCGGGTCCAGCACGCCGCGCCCGATGTCGTCGTCTCCGAGGCTGACATTGTGAAAGTCATGATCGGTGAAGGCCCATCCCTGATGGCAGCTCACACATTGGCCGCGCCCGGTAAAGACGTCAAAGCCACGCTGCGCGGAAGAAGAAATTGCGTCCTCGTCACCCTCGACCCAGTCGTCAAACGGAGACCAGCCTGAGCGCAGGGTTCTCTGATAGGTCGCAAGCGCCACCAGGATTGTGTCCTCCGTCAGACCGGTGTCTGGAAAGGCGATCTCGAAATAGCGACGATAACCTGAGATATTCTCCAACCGGCGCTGAACTTGGCGCATGCTGGAGTTCATCTTGAGCGGGTGGGTGATCGGGCCGCGTATCTGTTCCTTGAGCGACGCGATGCGTCCGTCCCAATAGAAATGCTCTGATTCTGTGAGATTCTCGATTGTGGGGGTGTGGCGCGCCAGGGGCTGATTCATCGCGCCAATCGCGCGGGATGCCGGTGTTTCCCAGCCAAACGACGGATTGTGACAGGTGGCACAACTCATATTGATGGCGCCAGACAGGCGTGCATCAAAAAACAACATTTTGCCCAAAGCGGCGCGTTGAGGCGAGTAAGGTTCTGTTGTGGGAAACTCGATCCGGGTGGGTCTTTCAAACATCTTCCGAAGCTCAAAACGCGAGGCTCCGGCCAGAGCAACGGTGCAAATCAATCCAATGCAGAGAAGAGCAAGACGTCGCACGGCGCTGTTTCCGTTAGAAGTGAATAAGGAAGTGTGGCTTCGGATCAACCTGTGCGTTTGGCCTGAAGAATCCGTTTATTCGCCCCGTTTGGATGTCAGCAATTGTCTGAAAAACAACGTAAATATCAGATCCAATTTGATTTCACCCCCTCATTGTTCCTAAGCCCGCGCCCGGAGAACGCAGGCGCCGCGCGCCCGCAGAGGTATGGGCGCAGTTGAGGGTGCCCGGGTTACCCGCATGGCGAACGAGGGGTTTATTCATGGCTGGTGGAGCTTTGTGGATTTGACTCAGATTTTCGGGAGCGAGGCTTTGCAGAATTTTGCGCGATAGATGTTGCGCGCGCGACAGGGGGCAAGTTGCCGTTCTGCGCAATTTGACTCGCATTTTAGACATATACGCCGACATTTTAGCTCTTCATTAGCATCCTCGCGTCAAGAGTTGGCCTGCATCTTATTGAGTTTGTTGTGGAGGCCGAAGTGCCCCGCACGTTCAGAAAGACGAGAGAGAACACCCCATAATGGGGGAAAGGGAATATATCGGGGCCAAAGTGCTCCTTGCTCAAAGGA
Organism: Ruegeria sp. TM1040; assembly: GCF_000014065.1. NCBI lineage: Bacteria > Pseudomonadati > Pseudomonadota > Alphaproteobacteria > Rhodobacterales > Roseobacteraceae > Ruegeria > Ruegeria sp. TM1040. Next base: position 111,274 of record NC_008043.1, on the reverse strand, counting down.
ACTCATGCTATGTCCAGCATTTTGACAAACAATGGTGCTATGGTGGCTCTGCAGACGCTGAAAGTCGTCAACACCAATCTCACCGATACGCAAAACGCAATTTCAACCGGCAAGGAAATCGGTGTTGCCAAAGACAATGCCGCCGTCTGGGCTATCTCGAAAACAATGGAATCCGACATCGCCAGCTTTGAGGCGATCGAAGAAGGTCTCTCCATGGGCGAGGCCACTGTTGCGGTTGCCTCTGCGGGCGCAGAACAGATCGTTGAGAAGCTTGTCGAAATTAAAGAGCTGATCGTTTCGGCGCAGGCCGAGAACGTATCGCATGACAAAATTCAAACTGACATTGAATCAAAGATTGATCAGATCGAATCCATCATTGGCGCCGCTCAGTTCAATGGGGCCAACCTCTTGGCCAACACCATCGACGGGACGGCCACACAAATGGGTGTTCTGGCATCGCTGGACCGCGTTGGTGCAGGGGGCACCGTAACCGGCGTTGACATCACCATCGAGGCGCAGGGTTTTGAATCCACTCTGGATCTGGCGAACAGCCTGACAGCAATCACCGACACCGCAACCGCAGCTTCTGCGCTTGGTGAGATCGAAGACTTCCTGCAGGTTGCGATTTCGGGTGCTGCAGAACTGGGTGCGGCCGCCGCGCGTATTGATGACCAGGCAAGCTTTGTGTCCAAGCTGGTCGACTCCATGACAATGGGTGTCTCCACCATGACGGATACCGACATGGAAGAGGCCTCCGCCCGCCTGTCGGCACTGCAGACCCAGCAAGAACTGGCAGTTCAGTCGCTCGGGATCGCGAACCAGGCCCCGCAGGCGCTGCTGCAGCTGTTCAACTAATCAGCTGAACCATACCCAAGGTCACGGTACAGGGATGCGTCGCGCATCCCTGTTGCCGTTTAAAGCCCCGTCAGACGCGATGGGCCCTCGGCCCACAGGGTCTGCACAAACTGCACAACCAGTTTCGGCCGAAGGGCTGATTTTATTCTCCGCGCGGGTAGCGGGCTTGGTCTTCGACCACATTCAAATCCATATGGTTGCGCATGTAGCGTTCGGACGCTTTTTGCAGGGGTTGATAATCCCACGGGAAATAGCCGCCCTGGCGGAGCGCCTCATATACCACCCAGCGCCGCGCCTGGCTGGCGCGCACATCGGCGTCAAATCGATCCAGATCCCAGCGCTCGGCCGCAATCGCCTTGAGCGCCTGATAAGCCTCGTGGTGGGTGGGATCTTTGGCGAGATTCACCCGTTCATGTGGGTCGGCGTCCAGATCAAACAGCTGGTCCGGATCAAGCGCACAAAGATTGAGCTTGTAGCGCCCCGACCGCAAGGAGACCATCGGGGCATAAGAGGCTTCGGCTGCATATTCCATCGCCACCGGCGTGCTGCGCGTGCCACCTTGGCCAAGCGGGACCAGGCTTTCCCCAGCGGTCCAAGGCATTACCTCGGACATGCTCACACCTGCCAGATCGCAAAGCGTTGGACAGACATCGATGTTGGAGACCGGATCGCAAACCAGGCCAGGGGTCATATTGGGCGCTGAAATCATCATCGGAACGCGTGAGGACCCCTCATAAAAGCTCATCTTGAACCACAGGCCGCGCTCTCCCAGCATGTCGCCGTGATCCGAGACAAAGAGAATGATCGTATCCTTGTCCTGACGCGTTCCTTCCAGCGCTTCCATGACCTCGCCGATCTTGTCGTCGAGATAGGAGATATTGCCGAAATACGCGCGACGCGACCTGCGGATGTCTTCTTCGGTGATGTCAAAGTTGCGCCAGTCATTTGCGTCAAAGATCCGTTTCGAGTGCGGATCCTGGTTCTCATAGCCGAGATCCGCGACCTCCGGCATAAGATGCGGGCAATCCTCGTATAGATCCCAGTATTTTTTACGAGTCACATAGGGATCATGGGGGTGCGTAAAGCTGACGGTGAGGCACCACGGCCGGGCGTCCTTGCCGCGCGCCAGGTCGTAGATCTTTTGGGTCGCGTGAAAGGCGACCTCGTCATCAAACTCCATCTGGTTCGAAATCTCCGCCACCCCGGCGCCGGTGACCGACCCCATGTTGTGATACCACCAGTCGATGCGCTCGCCGGGTTTGCGATAGTCCGGGGTCCAACCGAAATCGGGTGGGTAGATATCGGTTGTCAGACGTTCTTCAAAGCCATGAAGCTGATCTGGGCCGACAAAATGCATCTTGCCCGATAGGCAGGTGTAATAGCCTGCGCGGCGCAGATGATGGGCATACGTCGGGATTGAAGAGGCGAATTCCGCCGCGTTGTCGTAGACGCCCGTGGCAGACGGCAGCTGCCCGGACATGAAACTGGCCCGACCCGGCGCACAGAGCGGGCTGGCGGTATAGCAATTGCGAAACCGGGTAGACCGCGCGGCCAGTTTCTTCATGTTTGGTGCGTGCAGCCATTCTGCGGGGCCATCCGGGAACAGGGTCCCGTTCAACTGATCGACCATAAAAATGAGGATGTTTGGCAATGTCATCGCAGGAGTCCTTGGGGTTTCGGGGCGGGCTGCGGCGTGCAGCCCATGCGCAGAAGGTGTCGATTGGCGCAGGCTAGTTTTTATTGACTCATCAGTCAATAAAAGCATTCACCCTGCTTTCCCATTGGCGAAAGAGGTGGGGCGGGCGTCTCCGTACACCGCTATAAACAGCGAGGTATAAACTTCTAGAAGTCGGTTATTCTTGGCAATTTTCTTGTCAACCTACAGTTGACAGAGTGCAGGCGGGTGCTAGGCTCTTTCTTGTAGCTGGAGGAGGGTCCGATGCTCTGCGGCAGAAAGCAGCAAGGGACAAAGCGGAGCTCGGGCGCCGACCTTTACACTTTTGCGATCTCACTGCTTCTGTCCGTGCTGCCAGTTTCGAGCGCCGCTCAATCTTCAGACGGCGTTGAGCCAGGCGTGGCCTTTCGCTCGGGATTGCGGGGGCCGGACGCGATTGAGCCCTCTCAAGTCCATCTGCCGACCTCGGTCGGCGATGCGCTGGCGCTTCCGACGTCACCCTTTGCGTATGTGCTTTATGGTCTCTCCGCCATCGCTGTGTTGGCCATCGTTTTGGCCGAAGTCCTGCGTCGGGTCAGGCGCACACGCGATACGGCGCAGGCACAACCCGTCGCCCCCAAAGCCCCTGAAACGCGCCCCAAAGGCGACAGCTTGGCGCTGTTGGACGGGGAGGCGCGCGTTATTGATGCCAATCGCCGGTTTGAATACGAGGCCGGCATGCCGCTTGCGCAGATCAGAGGCCGCCCGATCTGGTCCATTCACGCCAAGGGGTTTGGCAAGTGTTTCTGGGACGGCGCGATACAAGAGGCGCTGACCGAGGGCGCTTGGCAGGGCGAGGCGCGCACACTGAGCGACGACCTCCATCCCGAGACGGAAACCCTGTCACTGCGCGCGTTCAATGTGTCGGGGGCTGATCCCACCTACGAATTTCGCTCGCGGCGTTCCTTTCGTCCCAAATCGGACCGTGCCGGTCTGCTCGACAGTGGCCTTCGGGATGCTCTGACCGGGTTGCCGAGCCGTAGAGCGATGAAAACACAGGTGGAATTTGCAATCGTGCGCGCCAAGGCCGCAACGGCCGAGTTGGCGATCATTCTCATTGATCTCGACCGGTTTCGGGACATCAACTCGATCTTTGGCGACGACATCGGGGATCGCGTGATCGAACGGCTTGCGGATGCGGTGCGATCTGTGATGCGTCCCGGGATCACCATTGGCCGGATCGGAGGTGATGAGTTCATCTTGCTGATCGAGCAGGCCTCAAGTCCCGAGGTGGTGCTGCAGGTGGCCCATGACATTGGTGCGGCGCTGGGGGACGAGGTAGTCGTGGACGGGCTGACCTGCCGGTTGAGCGCCAGCATGGGGATCGCGCAATACCCCAAGGACGGCAGCGATCAGCGCAACCTGATGCAGGCGGCGGGCGTGTCGCTGTGTCATGCGAAGGCCAAAGGGCGCGGGCAGATCTGTTTCTATTCTGAAAATATGGAGCAGCGCTCGGAAGAAAGCCTGCAGATGGAACACGACCTGAAGCGGGCCATCTCTGATGGTGAGCTGCTGATGTTCTATCAGCCTCAGATCGACTTGCGCACAGGACAATGTATCGGCGCCGAGGCGCTCTTGCGCTGGCAACACCCCAAGAAGGGCCTCCTGTTGCCGGGAGGCTTTGTGCCTTTGGCGCTCGACACGGGCCTCACGACGGCGATCGATCAGTTTGTGACCGATGAGGTCTGTCGCCAGATCCGTGCCTGGAATACGGAGGGTTATGCGCCTGCAAAAATCTCGGTGAACATGTCTGCGATGACGCTGCTGTCTCCGGATTTTGCACGGGATTTGCGGTCGACGGCACGGCATCATCAGGTGGATCTTACTCAACTGGAGATCGAAGTGCTGGAAACCACTCTGTTTCCACGCATGCGCAGCTCTCTCAATACCGTGGATGATCTGCGTACGATGGGGGTGAAGCTGGCCATTGATGACTTTGGAACGGGGTATTCGTCGCTGGCGATGCTGAAGGATTTGCCTATCGACCGCATCAAGCTTGACCGGCGATTCATCACCTCGCTACCTGAGAACGTCAAAGACGATCGCATCGTTGCCGCTGTTGTGGCGATGGGGCGCAGCCTGGGTGTGAGCGTAATCGCCGAAGGCGTCGAGACGCGCGAGCAGCGGGACAGGTTGATCTCTTTGGGATGTGCCGAAGCACAGGGATACCTGTTCAGCCGACCCGTTCCTGCCGCGCAGTTTGCCGAGACCTGGCTCCGATACGCGCGCCCCAAACCATACGTCGGATCGGACGCCTGATGCGATACGTTACAAACGCGCATCAAAAATACGTAATTTGTTACCGCCCCCACCATTGATAGTTACAAAAGCACCTAATAGCCCTGTGCTTCGCAGAGCCGGACGACGCGCAACTCTAAGCGCCTAAAAAATAGGCAAGACATTAGAGTCTCATACGGTAATGTTGCCGTAGAGGAGCCGTAAAGGTCCCGGTCAAAGGGAGGAAACGCATGACCACTCGCAGAGCACTACTTGGTGCAGCCACCGCACTGGCATTTTCCGCAATGGGCGCAGTGCCCGCCTTCGCGCAGGAGGTGACGCTGAAGCTGCACCAGTTCCTGCCCGCACAGGCCAATGTGCCAAAGCTCATTCTGGATGTCTGGGCAGACAAGATCGAAGACGCATCGGGCGATCGTATCAAGATTGACCGCTACCCCTCGATGCAGCTGGGCGGCAAGCCGCCAGAATTGATTGATCAGGTTCAGGACGGCGTTGCCGATATCGTCTGGACCGTGGTGGGCTACACGCCGGGTCGTTTCCCATCGACCGAAGTGTTTGAGCTGCCCTTTATGATGACCAATGCACGTGCCGCAAGCCACGCCTATTGGGACATGATGGAAGATCATTGGCTGGACACCGAATTCAAGGACTTCAAGATCCTTGCAGGGTGGGTGCATGGTCCGGGCATCTTCCACACCTCTGATCCGGTCGAAGTACCAAAGGATCTTGAGGGCATGAAAATTCGCGGTGGTGGGCGCTCTGTAAACGCCTTGCTGACCGAGCTGGGCGCAACACCTGTCGGCATGCCTGTGCCGTCCATTCCCGAAGCGCTCTCGAAGGGCGTGATTGATGGGACCACCATCCCATGGGAGGTGACCACCGCCCTGAAAGTGCCGGAACTTGTTGAAAACCATACCGAATTCTCGGGCCGCGCGCTGTACACGCTGACCTTTGTTCTGGCGATGAACAAGGAAAAATACGACAGCCTGCCTGATGACCTGAAGAAGGTGATCGACGACAACTCCGGTGTCGAGATGTCTGTCTTTGCAGGCGGCACGATGGCAGATTCGGACATGCCCGCGCGTGAAAACGCGCTGGATCTCGGCAACAATGTGATCACGCTCGACGCGGATCAGACGGCCGTGTGGCGCGAGCGCTCTCAGCCGATCTACGACAAGTGGCTCGCCGATATGTCGGAGCGCGGCATCGACGGTCAGGCGCTTCTGGATGAGGCGACCATGCTGATCGACAAATATACGCCGCAGTACGAAAACTGATCACCAGATCCATTGACGGGGTCCGCATCGCTTCGGCAGCGGGCCCCGTCGCATGCAACGGTGCTTTGAAAAGCCAAAGGTGGGCAAAGGCATGCATAGCTATATGATGAGGCTGGCGCGGATCATGGCCATGATCGGCGGCGCGGTCCTCACTTTCTTGATTTTCCTGACCTGTATCTCGATTGCTGGACGCCTGCTCAATGGTGTCTTCCACAGCGACATGCTCGAGGGGCTCGCACCGCAGCTTTCTGAGTGGATGGCTGCGCGGGTTGGCCCGGTGAATGGGGATTTTGAAGTGGTCGAGGCCGGTGTCGCCTTTGCGATCTTCAGTTTTATTCCCCTGTGCCAGATCACGGCGGGCCATGCGGCGGTAGATGTGTTTGCCAACAGTTTCTCGGCCCGCGTGAACCGTATCCTGCGCATGATCACAGAGATTGTGTTTGCGCTTGTGCTGGTGTTGATCGCGTGGCGCTTGGGCGCGGGCACGCTCAGCAAATTTGAAAATGGTGAAACCTCCTTCCTGCTGGAGTTTCCCATCTGGTGGGCCTACGGGCTGAGCCTGATCGCGGCCGTCGTGGCCGCTGTTGTCGGGATCTACATGGCGGTGATCCGCAGCATCGAAGCAATGACAGGCCAGATCCTGATCTGGGACGGCGTGGAGGTACAGTCGTGAGCGCGCTTGAAATCGGTATCTGGTCCTTTCCCGTCCTGATGGGGCTGATCTTTCTGAGGGTGCCTATTGGTTTGTCGATGTTCTTGGTGGGCCTTGGCGGTCTTGTGCTGGTCACGGGGGACACGATCGTCGCCTTTGGCCGTCTCAAGAATGAAACCTACTCGACCTTTTCCTCCTATTCGCTGTCGATCATCCCGATGTTCTTCCTGATGGGGCAGTTTGCAACGCTCGGAGGCATGTCGACCGCGCTGTTCAAGGCGGCGGAAGGCTTTATCGGGCATCGCAAAGGCGGTGTCGCCATGGCCGCAATCGGGGCCTGTGCGGGCTTTGGCGCAATCTGTGGATCGTCGCTGGCGACGGCAGCCACCATGGGGCGCGTGGCGCTGCCTGAGTTGAAAAACTATGGCTATGCGAGCGGGTTTTCGACCGCAACCCTGGCGGCAGGTGGCACGTTGGGCATCCTGATCCCGCCCTCGGTGGTTTTGGTGATCTATGCCATCTTGACCGAACAGAATATCGCAAAGCTCTTCTTGGCGGCCTTTATCCCCGGTCTTTTGGCGGCCATCGGTTATGTCATCGCAATCTCCGTCTATGTGCGCCTCTTTCCCGAAAGCGCGGGCACCCGTGAGCCGATCCCGTGGCGCGAGCGTTTCTCGCTCTTGTTTGCGGTCTGGCCCGTGCTCTTGGTATTTGGCCTCGTGGTGGGTGGCATCTATGCAGGCTGGTTCACCCCGACCGAAGGGGCGGCCGTGGGTGCATTGGGCACCGGGCTTATCGCGCTTGCCAATGGGGGGCTGACCCGCCAGACGCTGACCGACAGCTTCATGATCACGGCACGGTCCACCGCGATGATCTTCTTCATCGTGCTGGGAGCGGGGTTCTACAATGGCTTTCTCGCACTCACGCAGGTGCCGCAGGAACTCGCGAACTTTGTGGTAGCACAAGGCCTGAGCCCTTGGATGGTGCTTGCGCTTATCCTCGTGTTCTATCTGCTTCTCGGCTGTCTGATGGACAGTCTGTCGATGATCCTGCTGACAATCCCGATCTTCTATCCGGTGATCTCAGCGATGGACTTTGGTCTTGTGTCGCTCCCGGCGATGCAGGCGGATGCTGCGATGGAGGTTCTCCGGGCTGGGGTTCCCGATGGCATGGGGCAGGAGATGCTTGCCTCCATCAAGGATGCGATCGCCAACGGGACAGAACTGACGCGAGAGCAGATGAAGGAACTTGGCATTCGCGTGACCCAAGGCATCGCAAACCGGCTCGAGACAGAATATGTCGCGATCTGGTTTGGTATCCTCACGCTGATCGTGGTCGAAGTTGGCCTGATCACACCGCCGGTTGGCATGAACCTCTTTGTGATCAACGCGATGGATCCAAAGTCGCGCATGGTGGACACCTACAAGGCGGTTCTGTTCTTCGTGGGCTCCGACCTGATCCGTGTGGTGATCCTGGTCTTGTTCCCGGTGATCACGCTCTTGCCTTTGATGCTGCTCTACTGAGGGCAGCGCATATTAAAAAAAACGCGCGGCCCAGATGGGTCGCGCGTTTTTTTTAGAGTGTCCGGTGATCTCAGCGCCGTTTCAGCGTATCGCCATAGGTAATGGTCGGTGTGAGCGTTACATGTTTCTCGATCTCTGCGTTTGAGTCTTCGAGCTGGGCCGCAATGATTTGTGCCGCCTTCATGCCGATCTCCTGACGGCAAGCATCCATGGTCGCCAGCTGCCGCGGCAGGCCCGCCAGAAGCTCCACTCCGTTAAAGCCCGCAAGACCAATCTGCCCTGGCACGTCAATTCCCTGGTCAATCAGGTGAAGCAGCCCGCCGGCGCCAATCATGTCATTGGAATAATACAGAAAGTCGAGTTCGGGAGAGCGCTCAAGCATGGCTTGGGTCATCTCACGACCCTTGGCGAGCGCAGAGCCACCCGAATAAAATTCACGATCCTCGATCTCGACCCCTTCTTTGGCGAGCGCTTCGGTGAAGCCTTCAAATCGTTTGCGGGCACGGTGATCGAGGGGCATTTTTGTCCCCATAAACCCGATATGGCTATAGCCTGCCTTCAAGATCGCCTTGGCCATCTCGCGGCCCGCACGGCGGTGGGAGATCCCGACCATGGAATCCACCGGATTGCCGTCCGTATCCATGATCTCCACCACAGGAATGCCCGCAGCTGCGAGCATTGCGCGCGCGGGCTCGGTGTGTTCGAGACCGGCGATAATGACACCCGACGGCCGCCACGAGAGCATCTCGTAGAGAACTTTTTCTTCTTTCTCCGGTTGGTAGTCGGTGACGCCAACAACCGGCTGAAGCTCGGTATCCTCAAGCACGCGGTTGATACCGGTCAGAACCTCGGGAAAGACCATATTGGAGAGCGACGGGATGATAACCGCAACCAAATTGACCCGCTTGGAGGCCAAGGCGCCAGCGATCTTGTTGGGCACGTAGCCGAGTTCCTTTGCCGCCTCCAACACCTTTTGTCGGGTCTTTTCAGAGACATCACCGCGATTGCGGAGAACGCGGCTCACGGTCATTTCTGACACGCCGGTTGCATCTGAAACATCACGCAGCGTCAGCGGACGCTTGGAGTCGTTGGTCACGTGCTTGGCCTCTTTGCTTTGTTACAGCGAGGTTATCCAGTCCCACCGGAGGACACAATGGCTGTTGAAGCCCATGATGAGACGCTTGAGCTTGTGGGGTCTATTTGCTATCGCGAAATCCGCTGGCCCCGTGGCTCAACTGGATAGAGCAGCCCCCTCCTAAGGGGCAGGTTGCAGGTTCGAATCCTGCCGGGGTCGCCATTAAGCATATGATTTTATTGTACAATTCCAGCATCTATGTGCTTTCCGCATTCGCTCCTTTTAGTGCGTTTTACCGCCTTTTAAGGTGAAAAACCGGTCTGTATGGGGTCAAAGGTGTGCAAAAAGCGTGCAGTCTAAAAGCCGTGTTTGTTGCCAAAGTGTGGCTGGTCGGAGCTTTTGTTGATGTGATCCCCGAAAACGCCCCCGTTTTTGATTAGAGTTTTCCGCAGAGAAACCCTGGCTGGGAGAGGAGCGGAAACGCATGAAGGCATCGAAGTTCACGGACGCGCAGAAGGCGTTCATCATCAAGCAGGCGGAGGACGGCACCTCGGTGGCCGAGGTCTGCCGCAAGGCCGGGATCAGCACGGCGACATTTTTCAACTGGAAGAAAAAATATGCTGGCCTGATGCCATCCGAGATGAAACGGCTCAGGGAACTCGAGCAGGAGAACGCGCGTCTGAAGAAGATCGTCGCGGATCTCGCGCTCGACAAGGAAATGCTGCAGGACGTCATTAAGCGAAAGCTTTGAGGCCTGCCCGGAAAAGGTCGCTGGTCGACGGGATGCGGGCGGATTGGCAGGTGTCGATCCGCCGGGCCTGCGAGGTGATCCGGTTCGATCCGAGAACCTATCGCTACAAATCCCGCCGGCCTGGGCAGGCCGCTTTGGAACAGCGGATACGAGAGATTTGCCAGACGCGCGTGCGCTTCGGCTACAGGCGCGTGCATGTGCTGCTGCGCCGGGAGGGCTGGGAGATCAACGCCAAGAAGACCTATCGCATTTACAAGGAGTTGGGTATGCAACTTCGGAGCAAGACACCTAAGCGCCGGGTGAAGGCCAAGCTGCGGGATGACCGCAAGGAGGCTGTCAGCCCCAATGACGTCTGGGCTATGGACTTTGTTCATGATCAGCTGGCTACAGGCTGGAAACTTCGGGTTCTGACGGTCGTCGACACCTTCTCACGCTATGTCCCGGTGCTTGATGCTCGGTTCACATATCGCGGGGAGGACGTGGTCGCGACGCTTGAGCAAGTATGCAAGCGCACCGGCTACCCAGCCACCATCCGTGTTGACCAGGGCAGCGAGTTCATCTCCAAGGATATGGACCTTTGGGCCTATGCCAACGACGTGACATTGGACTTCTCCCGTCCGGGCAAACCTACCGACAACGCCTTCATCGAGGCGTTCAATGGCCGGTTCCGGGCGGAGTGCCTGAACGCGCACTGGTTCATGAGCCTTGAAGATGCAGCCGAAAAGTTGGAGGCTTGGCGTAGAGACTACAATGAAGAACGCCCGCACGGGGCTATCGGGAACAAGGTCCCGGCAGACCTGATGAAATCAGTTCACGACACCAGCCCGTGAACCTGATGGAACCGCGGAAATTCTAACAACGGCCGAGGGCACGTTGGGTAGCACATCACGATGCCAGCTAACGTTGAACTGAGAATGTACTGCCGGGCGCAAAACTGGACCTAACTCTGTCCGGCGAAAGGGAAGGAGTAACAGCCTTTCCCACTTCGCCCTGACGGTATGCGTGTTGCGCTTGCGTACGCAAGACTTATGATCGGGCCGAGTTTGTAGCGGGCTCCCGGTGATTACAGGCACTATCAAAAGTCAGATCGATCAGATCTGGAACGCATTCTGGTCTGGTGAGGCCTCCAACCCGCTCTCCGTGTGATCGAACAGCTGACTTTCCTCATGTTCATTGAGCGGCTTGACGATTTGCACACCGTAGAAGAACGCAATTCCGAGGACCAGGGTACCCCCACGTCCCGAAGCATTTTCCCTGCAGACACCGACGACAAAGGCGAGTCCTTCGACAACCTGCGCTAGTCCCGCTTCAAGCACTTCGAGGCCCGCGGGATGATGCGCTCTGTTGATGAGCACGAGTCCACATTAACCGGTGTTGTGTCATGTGAGGACGGCAGCTCTGCGCAGATAGTGAGCTTTGCAAAGTCTTCGGACCTGGCGGCATGGCGAGCACTCACTGCCGCAGGCGCATAAGGAAAAGCTGCCCTTCGCCGCACGTGCGGCCGCCGAAAACCCTTAGATGTCGGCTAAGCGGACATTGCGGACTTTCGCTGCAGCTGAAAAATTATGCTCCTGATCAGTGGCGATCAGATTTAGTCAAAGTCCACTTTCAGCTCTGGCGCGGTCAGAGGGCTTGGTCGCCGGTTGCCGGTTGCGCCGCGTCGGTGGCTTCTCAGTCGCCTCCACATCGTGCGCCTCCAGCCATCCTTTCTGGAAGTCGCTGAACGGCATCCCACCACCATCGAAATGCTGTGTTGTTGACTGCCATGTCTCGACATCTAATACCCTCTCTGAAAAAATTGCTTCGCAAGAACTTTTGATACTGGATTCGCATTATGACTGCAGAGGTCGCAATTATTAATAGGTCGGGCATCGCTCTGGCCGCCGACAGCGCCGTAACGATCGGCCGCGACCGGGTATGGAAGAACTCCAACAAACTTTTTCATCTAGCACCATCAAACGACGTTGCAGTCATGGTCTTCGGAAGCGGGGACTACTGCGGCTTGCCTTGGGAAGTTGTGATTAAGGAATTTAGAAAAAGCCTCGGGAAAACAACATACTCCAGGGTAGAAGAGTATGTTGGGCGCTTTCTGGGTTTTTTGGACGACTTGGTTGTTCCTCCAACACCGCTGGCCGATTTGACCGGATGGTACATAATCCTTAACGCCATCAGCCAGACCCAAAAAGCTATGACTGCCAGTGGTTCGCTAAAACGTCGCCAACAGCTTATCGCTGCAATCTCCGAGAAAATCGAAGAAGCGGATCACTATCCCCTCCTCTTCGACGGATACTCTCGTGATCAGTACCGCAAGAAACACTCCCAAAAGATCAAAGAGTTTATGGCGGAAGAGCTTGGAATGCATGTCACCCAGACCATGCACTCCAAGATGATAACGCTTTGCTACGAACGGTCGCGGAGAGCTTTCGAAACGAAGTTCGAGACGGGGGTTGTCTTCGCCGGATATGGCGACTCGGAACTCCTGCCTGTCGTTATCGAAATGTGTGTCGATGGCGAATTAGAAGGGAAGGTCAGAGCCTGGCAGGTTCGTGAAAACAACATGAATGAAGGCGGAACTTCTGGCGCCATCCTCCCTTTCGCACAAGCCGATGTAGCCAATCTTTTTGTGGAAGGTACGCTACCACAATATCTGAGTTATACTCGACAGACCCTTCTGCAGACCCTCGACCTGAAAACTGCAGAACTTGTTAAAGACTATGTCCCAGAACCAGATCGCGTTGTCGAAATGGAACGGCAAAAGAAAGCCAACCGCGCTATGGTTAAGCAGTTTTCAACCGACTTCAAACAATATCGGCACGACGAATCTGTCGCCAACCTTCTAAAAGTGGTAAACTCTCTACCCAAAGAGGAAATGGCGGCTATGGCTGAGGCTCTTGTGGAGATTACCTCTTTGCGGAGAAAGATGGATTCATCACTTGAGACTGTAGGTGGCCCTGTCGACGTTGCGATTATCTCAAAGTCGGACGGGTTTGTCTGGACAAAGCGAAAGCACTACTTTGATGTTGAATTCAACAGAGATTTCATGGAAAGGCGCAACCAAAGGTATCAGGGGAACCAAGATGCGTAGGATAAATGTCAAGTTGAAGGACAAAGCCGTCAATCGGATTACCGGTTCGTCCATTCCAGAGCGGTATGGCGAGTCCCAAAAGATGTCTGTGAAGGACCGGAGCCAACAGACCGTTAAGAATATGTTTGCCGCCGCGGAAAAGGCTAGAGCCGAAGAAGCACACGCAGACTGAGGCGCGCACTTGCGCCCGGACGTCAAGCTGCCTGCAGAGAAGGTCGTCCCACTTATCCTGTTGTTCTTTCTAAGCGTGGCTTGAAGTAGCCACGCTGTCGCGACCGGTGAACGGCGGGCAGCACGTATTGATCGAGGTCTTCGGCCACATCGTACATTTCGTTCTACTTGACCACTTCACTGCCTGGTGAGAAATGCCCCCACTTGCTTGCTGTTCATTGCATCGGACAGGCCCTGTGGGCAGGTAAGCCGCCGTCACGTACAGCAGGGCGTTCTGCAGCATGCCATGGCCCGGTAGGTAATTCGCAACCGTAAGAGAATGCCCGGGCCGCATGGTTCATCAAGGGAGGGCATTGGATCCTTCGGTGAGCGGACATTCACTGACAACACATCAATCCGCAATTGGCCGAGCTGCGTAGCTGCAACCCAAGGTCAGTTATGGGTTCAAAGCCGACTTGCGGCGCTGCGGCAACCAGGGCGCAGTGAACCCGCGCCTCGTCCCAGCCGCTAGATGACGCCAGCCAGCCCAAAGCGGACGTGCTCTTCATTTCTCGATCAGTGGAAAGAAACGGTATACTGTGTAGGTTGCATAAGTTCCTATCAGTCCACGTCAATGTCGGCTATTCACAACGAAGCGGACTTTGGCTGATCGCGCAAAATGAGGTCCGGGCCAAGTTAGTTGCAATACTGAATAGGATGGAGGAGGGGTTAGTTGTGGGCCATGCTCGTCTAACTTTGTCCTGGAGAGCTGGCGGGCACTTTACCCTGTTGCCACGAGCCCCTACAAGAAATCTCATTTCCGAGAGCCAGTCAGTAAAAGTTCAATTCACAGATGCCGATTACTTCTAGCGCACCAGCACTGCCCAGCCTATACATTTTCCTCGACGAGGGAGGCAACTTCGACTTTTCGCTGAGGGGGTCGAAATACTTTACTCTGACATGTGTTAGCTTGTTTCGCCCATTCACGCTCCACACAGATTTAGATACGTTCAAGTACAACCTGATCGAGCACCGGATCAAACCTCGCATTGCGATGGATCATTTTCACTGCGCCTACGACAACCCGCATGTCCGAAGTAAGGTGTTTGACATGCTTTCCGCTCAGGTGCCTGCCAATTCCGTCGACGCAGTCATTGTCGAGAAAAGCAAGACGGGTCCAGCCCTACGGCCTCCGGAAGAGTTCTACCCGAGGATGCTGGGCTATCTTCTGCGGTACGCCGTTGATAAGGCGCCGGGGGCAATTGGTGAGGTTGTCGTGATCACTGACAGTATTCCCGTGAAGAAAAAGAAACGAGCCATTGAAAAGGGCATCAAGACATCCCTTCCCAAAATGCTTCCAACGGGCACACCATATCGCTTGATGCACCACCCGTCCGCCGCGCACTACGGGCTTCAGGTCGCGGACTACTTCAACTGGGCGATCTACAGAAAGTGGGAGCATAAAGACCCATCTTCCCACTCCAAAGTCGCACCTCAAATCCGCACAGAGTTCGACATCTTTCGGACCGGTACGCGCCACTATTATTAGGGAGTGCGACCCCCCTGACTACCATTTCTGGAGAACACCCTTGGGTTCTTTCATCAGAGGGGAACCTTTGGTGCAAACATACGCATATACCGGTTAATTTCAAGTTTTGATTTAGGGCGATTTAGCGCCTTCAGCGAGGTCCATATGACAAACCTTGAAGCGATCCGGAAAACGATTTTAGCTTGGCACGAACTGCCCAACGTCAACCAGGCTTATACGCTGCATTACGACGAAACGAACAACATCAGGACTCTGTTCCTCACACCCGATGGTCTGAATGTCTGCAGGCCAGACTTCTTTGTGCTCGGAGGGGTGGCACACCGTGGAAGAGCACCGCATCTCGACTTTTCATCATTGAGCCACGAATTCCACCTCCAGAGATCTGCTTCTGAGTTGAAATTAAATCAGCTCGGCAACGGCGACTTCTCCGCCCTACTCAAGTCAAAGAAGATTACCGCATTCCTTCACTGGCTTGTTCGTAACGAACTGTTCGTCCACTTTCAGGTGCTCGATCCACTTTACTGGTCAATTGTCGATGTGATCGATTCCATCCTTACCGAGCAGCGGGATGTCAACCTAATGATGGCTCATGCGATGCTCAAAAACGCCTTGTACGCCGTACTGCGCACTGATCTTGACACCACGGCCGCGCTCTTGGGACGGTTCAACTTCCCCGATGTGGGCAGAGCACGCCGATGCGAGTTCATCGCCGAGCTTGGTGCGATGCTCGATGAACGCCGGAGTGTTTTGCCAGCTCAGCATTACCTGTTCCTCAGGGAAGTGCTGCGGGTCGGGGCGCGCCTTCGGCGGCTTCCCTATCTCGAGGATGAAAAGCCAAACATACTTATCAATGGTTTCGGTGACTTTTATCTGCACAGGATCGCCTTGTTCCGCAACGCCACACACATCCTAGACATCGAACCACAGATCGCCAATTTTCTGAGAGGCCTCGACCTTCACGACGGCGGCAGTCCAGCGACACACTTCTCGTTCGTGAATTCCAAGCAGCACGCATGGATACAAGTGTCGGACGCCATCACAGGCCTTCTTGGCAAGTTTTTTAAATTCGTTAGCAAGCATACAGAAGATGAGCTGGAAGAGGCTTTGACGACCTTCAATTCGCATCAGCAAAAGAATCTGATGGCTTTGACGCACCTATTGCGGCGATCCATCGGGGAATGTCCAGGATTCACAATGTATGTTCTGTCTCAGGACGATCAGGCGCGCATTGCTCGGGTCTTGAGCCGATTTGAGAGCGTCTAGAAGACAGGGTCTGCTGGAGGCTACCAAGATTTTCAAAAGAAAGACAGGTTTGAGTGCCACCGCAAACGACCGGTTTCGATTGCAGATCAGTCATACGACGTGATGCGCTTAGATAACCACATGGTGACACGTCTCCTTCACAGGATTCTGCCAGCTCCGACTTTGCAAAGTCCGTTTATGCGCTTCGCAGACGCTTGTGCTGGTCGCAGCATTGGGGAGCGTTCACCGGGGCCGACGAAGGGCCGCTTTAGGGCAAACGCCCCCGACAATTCGCGTCTGCAGCGGAGTGCGCGCTGGGCCTGGTGCGAATGTCTCAAAAGGGCTGGCTGGCGTCATCTGGCGGCGGAGACCAAGTGCGGTTTCCCAGCAACCCGGCGCCGCGCTGCCGCAAGTCGGCTTCGAGTCCAGGGCAACAGATGCTGCGCTTTGAACAAATGACAGCTAGGATAAAGAACCGTTGTAGTTTTCGATTCGTAGATCATCGAAGCCTCGCGGTGACGTAGATATGTTGGATGCTCTGATCGGCATTTGCCGATAACGTAAGACGCATCATGGGGTGCGGGAATTGATTGAAGTTATTTTGGAATTTGCAACTAAGAGTTCCGCCACCCTCTCAGCTCTTTCCGCACTGGGAGCGTCCGTAGCCGCATTGGTTGCGATATTTCTCAGCATATATTCACTCTCGGTTCAGAGACAGCATAATCGACTATCGGTTCGACCTATTGCAAACTTTGTCTATGGTGATTTTGAAGATGAAATATCAATTCGGCTTATGAATGCCGGTGTGGGGCCCATGAGAATTGACGCCTTTACGGTCAAGTGCAGCAATACAGGAAATATTACCAATTCTTTGATCGAGCAAATGTCAGATAAACAAGTTGTTGCAACTTGGAACGCATTTTCCGGAAACCCATGCGGGAAAACCATAAGGGCAGGAGGCGAGCTAGCCCTTTTGAAGTTAACAGGTGACCCAGAAGATGCAGAGTTCAGCGCTCAAAGGGACACGACCCGAAGGGCGCTGATGGCAATTGAGCTGAAAGTCACTTTCTCAGACGTTTACGGTAAGACAATTGGGACAGAGGCCACAGTGCTTAGCTGGTTTGGGCGTCATTTTTTCGTCTACGATTTCGCCACCGGAACATTAACTAGACCTTGAAGTGCGCCCCATTGAAGGGCGCTTTGTCCCACGTCCCTTCCGTTCGATGATGGTCGGGGCTGCACCTACGGCAAAGGTATGCTGCTTCCATTGCTTGTACAGCATGTTGCCTTCGCCCAGCAGCTGTCGCCAGCACTTTTCAAATGTCGCTAACTGCGCTTCGTGGACATCAGTCTAGGGTGAAGCATAGCTTGGATTAGCTGAGCAGACTTGAAGGTCCGCTTTCAGTAAGACGCTCGCGCTCGCAGCAGCCCCTTTGCTGCGCCTTGCATGAATGTCAAGTTTGGGCTGATACCGGTCATCTGCCGCGCCTGGCGTGAATATCGGCTAAGGGCCGTCCGCGATTTGATGGCCTGAGGATCTTCCGCGATACGGTGAGCACGCTAATGGAACTGGACTGCGTAACTCCAAGTGTCATCCGATGAATGTGCTCCCGCAAGAAAGTGGATCAGGTGGCGCCCAGCTTCGAGAAACTCCCTTGTTCGATCATGTGTGAAAGGTGCCGAGAGCTGAGCCTTGTTTCCGTGTGCAACATTGTTCCGAAGCTGAGCATAGCTACGCCCCAACAATATCTGCCAAGACGAAACTTCGATTTCATCACTGTCCCATTTCAACCCGCCACCTTCTTTGGCTACCAGAAGTTGAGGCGTCGTTTCTTTGAAGATCTGAAACCCCGATCCTGCGAAATCAAATCCGCTGAAAGGATGCTTGACTTCCAATGATTGACCGATCCGGTCCCAGTTGATGCCCCTAACCACCCGTGTCTTTCCATCCACATGGGCAAAGGTTTGGTCGAGATTGACCAAAAAGAACTCTAACTTGGCAGCCAAAAGCATGAAATTTGCGATTTCTTCGTCCAAGTCAGCCTCCCACATATTCTCGCCAGGCTACAGCTTAAGCTTGTTCGATGACAACTCTGCCTTGTCATTTGGTATTTGTCCGCTTTTGGGAAGCTGCACCGCAGCTTTCGTTTCCCATGTCAAGGTCAGCTTTGGGCCGGTAACCTCTGCGGGCCTGGCTGGTCACTGCGACTTTGCAAAGATCATTCTCTGCGCTTCGCTGACCTTGAAGCCGGATGCAGCACCGTCTGGGTCAACTGTGCAAGCTTGAAGGTCTGCTTTGGGGAAGCCCTTCGTACTCGCAGCATCCCCTTCGCTGCGGCATGGACGAATGTCATAATGGGCTGATACCGGTTATTGGCCGCGCCTAGCGTGAATGTCGGCTAAGGGCCGGACGCGACAATCTCGTGCGCTAGCCTAATGATGCAATGGGCTGACTCGCGTCAGATCTTCTCAAACCAAGGGTAGCGAGCTTCCGGCACCACGAGTTCTATGTCATCTTCAACGTCCATATAGAGATCAACGGCCCATTTGCGACTATGTCCCATGGCTGCGCACCAAGCCGCTACGATAGCGTCCCCCTCATGATCTGCTTCCGTGGCGGACACTGCGTCGTCATAGATCTCGCGGATCCCATTCTCGCTAGATACGCGAAGCAACAGCTTGGGGTGGCTTTCGTAGACGGGTAATCCGAGCCGCTTTGCCACAATCGCACCATTCAAGGTCATAGAACTGTATAAGGAGTTCTGAGCAACAACCGAATTGCCGCCATATTTCCGTCGTAGCGCATCATCGCAGGCCCGCCCGCCCTTAGGTGACCAAGCCAGGAGGGTATCTATGCCGAGTGCAACCGCCGTTTTTGCATAGTCCTCCAACCAAGACAGTGCCTCGGCAGCATCGCGAACAGTAGCTTTGGCCACGACCTCAGGTTCGTCAGAGATTACCCGAATGGCAGCTACACCGTTTTTGCCTTTTCCTCCAGGGTCGTAACCAAGAAACACTGTCATGCCTAAGCCTTATCATTGTAGCAGTTGGATCGTTTGCATCATCTGCTACCTTCCCTTGGGCGAAGTTGCTGTGCAAGGGGCTGAATGTGAGGTTTCAGATGCTGCGCCGCAGCTTGTTACCTATCAATGAAAGGCAGCTTTGGGCCGTCCCTGAAGACGGCCCAAGTTGTTAAATTTCAATGGCCTCCGCGATTGCTAGCGCGTCTTCGAGTTCAACACCCAGATATCTGACGGTGCTGTCCATCTTGGTGTGCCCAAGTAGCAGCTGGACCGCCCTCAGGTTGCCGGTCTTCTTGTATATCTGTGTGACTTTTGTCCTCCGCATCGAATGCGTTCCGTATGCGCTGGCCTCCAGACCGATCGACGTGACCCAATCCCGGACGATCCGGGCATACTGGCGTGTCGAGATGTGCAGGCGTTCATGGAACCGACCCGGCCAAAGGTACTCCGAGCCGACCATGAGCTCATCTTCCATCCACTTTTCTATCGAGGCGCGTGTGCCTTCGGATATCTCAAATCGCACAGGCTTCTGTGTCTTACTTTGTAGCACCGATGCCCGTTCTTTGATCAGACCAGACGCCATGACGTCGACGACTTTCATCTTCACCAAGTCACAGCCGCGCAGCTTGCTGTCGATGGCCATATTGAACAGCGCGAGGTCTCGATGGTTCTCGGCCAGTTCAAGTCGGACACGGATCGCCCAGACGTGCTTTGGCTTCAGCGGCCGTTTCTGACCCACAATGCGGCCCTTGTTCCAAGCTGGGCGAAGTGCGCGAATGGCTGGTAAGTTTGGTGTTTGCATGACTGATCCTCCGATCCGCCATTCCCGCCCACAACGACAACCCGACGTTGACCTGTCCAATGTATCACAGGTTGCTGCGCTGCCACTGAGGTCGGCTCCGAGCCCATTTTGACCGATGCCGCGCGCTGCACCAAGGTCCGCTTGTTCACAACGGCCAAGACAATTCAGAGAACTCATCACAAGGCAAATAGCAGGGACTGATACGCAATGAATGGCACGCAGTCCAACAGGTTAGATTGAAGCCATTGCTTTAAAGCCTCGACCACGTTTGTACTCAAGAACAGGTAGCTGTGCGAACTTTACAAGGCTCTTGCGCAATCCTAATGGACATCGCCCTAAATCTAAGATGCGCGATGTTTCGAATGGAGCGGGCACCCTCAGAGAACGGCATTGGCGCAGGTGTCACCGACCTCAAGCGTTGATCCAAATTCGTACGACAGCGAGGAAAACCGGTTGAGAATAGATTCAGCCTCGGCACCATGTGCCAAACGTGGACGCCCCCTGCGGTGACGCTGCTCACCCAGGCCAAGAGAAACGGGATGGATTTCGACATCGACAAGTCCGTCCCCTTCAAAGTGGCATATTGGGACCACAGTCTGCCAATAGCGTTCATCGGAAGGGAAGCCTTTCTGGTCATCTAGTGTACGCTGCTTATAGAGCTGTGTCGGTGTCAGTCGGTCATCGACATGAAAGCGATCATAGGATTCGCCTGGCAGCTGCCGCACCATTTCATTCTGACCGATGAAATTGCCAAGACTGTAGAAAATCGGTTTGCCCTTGTAGATTTCCATGCCACGCAGCAGGTGCGGCCCGTGGCCGACGACTAGGTCGGCACCCGCGTCGATCACCGCGTGGGCGAACTCGACGATGAAATCCGCTGGTTGGTCCTTTTCATCGGCATGTTCATGGGCATGGATGCTGACCAGTGCGATGTCAGAGGCCAGTTTAGCCTCTTCGACCCAGCGGATGATCGCGGCCAAGTCTTTGGGGTTCGGATGGCGCACATGGCGGGTTTGCTCACCTACGCGGAAGTTCATGCCATTGAAGGGAAAAATGCCCTCCGGGGCCTCGAAGGCAAACCCCGTGCTGATGCGGATCTGGCGGAACTTCTCCAGGCCCAGCCCCTCGGCCATCTCTTTCACGACGGCCATTTGCTCTGCCGTCACCTCATAGGTGCTGTCGGGCCACAGCGGGTTCAGGCCGGGTCGCCCCTGCATGGCTGCCGTCTGGCGCGCGGCTTCCTGCCCCTTTGTATAAGTGGACCCGCAAGCGACCATGCCGATCGCCGCATTGGGCGTTGTAAGGTAAGCGGCGCGTCGGGCCTCCTCAAGGTGTCGTCCCGCCCCGGCGTGGCACAGGCCGCGTTTGTCGAGTTGGTCCAACCCATATTCAAGCCCAGAGATGGAGTAGTCGAGCGTATGGTTTGTCGCCGTGGAAAACATGCCGAACCCGGCTTCGACCAGATCATCCAGCACCCATGACGGCGCGCCGAAATGCGACCCGCCGCTGTCAAAAGCGGGATCGCCGCGATAATCGTTCGGCAGGACCTCGAGGTTGGTGAATGCCGCATCGCATCCACGGATCAGATCAAAGAGAGGTTTGATAACCGGATCTGACGTGCTGAGAAGCCGCCTTTGCAGGATGCTGTCACCGGTCAGGGCCAGAGTGGTCATATCTTGCCCTCCGACCCGAAGTAGTCCCGTAAGATTCTGCCGTAGACGGTCTTGAGCGCATTGATTTCGGCCACGGAGACGTGCTCATCCACCTGGTGCAAGGTCTCGCCGGTCAAACCAACCTCGACTACCGGGCAGTGCTTGAAGAGGTGGCGGGCATCGGAACTGCCGCCGAGGGTCGTCATCTGTGGTCTTTGTCCCGTTTCCTGTTCGACGGCATCTTGAACCAGCTTTGAAAGAGCCCCGGGCGGTGTGAAAAAACACTCTCCCGACAGGTAGTGATCGGCACTGATCGTGACACCGAACTTGTCCTCGGCGGCGCGCGTATGCCTGGACACCCAGTCAAGGACTTTCCCAGAGGTCCATTTGTCGTTGAACCGGATGCTCAGGGTCGCCTTGCACGTCGCAGGAATGACGTTGCGTGCAGGATTGCCTGTATCAATCGTCGTGATCGCAAGTGTTGAAGGCGCGAAAAATTCCGTTCCTTCGTCCATGGCCGCCTGCCCGAAACCTTGCAAAAGATCGACCAGTGCAGGAAGCGGGTTGTTCGCTTTTTCCGGGTATCCCGAATGGCCTTGCACGCCAGTCACGGTCAGAAAGACCGTGATCGTTCCCCGGCGACCGATCTTTATTGCGTCCCCGATGGACTTAAGGCTCGTCGGTTCGCCCACGATAAAGTGGTCGGCCCGAATATCATTGGCCTCCATCCATTGGACAATGGCTCGTGTCCCGTCGGGCGAGCCGGTTTCTTCGGCACCTGTGATCGCGATGATGACGCGGCCATCAGGTGGTGTTTCGTTGACAAACTCGATGGCGGCCGCGGCAAAGGCCGCAACGCCTGATTTCATGTCCGTTGAGCCGCGCCCGTAGAGAATGCCGTCACGGATCTCTGCTCCAAAAGGATCGACGGTCCAGTCTTTTGGATCGCCTATCGGAACGACATCGGTATGACCGTTAAACCCGAATGTGCGTCCATTTCGGTCCTCTCCCCAAATCGCAAATAGATTGGGAATACCGTTGCGATCAATGCGCTGACACTGAAACCCATGCTCGCTCAGCAATGCGCTTAGCAGCTTAAGCGCACTACCTTCCTCGGGGGTCACGGTCTGGCAGCGTACAAGGTCGGCTGTCAGTTCCACAGGGTCGACGGCATGTTGGGCGCGTGGTGCGGACAATTTGTTCATACCACTTCCCTCGCCACCATGTGACAGGCGCAGCTTTGCTGGCCGGTGAGATGTTCAAGCAAAGGCGCCTTGGCTTTGCAGATATCCTCCGCGAACTCGCACCTGGGGTGGAACGTGCAACCGCTGGGCGGGTTGATCGGGTTGGGATAGGAGGAGCCCAACTCGATGCTCGGCACACCGGCACCGGGATCGGGGGTCAACACGGACTTGAGCAGCGCCTTGGTGTAGGGGTGTTTGGGGGATTTGAAGATCGAGCGCGCGTCGGCGATCTCGACCACCCGGCCCAGATACATGACGATCACACGGGTTGCTATATGTTCGACCACCGCCATATCATGCGTGATGAGCAGATAGGTGAGCCGCATCTCCCGGCGCAATTCCAGCAGCAGGTTCAGGATTTGGGCCTGAACCGAGACATCCAGCGCCGAGGTCGGTTCGTCGCAGACGACAATCTCGGGTTTCAGGACCAGTGCACGCGCAATGGCGACACGCTGACGTTGCCCGCCAGAAAGCTGGTTGGGATAGTTGTGATAAAAGTTCCGCGGCAGGCCGACTAGCTCCATGATCTCTTCGACCACTTTTTGCTGCTCGCTTGCGCTGCCCATACCGTGCAACGCCATCGGACGGCGGATGATCTCGCCAATCGTCCGGCGGGGGTTGAGCGACGAATACGGGTCCTGAAAGATCGACTGGACTTTTCGCGATCGCTCGGCATTTGACATGGCCGAAATGTCGCGCCCATCCAACGTGACCTTACCATTGGTGGGGGATTGAAGCCCCAAAAGCATGCGCGCCAAAGTGGACTTGCCGCAGCCGGATTCACCGACAACGGCCACAACTTCGCCTTTGCTAAGCTCCAGGGACAGGTTGTCGACAGCTTTCAGTGGTTTGGGAGCAGAGAACATATCCTGACTGACCTGAAACACACATTCAGCCGCATCGGCAGACAGCAGGGGCGTTGCTTCCTTGTCGATCCGGGAGCCATAGACATGACCAGAGCCAGCCGCCTCATAGCTCTCTGGCGCGGCCGGGGCCATAAGGTCCTCAAACGGTAGAATGCAGCGATAGGCCTGACCTGTTGGCGCGTCCCGCAAAGCGACACTCTGGTCTATGCAGGCGTCCTGAACACGTGTGCAGCGATTGGCAAAGCGACAGCCCTTGAACCGTGTTTTCAACGATGGAACCAGACCGGGGATAGACCCCAACTGACCGCCCGGTTCGATCTGGCCGGGGATCGGAATGCTCTCCAGCAAGCCTTGGGTATAGGGATGAACGGGATTTTGCAGCACATTCGTCACCGTCCCGGTTTCGATCACCTGACCGGCATACATCACCGCAATCTTGTCCGATACGCGGGCCACAACCCCCATGTCATGCGAGATGATGACAAGCGCTATGTTCAACTCTTTTTGCAGGTCCTTGAGCAGGTTGAGGATCTGCGCCTGAATGGTCACGTCCAAAGCGGTGGTGGGTTCATCAGCGATGATCAGGTCCGGATCGTTCATCAGCATCATCGCGATCATGACCCGCTGGCGCAGCCCGCCGGACAGCTGGTGCGGATATTGCGACAAGCGGCTGGCGGCGGCGGTGATCCCGACCTTTTCCAAGAGCTCAATCGCACGGGCGCGGGCCTCGGCCTTAGATACATTCTTGTGATGCTGCATCAGCTCGGTCATCTGCCGCCCGATAGTGTAGACCGGGTTCAGCGACGTCATCGGCTCCTGAAAGATCATTGCAATCTTGTTGCCGCGCAGCCTGGACATCTGCTTCTCGGACGCGGTCAAAAGATCCGTGTCATCAAACCTCAGGCACGCAGCTTGGGTGCGTGTGCCCTCCGGCAGTAGCCCCATTATTGCCATGGATGACACCGATTTGCCTGAGCCGGATTCGCCGACGATGCCAAGCGTTTCGCCGCGGTTCACCGTGAAAGAAACATCGCGTACGGCGGTCATTTCACCTTCGGCCAGTTTCAGGGTCACCGACAGGTCTTGAACTTCAAGTAGGGGCTGCATGTCTTTTTCCTCCGGCGGCATCAGTTGCGGCTTTCAGGTGCGGTGATGTCGCGAATGCCATCGCCCAGCAGATTCACAGCCAGCACCAACAAGAACAGCGCGGCACCGGGGATCACGACGAGGTAGGGTTTGAAATACATCATGGTCTTGCCCTCAGCGATCATCAGCCCCCAGGAGGCGGTCGGGGGCTGCACCCCCACACCGAGGAACGACAGCGACGCTTCGTGGATGATGACGACGGCCATTTCCAACGAGAACACAACGATGATCTGGTTAAAGAGGTTCGGCAGGATTTCGTAGAACAGGATCTGCCGGTCGGTGCTGCCGATCGAGCGCGCCGCCGCGACATACTCCAGCGATCTGATCTGCCGGGTCAGCGTCCGCGTGACCACCATGTAGTATTGCCAATGCAACACACCGAGCACGATCAACAGAGTCGTGACCGAAGAGCCAACAAAGAACACAAGCGCCATGGCCAGCAAGAGAGACGGTAGCGCCAGTTGGCAGGTCAGCAGAAAGGAGGCAGCCTGATCGACGCGCCCGCCCAGATAGCCCGCACTGAGACCGATGGTGACGCCAATCAGACATCCCAGTGTTGCAGCGCCAAAGCCTACGCCCATGGAAATGCGTGCACCGTAAATCAAGCGGCTCAGGTAATCGCGGCCGAGCGCGTCGGTGCCCAGGATATGCTCCCACGACCCGCTCTCTTGCCAGACGGGCGGCACCAGACGTTTGGCAAGGTCCTGAAGATAGGGATCATGCGGTGCAAAAAGCGGAGCGAAGATCGCGATCAATGAGAATGAGATCACGATAAATGCGCCGAACTTGAAGCCGAAGTGGCTTTTTGCCTTGCGGATCATCCGCTCTTTCGGCGTCAGGTCGATGATATCGTCGGCCATTGCAGCCACGGCGTTCGCTGTTGTTGTCATTGGTTCACTCCACACGCATGCGAGGATCAAGCCACGCGTTCAGGATGTCGCCCAGAACGGTCAGGACGATGAAGACGAGGGCAAAGAAGAAGACGAGCATTTGCACCGTCGGGATGTCGGCGCCGAGGATCGACTCGTAGGCCAGCCGGCCCAGGCCATTGAGCGCAAAGATCGTTTCGGTGATGACCGAGCCACCCAGCTTGTAGCCCAATTGGATCGCCAGAACGCTCACAACCGGCAAAAGCGCGTTGCGCAGCGCATGGCGGAACAAGATCTGGCTTGAACGAAACCCTTTGGCACGGGCAGTGCGAATATAGTCAGAGCCCAGCACCTCGATCATGCCGGTCCGTGTGAGGCGCAACACCTGGGGAACCGCGCTGGTGCCAAGAACGAAACAGGGCAGGATGAAGTGTTTCCAGGTGGAATCTCCCGAAACAGGAAAGATCGGAAACATAACGCCCAAAAGGATGATCAGGATCAGCCCGAGCCAGAAATTCGGAACGGCCTGAGCGGCGGTGCCGAAACTCAAGGCAAAGCGATCAAGCCAGCCATTTGGTTTCAGCGCGGCCAGAACACCCAGCGGAAGACCTACCAGAACAGTGACGCTGAGCGCGCCAAGGGCGAGGGTTATGGTAACCGGTGCGCGTTCGATCAGCAGATCGAATACCGGTTTTTTCCAGTAATAGCTGTCACCAAAGTCACCAACGAGAATGCTACCAAACCATTCGAAAAAGCGGACGTAAAGCGGACGGTCAAACCCGTATTGCACGCGGATTTGCTCGATAGCTTCTTGGGTGGCGTCTTCACCGGCAACCATAGCCGCAGGGTCGGCTGCCAGGTTCAGCATCAGGAAGGTCGCAAGCGACACGGTCAGCGCGACCGAAAGGCCAAGAGCCAGGCGCTTTAGTATGAATCTCAACATGGCAGGTGGTCCTGTAGGAAAGCAGGGATGCCGACCGGACGCAAAGAGAGGCGCCCGGTCAGGCTTGTGTGGTTACTTCCAGCTCAGCTCATTGAGCCGTGGCAGGCCGTCGGCCGGTGCCGCAAAATTCACATCCACGCTCTTCACGTAGTTTTGCGAATACTGGAAGATCGGAAGCAGGTAAGCCTCATCGGCGATCTTCTGCAGGGCCTTCGCATAGAGATCTGCGCGCTCGTCTTGATCGACAGTTTCCAGCGCAGCCTTGAACCAACCTTGAACCTCTGCGTCTTGGTGTAGGTTGCGGTTGGATCCTTCGACATAGTAGTTGGAAATCGCGCCCAGATCCGGCGTCGCATAAAAGCCCCAGGCGTTCTGGAATGCTTCAAGCTGACCTTCGGCGCGGGATTTGGACAACGCGGAAAGCTTTACGAAGTTGATATTCGCGATCACGCCGATTTCGGCCAGATCCGCGGCAACTGCTTCCATGATGGGGCGTTCGCGATAGGCGGTCAGGTCGAACTCAAAGCCGTCCGGGTAGCCCGCTTCAGCCAGCAAAGCCTTGGCCTTTTCGGGGTCATAATCGTATTCCGTGATCTCGACATCACAGCCGAACATGCCCGCGTTACAGGTCGAGTGAACAACGCGGCCCGAACCGCCGACGAGAAATTCAACGATTTCTTTCCGGTTTACCGCATGGTTGAGCGCCTGACGCACCAGCTTGTTGGTCATTGGGCCTTCCGCATCGCTGACACCTGCGGCGTCCAGCACCAGGAAGGCAACGCGCGTGGACACGCCGGATACATGATCCACCATGGGCAATCCGCCCAGATCTTTGGCCGTATCGTCAGGCACGTTGAAAGACCAGTTTACGCCCCCCGACAGCAATTCCGCCGTCACGGTGCCCCAGTCGGGAATCGGGCGCAGGACGATTTTCTCAATCGAACCGGCCGCCTTGGGTCCGCCAGTGTAGTATCCATCATAGCGCTCCAGCTGCACACCGGCGCCCATGGCAAATTCAGAAATCTTGTAAGGGCCGGTGCCGACGAAGTTCTGCGTCAGCGCATCAGGGTTGCCATCGCCATAGCTGCCTGCCTTGCGAGTGAGAACGAAGACGGCGATGTCACGCAGCATCAAAGGATAGGGTTGTTTGGCGGTGACGCGCACTGTGCGATCATCAATCGCGACAGCGCTCTCGAACCAACCACGGATAAAGGCGCCGCGTTTGGTCTTGGAGTCCGCATTGGCGATCCAGTCAAAGGAATAGACGATGTCTTCGACCATTACAGGCGAACCGTCATGGAATGTCAGGCCTTCGCGGAGTGTGAAATCGATGGTGCGATCATCGACCCAAGTATAGCTTTCCGCTAGTGCCCCTTCATACTCTCCGGTGTCGAGGTTCAGCTCGACCAGCTGATCCGAGGTCAGATAGGACAGGATCAGGTTCTCGCGCGACGTTGAGTAGAGACCGTCAAGCGTCTGAACTTCCTTGTTGAAAGCTGCGACCAGCGTGTCATTCGCCTTGTCGGCAAAACTGGGAAGCGCGGAGGAAAGCGCCAGCGCTGAGGCAAGCAGCATGGATCTGACGGACATATGGATTCTCCCTTTTGGGTTTTCTTGCACCTCATTAGAGCAACTCGGTTGCATCAGTCGAATGAATGATTAGTATCATTAATATGCACCAGAAGAATTTGAATGCCATCGATTTGAATCTCCTAAAGGTTTTTTCGGCTCTCGCGGCCGAACGAAGCGTAACCAAAGCCGCGAACTCTGTCGGATTAAGCCAACCCGCGGTCAGCCATGCGTTGCGGCGGTTGCGCGACCTGATGGATGATGAGTTGTTCATTCGATCGACCGACGGCATGCAACCGACCGAGCGCTGCCGTGAGCTGGCACCGGCCATAGACGCCAGCCTAAAGATGCTTCAGGACGCTATGACGGTGAAGGATGACAATGATCCGGCCAACCTGCGTGCAACTTATCGCTTGGGCATGAATGATCTGTTTTCAACGCTGCTTGTGCCTGGCCTCACTGCACGTGTTGCGAAACAGGCACCGAATGTTTCTTTGCGGTTTTTGCACTCGATGGCGATCAACCAGAACGTCGATGACGCCTACTCAGATTTGGAACGCGGAAGGATCGATCTCACGGTCATTCAGGATTTTGATACACCTTCGCGTTTTGATCGCGAACTTCTGGGTGCAAGTGAGTTTGTTTGCGTCGCTCGTGCAGGGCACCCGGTGTTTCAACCGGGTTTGAGCATGGAGCAATACACGTCGCTTGGTCACATCATGTTCACCACGCTGGACGCCGAATACAGCCGTATCGACGAAGCACTTTCAAAGATGGGGATTCGGCGGCGGATCGAACTTCGTGTGCCGCATTATTCCGCAGCACTCAGCGCAACGGCTCTGACCGATCTGGTCTACACCGTGCCGCGCATACTGGCTCAGCACGCCGAACAGGCTTTCGGACTGCAGGTATCGGAACTGCCCTTTGAAGCTCCGGTCAGGAAGATTTTTCAGGTTTGGCACAAAACCCGCACCAAGGACTTTGGACATCAATGGCTGCGAAACGTCGTTTCCGACGTTTCGCAGCTCTCAGGAATTGTGCCTTGATGGACTAAAGGCTGTGAGAGCGAGACTTGGGCCTGCCTACCTCTATTGCAGACGTCGGTGCATAAGCAGCGAATTCACACTTTGTCCCGCGTCCTGTCAGTTCATGCGCACTCCTGCGCAGGGCGGCTGTTGTGCCAGCGTGAGGGCGACCCTCGGGGATGCGATGTGGTGGGCCGCGTGGGCCTTGCGCCTGTCTGAAAACATCAAGGTCGCACATGGCAATGAGGAGTGCGTCGCCGGGATGCGCTATCCAGGCCGGCTCCCTGTGGCGCGCACGCCAGCACGCTGAGCCATGCAGAAAAGAAATATCTTCCTTGCAGAAATTGGTGCTTGATCGACTCGTGGTTTTGCCCGATATGCGCGCTTAAGACGCCAACGCACGCGCCTCTGTCGAAAGGGTTCAAAGCCCTAGGGTTACGTAGCGACGGTAACGTCTCTGATGGAACTGAGCGGTCATATATGGCCGGGTCTTTTGGAGATGACCATGACAGTATTCGTGACCGGGCCTGCGGCCCGCGACGACGTGACTTTTGTCCCCCGCCACCTGCAGTATATCGCAAACACCCGGTTCGAGCGCCCGACGCTTGTGATCGACAGCGAAGCCGTGGCGCGCCAGTACATGGGTCTTGCCCGGGGTCTGGGGCGTGCGCGTATTCACTACGCGGTCAAGGCCAACCCGGCGCCTGAAATCCTGCGCCGTCTCTGCGCGTTGGGGTCGAATTTCGATGCCGCCAGCCGCGCCGAGATCGAAATGTGCCGCGCCGCCGGCGCCTCTGCTGCGCGCATCACTTTTGGCAATACCATCAAGAAACCCGCCGACATCGCTTTTGCGCATGCGCTGGGGATCACTCATTTTGCGGCGGATGCGGTCGAGGAGCTGGAAAAGCTCGCCGAACACGCGCCGGGCGCCCATGTCTGCATTCGCATCCTCGTAGAGGCCTCCTCGGCCGATTGGCCGCTCAGCCGCAAGTTCGGCTGCGCGCCGGATATGGCGGTGGGTCTGATGGATCGCTGCGTGGCGCTTGGCCTGGTCCCGCATGGCCTGTCGTTTCATGTGGGTTCTCAAACCCGCAAGCCCGAGATGTGGGAGCCGATCCTCGATCAGGTTGCCGACGTCTGGCAGGCGGCGCGTGCGGCGGGGCATGATCTCAAGCTTCTGAACATCGGGGGCGGTTTCCCGGCTGGCTACCGTGATGCCGTGATGGCGCCGCAGGACTACGCCTCTGAGGTGATGAAACGCGTGAATGCCCGTTTCCCGGATGCGGCCGAAGTGATGGCAGAACCCGGTCGTGGTCTGGTGGCCGAAGCCGGCGCAATCGCCGCCGAGGTCATGCTGGTATCGCGTAAGCACGACAGCGATCTTCATCGTTGGGTCTATCTCGACATTGGCAAGTTCTCCGGCCTTGCGGAAACCATGGACGAGGCGATCCGCTACAAGATCACCACCGACCGCGATCATGAAACCATGGGCGCCTGTGTGCTGGCAGGCCCGTCCTGCGACAGCGCCGATGTGCTCTATGAAAAACAACCCGTTCAGCTGCCGCTGGGGCTGACGTCGGGCGACCGTGTGGTGATCCACTCTTGTGGGGCCTACACCACCACCTATGCCTCGATCGGGTTCAACGGCTTCCCGCCGCTGGATGTCGTGGTGCTCTGATCTCAGCATTTTGATTTGGCTTGATAAAAAACCGCGCCTGGATGCTCTCTGGGCGCGGGTCATCTGTTTGACAGCCCCGGGGTGCAGCCGCTTAATGGCCGGGAAAACCCGCAGGGAGTGCGCCAAACCATGACCGATACAGATTTCCCCATCCCCGCAGACGCAGAAACCCGCCGCGCTGTGCCGCCTGTCATCTGCTACCCCAACGAGACGCTTCCGAAGCCGGATCTGGATCTTTATCGCGCGGCGCGCCAAGGCGCTGAAAAGATTGCAGAGGTCACGGTACCCCCGCGCGAGGCGGCCACGTTTGAGGTGGGCGCGGGGCAGTTTTTCCGGATCTCCTCTATTGAGGGGCCGCAGGTTGGGGACCTCAACCTCTGGAACCGCCACGACATTTCTGAGCGGTTCTTTTCCGGCAAGACCCGGGCGCTGCACGGAACACATGTTACCACCGCAGAGCGGCTCTGGTCGAACCTGCCTTATATGCGCCCTATGGCGACGATCATCGCCGACACGCTGGAGTGGTACGGGATTGATGCCTATGGCGGATCGGTACATGACGTGATTGGCACCCGTTGCGACCCCTATACTGGCAACCTGTTGCAGGGGAGCCAGTATCACCATTGCTGCCATTCCAACCTCACCCGCGCGCTGGCGGATCACCTGGGGCTCTCGCTCGAAGAAGCAGAGCCACATGTGCATGATGTGCTGAATGTCTTTATGTGTACGGGGTTTACCCGCGACACCGGTCAGTATTTCATGAAGGCAAGCCCCGTGCGTCCGGGGGATTATCTGGAGTTCTTTGCCGAGATTGATCTCTTGGGCGCCATGAGCGCCTGCCCCGGAGGTGACTGCTCTGCCGAACATTCAAGCGATACGGCGGCCTGTTATCCGATGCTGGTCGAGGTGTTTGCGCCCAGGGACGGTGCGCTTCAGGGCTGGAAGAGCCCGGCGCTCAATGGTTACGACCGCAGCCACGGCCGCTGAGCAGGTTAGGACGGCGCCACAAGGGCGCCTGCCGCTCGTGGCCAACAAAAAGGACCGCCCTCGCAAGAGGAGCGGCCCTTTTGTGGGCGTTGCCGTGCCCGGATCAATGTCAGCCACCGCTCTGGGGCGGGGTAGAACATCGTGTCAGCCGCCCCCAAAAAGGAGGCTGCCGTTATGCAAACGCTGCAGAAAGGGCGATTTCCACCATCTCTCCAAAACTGCGTTCGCGTTCTTCCGACGGGAGGGCCTCGCCGGTCTGCAGGTGGTCGGAAACGGTCAGAACCGCAAGGGCGCGGCGTCCGTAGCGAGCGGCAAGCGTATAAAGCTCGGCCGCTTCCATCTCCACGCCAAGAACACCATGGCGGACCATCTGTTCGTTGAGATCAGGGCGTTCGTCATAGAAGGTGTCAGAGGAGTAGATCCCGCCCACATGCGGTGACAGACCCTGTGCCTCGGCTGCGGTGACCGCGTTGCGCAGCAGGGTCCAGTCCGCGGTCGGCGCGAAATTCACATCCCTGAAAATCGTGCGCGACGGCGTGCTCACACTGGTTGCCGACATCGCAATGATCACATCGCGGACCTTGACGTGGGGCTGCATGCCCCCACAGGACCCGATGCGGATCAAGGTCTGGGCGTCGAAGTCCCGGATCAGCTCATTGGCATAGATCGACAGGGATGGCATCCCCATGCCGCTGCCTTGGATCGAGACCCGATGGCCGTTCCACATGCCCGTATAGCCCAGCATGCCGCGGACCTCATTGACGAGGCGCACGTCACTTAGAAATGTCTCCGCTGCCCATTTGGCGCGATAGGGATCGCCGGGAAGCAGGACGGTTTCGGCGAAATCATCTTTTTGAGAGCCAATATGCACAGTCACTGAAACGCGCCTTTCGTATCAAATTTCCAGATCGGATATATCGACACCATTGCTCAGGGCAGTATGGACCCAATGCGGTTTGCGGCCACGGCCTGTCCACGTTTCGTCCGGATTTTCGGGATTACGGTATTTCGGGCTGGCTTTTGATTTCCGCGCAGCACCCTTTGCCGGGCCAGAGAGGACTTCGTCGAGAGAGAAGCCATATTCAGCGGCAGCCTGTTCGGCGGCTTTCAGAGCCTCGGTGCGTTCGCGCAGTTCAGCATCTTTCAGTGCCTTTTCAACGTCTTTGCGCAACTGAAGCAGGTCCTTTCGGGACATTTTGTTCAGGTCGATGGACATAAGTTTTACTCCGTAGAATTTAGCCACGACAAAAGATCGGGCTATTGCACTTAATGCCCCAATTCTCGGTGCAGATCAGCACCTAATTTGCATCTTTGTCGTTTTTTGGCGGAATTCGTCTTAGTGGAATTAAACTGATGTGTTTGTTTTTGCGAGCTCGACGATATCTTTCATGATTGAATTCAACTCAAAATTCTTTGGTGTGTAGACCTTGGAGACGCCCATATCGAGAAGCATATTTGCGTCTTCCTCAGGGATAATTCCCCCCACAACAACAGGGACATTTTCCAATCCGGCGGCGCGCAACTGGGCCAATGTATCTTCGACCAATGGCAAATGACTACCCGAGAGAATGGAGAGACCGATCACATGGGCCGAGTCGCGCTGCGCGCTTTGGACCAGTTCCTGAGGGGTGAGGCGGATGCCGTCATAGGTGATGTCCATGCCACAGTCGCGGGCGCGAAAGGCAATCTGCTCGGCGCCGTTGGAATGGCCATCCAGTCCGGGCTTGCCCACCACAAACTTGAGCCGCCGCCCCAGCTGGTCGGACGCCGCATTGACCGCCTCGCGCAGATCGTCCAGCCCATCTGTCTTGTTGGACATCGAGGCCGAGACGCCAGTGGGACCACGATAGGTGCCGTAGGCCTTGCGCATCTCTTCGGCCCATTCCCCGGTGGTGACGCCTGCGCGGGCGGCCTTGATTGAGGCTGGCATGATATTGGTGCCATCGCGTGCGGCGGCGCGCAGACCCTCAAGCGCAGCGGCCACCGCCGCGTCATCGCGGCTGGCGCGCCATGCATTGAGCCGGGCGATCTGCTCGGCCTCGACGGCGGGATCAACGGTCATGATGCCGCCATCCTCGGTCTGAAGCGGCGAGGGCTCGCCCTCGGTCCATTTGTTGACGCCGACCACCACGGTCTCGCCCGCCTCGATGCGATTGAGACGTTCGGCGTTGGAGTCCACGAGGCGGGACTTCATATATTCAATGGAGGCCACAGCGCCGCCCATACCTTCCAGCGTGGCAAGCTCGGCGCGCGCGCCCTCTTTCAACACCTCAACCTTGGCGTCCACCACCGGGTTGCCATCAAAGAGGTCGCCGTATTCCAACAGATCGGTCTCATAGGCGAGGATCTGTTGCATCCGCATCGACCATTGCTGATCCCATGGGCGCGGCAGGCCAAGCGCCTCGTTCCAGGCCGGAAGCTGCACCGCACGGGCGCGGGCCTTTTTTGAAAGCGTCACGGCGAGCATTTCGATCAGGATGCGATAGACGTTGTTTTCCGGCTGCTGCTCGGTCAGCCCCAGCGAGTTCACCTGCACGCCATAGCGAAAGCGGCGGAATTTGGGGTCCTCGACGCTATAGCGGGTCCGGCAGATCTCGTCCCAGAGGTCGACAAAGGCGCGCATCTTGCACATCTCTGTCACAAAGCGGATGCCTGCGTTCACAAAGAAGGAGATGCGTCCGACCATCGCCGGGAAGTCCTCGGCGGGCACGCGCGGTTTCAGCTCGTCCAGCACCGCCTGCGCGGTGGCCAGAGCAAACGCAAGCTCCTGCTCGGGCGTCGCGCCCGCTTCTTGCAGGTGGTAGGAACAGACGTTCATCGGGTTCCACTTGGGAACATTCTGATAGCAGTATTCCGCCACATCCGCGATCATCTTGAGGCTCGGGGCCGGAGGGCAGATATAGGTGCCGCGGCTGAGGTATTCCTTGATCAGGTCGTTTTGCACCGTGCCCTGAAGTTTTGATACGTCTGCGCCCTGTTCTTCGGCCACCGCGATATAGAGGCTCAGGAGCCAGGGCGCGGTGGCGTTGATGGTCATCGATGTGTTCATCTGTTCGAGCGGGATCTGATCAAACAGCGCCCGCATGTCGCCCAGATGCCCCACCGGCACGCCAACCTTGCCCACTTCGCCGCGCGCTAGGACGTGATCGCTGTCGTAGCCGGTCTGAGTCGGCAGATCAAAAGCCACCGAGAGCCCGGTCTGCCCCTTGGCGAGATTCGCGCGATAAAGCGCGTTGGACGCCGCGGCGGTGGAATGGCCCGCATAGGTGCGGATCAGCCAGGGCCGATCCCGATTGGGGGCTTCGGAGCGATCTTTCTGCGCGAGCGACATGGCGGGCCTCGTGAATCATCAGATGGGTAATAAAGTTACTCGATGAGGATCTAAACTGGAATTATGCTACCTTGTCAATTCGCCGCGTTGCGGCAATTGCTGCGCTGCGCCTTTTGCATCCGCAGAAGAGGCGCGGTTCCGGTTGTGCCGAGGGGCGGGCGCGGTAAGACTGCGGCTATGACGCAGACCGTGGAACTTCCTCTTTGGGCCTTTGTGCTGATCCTGCTGTTTGCAGCGGTGACATTTGCCTCGCATTTCCTGTTCCCTTCGGTGCGCTGGTTCTTTCGTCGCCGGCTGGAGCGCGCGGTGGCGCGGCTCAATCAACGGCTGGAGCGCCCGATCGAGCCCTTCAAGCTGGCGCGGCGCTACGACATGATCCAGCGGCTGATCTATGATCCGCAGGTGGCGCAGGCGGTGTCGGATCACGCGGCGGCGAAGGGCATTCCGGAAAACGTCGCCTTTGAGGAGGCGCGGCGCTCTGCGCGCGAGATCGTGCCGTCGTTTTCGGCCTTCACCTATTTCAGCTTTGCGATCCGGGCGGCGCGGCTCCTGTCGAATGCGATCTACCGTGTGCGTCTGGGCAGTTATGACGAGGGCCTGCTGAAGGCGATTGACCGGGACTCTACCGTGGTTTTTGTGATGAACCACCGGTCCAACATGGATTATGTGCTGGTGACCTATCTGGTCGCCAAACGCTCGGCCCTGTCCTATGCGGTGGGCGAATGGGCGCGGGTCTGGCCGCTCAGCCGCCTGATCCGCGCGATGGGGGCCTATTTCATCCGGCGCAAATCCCAAAACGCGCTCTACCGGGCGGTGCTGGCGGCCTATGTACGGCTGGCCACGCGCGCCGGCGTGACGCAGGCGATGTTTCCCGAAGGGGGCCTCAGCCTCACCGGGGTGATGGCGCCGCCCAAACATGGGTTGCTGAAATACATCGTCGAGGGCAGCGCCGAGGTGGGCAAGGACGTTGTCTTTGTACCGGTGGCGCTGAATTATGACCGGGTGTTGGAAGACAAGATCCTGATCCGGGCCGCGCAGACCGGGGACCGGCGGTTCCGGGCGCGGATCGGCGCGGTGATGGTGCGGCTGCTGCGCCAGTTTTGGCTCTGGATCACCGGGCGCTATCAACACGCCGGGCAGGCGGCAGTCAGCTTTGGCCGGCCGCTCAGCGTGAGCGAGCTGCCCACTGGCGCCGGTGAAGACCGCGCGCGCCTGCTGTCGACGGAGCTGATGCGCCGCATCGGCGAGGTTATCCCAGTGCTGCCGGTGCCCATGGTGAGCTATCTTCTGTTGCAACGGGGCGCGATGAGCGAGGCCGCTTTGGTGCAGGCGCTGCGCGAAACGGTGGCTTCCATGCCCCTTGCGGCCATCCATATGCCGGAACACGCCCACGGCGCAGCCGTCCAGAGTGCGATCCTGCAGATGCGCCGTCGCAAGCTCATTCGCACCTCGGGGGGAATGATCACGCCCGAGCGCAGCCAGACGGATATGCTGCGGTATTATGCCAATTCCATCGCTCACCTTGTGCCCGTCGCGCTCGAACCCCCGCCGGACTCGGAGGCGATTTCTGCACCTGCAAAAGATTATTCTGCATCCGCGGGGTCATAAAATTACAAAATACGTATGATTGGGGTTGCAATATTACCTTCCCGTCCGTACTCCTTTGGAAGACGGCGCGATTCTGCGCTGCAGAACAAACGCGCTACGAGAGATCGAGACCAAGGGAGGCCGGCATGGCTCTGGACACGCAGGACAGCATGATGACCTACGATGCACCGCAGAAAGACCTCTATGAAATGGGGGAAATCCCCCCGATGGGCTATGTGCCCAAGAAGATGTACGCCTGGGCCATCCGCAAGGAGCGCCATGGAGAGCCTGATACTGCGATGCAGCAGGAAGTGGTCGATGTGCCGACGCTCGACAGCAACGAGGTGCTGGTTCTGGTGATGGCGGCCGGTGTGAACTACAACGGTGTCTGGGCCGCACTTGGCCAGCCGATCAGCCCCTTTGACGGCCACAAGGCCCCCTATCATATCGCGGGCTCGGATGCGTCGGGCATCGTTTGGGCCGTTGGCGACAAGGTAAAGCGCTGGAAAGTTGGCGATGAAGTGGTGATCCACTGCAACCAGGACGATGGCGACGATGAGGAATGCAACGGCGGCGATCCGATGTATTCAAACAGCCAGCGCATCTGGGGCTATGAGACGCCGGATGGATCCTTTGCCCAGTTCACCAACGTACAGGCCCAGCAGTTGATGCCGCGCCCCAAGCATCTCACCTGGGAAGAAAGCGCCTGCTACACGCTGACGCTTGCGACCGCCTACCGGATGCTGTTCGGCCATGAGCCGCATGACCTGAAGCCGGGCCAGAACGTGTTGGTCTGGGGCGCGTCGGGCGGGCTTGGGTCCTATGCGATCCAGCTCATCAATACCGCGGGGGCCAACGCGATCGGGGTGATCTCGGACGAAAGCAAACGCGAGTTTGTGATGAGCCTGGGGGCCAAAGGCGTGCTCAACCGCAAGGATTTCAACTGCTGGGGGCAGCTTCCGACCGTGAACACGCCGGAATATGCCGAGTGGTTCAAGGAAGCGCGCAAGTTCGGCAAGGCGATCTGGGATATCACCGGCAAGGGCAACAACGTCGATATGGTGTTTGAGCACCCTGGTCAGGCGACCTTTCCGGTGTCGACGTTTGTTGTGAAAAAAGGCGGCATGGTGGTGATCTGCGCGGGCACATCCGGGTTCAACTGCACCTTTGACGTGCGCTACATGTGGATGCATCAAAAGCGCCTTCAGGGCAGCCATTTTGCCCATCTGAAGCAGGCCTCGGCGGCCAACAAGCTGATGATCGAACGTCGCCTTGACCCTTGCATGTCCGAGGTGTTCAGCTGGGCGGATCTGCCTGAGGCGCATATGAAAATGCTGCGCAACGAGCATAAGCCCGGCAATATGTCGGTGCTGGTGCAGGCGCCCAAAACCGGTCTGCGCACCCTTGGCGAGGTGCTCGACGCCTGAATTCACGCATGTCGCGACAGAGCTTCCTGACTGAAACATCCGCCTTTCGGGGCGGGTGTTTTTTTAACGCCCGTTTTGCCCCCCCTTTTGCGTGCTTGTGTCATCTGCATGACGAGGCGCGCGAGACGCAGGTGTGGCGCAAGTATCGAAAACACTCGGATGAAGACGTGTCCGATCATCCACAACCCTTGATAGAATTCATTTTGTCGATAGCATTTATCGTAGATCAGGGTGGATTCATTTTCTTTGTAAACTATATTGATAAACAGATATGAAATTCCTTTTTCCAAGAGGGGGGTCGTTGGGCTTTCGGCCATGCCCTTTCGATGCGTTCGAATAGAGACACGAAACCAGAGCAGAGCGGACATGTACTGGGTTTGAAGACCAAGGGTGGCGAACACCCGATTTACAAACCTGTCCAGCATCGTCTGACATCAAGGCCAGACAGTATTGCGAGTTGAAATGGTACGACGTCACAGTTTTAACGCCATCCTTGAGTTGATCGAAAGCTCCGCAAATCTCGAGGAGATTGGCGAAGTTCTTGCCCAGTTCCGCAATCTTGTTGACCTCGATCATGTGAGCTACCGATGGGTCGATCGCAGCGGCAGTGTCAGCGGCTGCTCGACCCTGCCGACAGCCTGGCAGGACCGTTATTCTGCCATGAGCTATCATCGCATCGATCCGGTTGTAATCGGTTGCTATACCGCATTTCATCCGGTCGATTGGCGCGATCTGGACTGGTCTGCGCGTCTTGCGTCGGCCTATCGCAAGGACTCCATAGCCTTTGGGGTCGGCAATCAGGGCTATAGCGTTCCGGTGCGCGGGCCAGCCGGGCAATATGCCATCCTGAGCATCACAAAATCCTGCGAAGGCGAGGTTTGGGATAAATTCACCCAGAAACACAGCCGCGACCTGATCCTGTTGGCGCATTATGTCAATCGCCGCGCGCTGGAGTTCGAGGTGAGCTATTACCCAACCCCGGAGCAGCCGCTCTCCATGCGCGAGTCCGAGGCACTCAGCCTCTTGGCCGAAGGCATGAGCCGCGCGCGCGCCGCCGAGGCGATGGCGATTTCCGAACACACGCTTCGGGTCTATATCGAGGGTGCGCGCAGCAAGTTGCAGGCTCAGAACACCACGCATGCGGTGGCGCGCGCGGTGACAATGGGGCTGATTGCAACCTGATCCCACTGGTGCGCGCGTGCGCCCAGTTGTAATGTCGCGCCATGACACAGGCTCCTTCCTCAGCGCCCGCGCTGCAATTCTCTGATGATCAGGCGCAAGCCTTTGATTCCCTTTCCGAACAGCTGCGCAAAGCCGGGGTTGATCTGGGTGAGGATCTGCTGCATCCGCCGCGTGGAGAAACCGGCGTCAGCGCAGTGATCGGCAAGGCCGGATCGGGCAAGACCTTGTTGCTATCGGAGTTCTACAAAGCCCTGGCCGCCGCCGGTGTCGAAGTGGTGTCGGGTGATTACGAGAGCCGCAAAAAGGGCGAGAAACGCACGCTGGCGATCCTCGCACCAACCAACAAGGCCGCCAGCGTCCTGCGCCTGCGCGGTGTGCCGGCGACGACCATTCACCGCATTCTCTACACGCCGGTGTATGACCCGGAATATGAGCGCATCGCCGAGTGGCTGGCGGGAGAGGGCGACCGGCCCGAGATCGAGGGGCTGAGCGACGAGGCGCTGGCGCGCGCCGAAGCCTTTTACGCCACCAATAAATCCATACCTGGCGCACTGGCGGCGGCGGGTTTGCGGGGATCGGACTTTATCACCGGCTGGAAACGGCGCGAAGAGCCTCTGGACATTGGTTTTGTCGATGAGGCCTCGATGCTGGACGATCGCCAGTTCGAAGACCTGAAGGAGATTTTCCCGACGCTTGTGCTGTTTGGGGATCCGGCGCAGTTGGCGCCCGTGAACCAATCGGGTTCGATGGTGTTTGACGACCTGCCCGAAGAGCGCAAGCTGATCCTCAATCGCATTCACCGCCAAGAAGCCGACAACCCGATCCTCGATCTGGCGCATGCGCTGGCGGACCCGCAGATGGGGTTTGAGGATTTTGAGCGCATGGTCGAGGAAAAGGCGCGTCAGGACGAACGTGTGGTCTGGGGCCAGCGGGTCGAGGTGGATCTGATGGCGCGCTCGCCGGTTCTGGTCTGGCGCAACAACACCCGCATCCGGCTCA
Source organism: Ruegeria sp. TM1040 (assembly GCF_000014065.1). Classification (NCBI taxonomy): domain Bacteria; kingdom Pseudomonadati; phylum Pseudomonadota; class Alphaproteobacteria; order Rhodobacterales; family Roseobacteraceae; genus Ruegeria; species Ruegeria sp. TM1040. The sequence continues at coordinate 70,833 of NC_008043.1, read as the reverse complement.
TCAACGCGTTTCGGGCCGTGCATGGCGCGCCAGAGGATCAGCTTCTTGAGGGGGAGCCACTGATCTGCGACGGGCTGGAGCTTCCGCTCAAACACCGCAAGAAGCGGCTCGATCTGGAAGCGCGCGGACTCATCAAGGGGGCGCAGGTCATCTACCTCGGTCCCGGGCGCAAGCCTGGGTTTTCGCGCCTGCATGTGATGGGCGCTGAAGATCCGCAGGTCTCGGCCGCCTCGATCGTGAAGATCGAAAAACCCGAGGAAGAGGAGCCTTTTATTCCCTTTGCCGCGCGCATGGGGGCGACGTTTTTACACGGTGCGGCGGTTACGATCCACAAGGCGCAAGGCAGCCAATGGGAAACGGCGCAGGTCTTTGCGCCCGACATCTATGCGGCAGCGCGGATGGGGCGGGTCGAGGCGGGCCAGCCCCTGTGGAAACGGCTGGCCTATGTGGCGATCACCCGCGCACAGGAACGGCTGATCTGGGTGGTGCGCAACCGGTTGGCCAAACCTACGGGGCCGCTGCCGGTCGAGGATCTGAAGCAAGTGGCGGCGCCCACACTGACATTGGAAGCACAGGACGCGGAGGCCTCTTTATGACAAAATCCATTCTCGTCACCGGCGCGAGTTCCGGTATCGGCCGGGCGGTCGCGGAGCTGTTCTTGGCGGAGGGCTGGATGGTCGGTCTCTTGGCACGGCGCGTGGAGAAACTGGCGGAGGTCGCCGAGGGTCAACGCTGTGCCGTGGTGCTGCCTGCAGATGTGACCGACCCCGCCGCCGTAGAGGCTGCATTTGATCGCTTCTGCACCGAGGCAGGGCGGATCGATGTCTTGTTCAACAATGCGGGGATTTTCACCCCGCCGGGCACCATCGATGAAATCGCGCTGGAGGATTGGTTTGCGGCGGTGAATGTGAACCTCAACGGGATGTTCCTGAGCGCGCGGGCCGCATTTGCCCGCATGCGCCATCAAACCCCGCGGGGGGGACGGATCATCAACAATGGCTCCATCGCCGCCCATGTGCCGCGCCCGGGCACCGTGCCTTATGCGGCGACAAAGGCTGCGATCACCGGGCTTACCAAATCGCTGTCTCTGGATGGGCGGGCCTATGACATTGCCTGTGGGCAGATCGATATCGGCAATGCCCGCACGCCGATGGTTGCAGATCTGGCGCAGCGCATGGCCGAGGCCAATCCCGAGGCGCCGCCGATGGACTCCTTTGACGTGGGCGATGCGGCGCGATCAGTGCTGCATATGGCGGAGTTGCCACTGGAGGCCAATGTGCAGTTCATGACCGTGATGGCGACCAAGATGCCCTATATCGGGCGCGGCTGACCTCTGGTGTGAATCCGGGGCGGGGAGGCTCCCGCCCATTTGCCCTGCGCCTTGTGGCACATGGCCTCTGGTTGGGCCGGGCGCCGCGCTGACGCGCGGCGCGGTTGCGTCCGCCTCAGCGTGCGCGCAGGAGCTGGAACCCGGCCGCCGCGCCCCAGCCCGAGACCACCGCGATCACAAGTGCCAGTAGGCCGTAAATTGCAGGCTGTTCGCGCGACAGGTTGAACAGGAACCGCTCCATCCCGACCTTGTTGACCTCGATCACCGTCTCGTATTGCGACACCACCCGCCCGGCGCGGGTGAGGAAAATCCGGGTCCGGTAGTGGCCTTCGATCAGGTCTGCCGGCATGCGCAACGCAGTGCGGAACAGGGTCTGTTCGTCCACTGCAACGGTGTTTTCCTGCAAGGAGTAGAGCCCCTTTTCCTCGCGGATCCGCATCAACGCGTCTGTAAAGCTCTGCGCGCCCTCGACCGTTGCCCCCACGGATCGGATGGCACGGTTGATGGAGATCTTGTGGCGTAGATCTTCTGTGTCACTGAGGGCCTCGGAAAACGGGGCTGAGGTGGCGACGGCATAAAAGCTCGGCGCGGAGTCGACGGTGACGGCCTCGGTATTGACCCAGATGCCCAACTCGCGGTCCTTGCGGCGCACCAGCACGGTTTCGCTTGGACCTGCGACGGTGACGACCACCTCAAGCGGGGCTTCGGTGGCGATGGGGCTTTCGCGTTTCACAGCGCCAAAGATCAGGATTTCCGAGCCATCAAAGGTCGCGGTGATGGCGACACGATCCTGACTGAGGCCGAGCACCACCTCTTCGGCAGTGGCGGCCAAAGCAGAGAGCGTGGCACATATCGTAAAGGAGATCAGACGCAGAAGGGACATCAGCGGACCTCCCGGAGCGGGCTGAGCGAGTACAGCTCGCTTGGTTCCAACAGGAGATCCAGCGCCAGCTTGCCGCAGACAAGGAGCACCAAGAGCGCAAGAAGAATGCGCAGTTGTTCGGCCTTGAGGAGCATGCCGATGCGGGTACCAAATTGCGCGCCCACCACGCCGCCGATCAGCAGAAGGACTGCGAGCACGATGTCGACGGTCTGGTTGGTGACCGCGTGCATCATGGTGGTGGCTGCGGTCACGGTGATGATCTGGAACAGCGAGGTGCCGACCACAACCTTGGTTGGCATGCCCAAGAGGTAGATCATCGCAGGCACCATGATGAAGCCGCCACCGACCCCCATGATCGCGGTGAGCATCCCCACAAAGAGCCCGACGGCGACAGGTGGGAGCACAGAGATATAGAGCCCGGACGTGCGAAAGCGCATCTTGAAGGGCAGGCTATGAACCCAGCCGCGCTGGCGGCGTTTGGGCGCGCCGCCGCGTTTGGATTTGCGCAGGGCGTTTACGCTCTCGATGAACATGAGACCGCCGACTATCCCGAGGAAAACCACATAGCAGAGCGTCACAAAGAGATCGATTTGCCCCAGCGACTTCAGATAATTGAAAATCGCAACGCCTAATCCCGCGCCGATGAGACCCCCGAGTTGCAGCACGGCTCCCATCTTGAGGTCTACGGTGCGGCGACGCAGATGTGCCAGAACGCCAGACACCGAAGAGGCCACGATCTGATTGGCGCCAGTGGCCACGGCAACCGCTGGCGGGATGCCGATAAAGAACAAAAGCGGCGTCAGAAGGAACCCGCCGCCGACCCCAAACATGCCGGACAGCACCCCAACCATGCCACCCAGTCCCAGAATCAGGAACGCATTCACGGCCACTTCGGCGATGGGGAGGTAAATATTCATATCCCTGGGGCGTCTTCTGCTGGCGGATGGGCATGGGCATGCTGCAACGCGGCACCCCATGGGACGGAGTTGCATTGACCATAGAACAGGCTGATTTTGAAAGCGACCGCCCAGAGCCGAAAAAACACCCCCGCGCTCAGGACTGAGGCGGGGGTGCTACAGGATGACTGAAAGGATGTGCTTTGGACAGAAGCCTTTAGCGTTCCTTTACATAGGGCTGACCCCCGGCGCGCGGCGGGATTGCCTTGCCGACAAAACCAGCAAGGATCACAACGGTCAGCACATAGGGCAGGGCATCCATGACCTGCACCGGGATCGAAACCCCGCCAAGCTGGATGCTCTGGAACCGCAGAGCGACCGCTTGCAACAGACCAAACAGCAGACAGGCGCCAAGCGCGTGCCAGGGGCGCCATTTGGCAAAGATCAGCGCGGCCAGCGCGATATATCCCCGCCCGGAGGTCATTTCCTTGACAAAGCCCGCCTGCAGGCCGGTGGCGAGATAGGCCCCGGCGATACCGCAGAGCACGCCCGCGATGCCAATGGCGGCAAAGCGCAGGCTGCGCACCGACACACCTGCGGTGTCGACGGCGGCCGGGTTTTCCCCCACCGCGCGCAGGCGCAGGCCAAACCGCGTGCGAAACAGAACCCACCACGTCAGCGGCACCATCAGGACGGCCACATAAACCAGAATGGAATGACCGGAGATCAACTCGGACCAGATCTGCTGGATCACATTGGCTTCGGCGATCATTTCGCTCAGGGGGCGCCCGGCGGCCTCGGCGTCCGAAGGGCCGATGGCAAAGGGCAGTTCAATCCCGTTGAAACGACCTTCGGTCAAGAGCGACGGCGTGCGGCCCCCCTGGCGGAACCAGCTTTCGGCGATCAATACGGTCAGGCCGGAGGCGAGGAAGTTGAGCGCTACACCCGAGATCAGCTGATTGCCCCGGAAGGTGATCGAGGCCAGTCCATGCAGCCCCGAGAGCAGCAGCGACGCGCCAATCCCGGCCAGAAGGCCCAGCCAGACGTTGCCGGTAACGGCCGCAACCGCAGCGGAGAAAAACGCCGCCATCAGCATCTTGCCCTCAAGGCCGATGTCGAAAATGCCTGCGCGTTCGGAGAAGAGACCCGCAAGACAGGCCAGCAGTAGCGGGGTCGCCATGCGAACGGTGCTGTCAAACACCTGAATGAGTGTCAGGAAATCCATCAGGCGTTCTCCTTCCGGAAGGCGAGGAAGATCTTTTCAATCGGCATGCGGACCATATTGTCGAGCGCACCGGTAAAGAGGATCACAAGCGCCTGAATCACCACGATCAGCTCGGAGGGGATATTGGTCCAGAGCGCGAGCTCTGCGCCGCCTTGATAGAGGAACCCAAAGAGGATCGCCGCGAGGAAGACCCCAAACGGGTGGTTGCGCCCCATCAGGGCCACCGCAATACCGATAAAGCCAGCGCCTTCGGTGGCGTTCAGCACCAGGCGCTCAGCCTCGCCCATGACGTTGTTGGTGGCCATCAAGCCGCAGAGCGCGCCGGAGATCAGCATGGTGATCATGACGGTGCGCACCGGCGAGATGCCCGCATAGACGGCGCCGCGCTCGGATTTGCCGAGGGCGCGGATTTCGTGGCCCAGCGGCGTATGCCAGATGAGGCCCCAGACGACGATACAGGCGGCAATGCCCACAAAGAGCGTGACATTGGCGGGAGCGGATTTGGAGAACTCGATGCCGATGGGCGCGAGGATCTCGTGCAGAGAAGGCAGCTGAGCGCTTTCTGGGAATTTCGCGGTGGAAGGGTCCATCGCGCCCTTGGGTTTCAGGGCATTCACCAGCATGTAGTTGAGCACCGCCGCAGCGATGAAGTTGAACATGATGGTGGTGATCACGATGTGACTGCCGCGTTTGGCCTGCAGATAGGCGGGGATCGCTGCCCAGGCGGCGCCAAAGATCCCGGCGCCCAAGGCTGCAAAGATCAGCGCAATCGACCAATGCGGGAAGGGAATATAGAGGCAGACAAGCGCAAGACCCAGTCCGCCAATCATCGCCTGACCCTCGCCGCCGATGTTGAAGAGCCCCGCATGGGCGGCCACCGCCACCGCAAGCCCGGTAAAGAGGAAGTTGGTGGCGTAATAGAGCGTGTAGCCCCAGCCATAGGTGGATCCCAGCGCGCCATTCACCATGAGGTTCAGCGCCTCGATCGGGCTTTCTCCGATCAAGAGGATCACGATTGCGGAAATCACTGCGGCCAACAGGAGGCTGATCAGAGGGATCAGCACCACATCGGCCCATTTAGGCATCTTTTCCATTTACGCGGCCTCCCCCGCGACGCCGGCCATCAACAGGCCGAGTTCTTTCTCATCGGTCTGATCCGCGGGACGCTCGCCCATGATCTTACCGTCAAACATCACCGCAACCCGGTCGCTGAGCGACAGGATTTCCTCAAGCTCTACCGAGACCAGCAGGATCGCCTTGCCTTGGTCGCGCAGCTCTACGATCTGCTGGTGGATAAATTCGATCGCACCAATATCGACCCCGCGCGTCGGCTGGCCGATTAGCAGCAGGTCGGGGTTGCGCTCGATTTCACGGGCCACAACGATTTTCTGCTGGTTGCCACCGGAAAAGCTCTTGGCCGCGAGCCAGGGGTTCGGCGGGCGGACATCGAATTTCTCCATCTTGGCTTCGGTGTCGGCGCGCAGGCGCGCGTTGTCCAGAAGCAGGCCCTTTTTATAGATGTCCTCGCGGTGATAGCCGAAGGCGACGTTTTCCCAAGCGTGGAAATCCATAATCAGGCCTTCGCGCTGGCGATCCTCGGGGACATGCGCGATACCGGCGTGGCGGCGCGCGCGCGCATCCGAGCCCTTGCCCGAGAGCGGCAGCGGCTGGCCGTTGACGCGAATATTGCCGGTGCCTTCGCGCATGCCGCCCAGAACCTCCAGGAGTTCGGATTGGCCGTTGCCCGCAACGCCCGCAATGCCGAGGATCTCGCCTGCGCGCACGGTGAGGTCAATGTCCTTCACGCGCTGCACACCGGCACTGTCCACAACCGAGAGTTTCTCGATCTCGAGGATGGGCTTGCCGGGGGTGGCGGGGACTTTATCGACGCGCAACAACACCTTACGGCCCACCATCAGCTCTGCAAGCTGTTCGGGGCTGCTTTCGGCGGTCTTTACGGTGGCGGTCATCTGGCCACGGCGCATCACCGAAACGGTATCGGTATATTCCATGATTTCACGCAGTTTATGCGTGATCAGGATGATGGTTTTTCCTTCCGAACGCAGCCGGTCGAGAATGCGAAACAGCTGATCCGCCTCGGCCGGGGTCAGCACCCCGGTGGGTTCGTCCAGAATGAGGATCTCTGCCTTGCGGTAGAGGGCTTTCAGGATCTCTACCCGCTGCTGCATGCCAACGCCGATTTCGTCGATGCGTTTGTCGGGATCAACATAGAGCTCGTATTCTTCCTCAAGCTCCTTGAGCTCCTTGCGGGCCCGAGAGAGCGAGGGCATCAGCAGGCCGGAATCCTCGGCGCCAAGCACGATGTTTTCAAGGACGGTGAAATTCTCGACCAGTTTGAAATGCTGGAACACCATGCCGATCCCTGCGGCGATGGCGGCCTGACTGTCGGGGATCTCGGTCTTTTGACCCTTGATCCAGATCTCGCCTTTGTCGGCCTTGTAAAACCCATAAAGAATGCTCATCAGCGTGGATTTGCCCGCGCCGTTTTCCCCGATGATCCCATGGATCGTGCCGGGCTGAACGCTGATGGAAATGTCCTTGTTCGCCTGGACGGGGCCAAAGGCCTTCGAGATGCCTTTGAGTTCGATTGCTGGTGCCGTCATCGCGGTTCCCCTGTCATCTCATCGCCGGTCCCCGCGTGCGCAAACGCGTGGTTTTCATGTTCATGTTAAGAAACACCGGGACGGGAAAAACCAAACCCGGAGGGCACGCGGAACGCGACCTCCGGGCCATATGCAAACACCCCTCCGCCGCGGGATGTCCCAGGCGGAGAGAGGTGCGGATCACTGTGATCAGAAGTTCAGAACCGGGCAGCTGTCGTCGCTGGTGTAGTTGTGAACTTTGAGCTCGCCGGAAATGATCTTTGCTTTGGCATCTTCCACCGCGGCCTGCATCTCTGCGGTGACCAGCTCGGCGTTGTTTTCATCCATTGCATAGCCAACACCGTTGTCGGAGAGGTCAAGGGTGACCTTGCCGATTTCGAGATCTTCGCCAGCTTTCAGGATTTCATAGACGGCCACGTCCACGCGCTTGAGCATGGAGGTGAGAACCTTGCCCGGGTGCAGGTGGTTCTGGTTGCTGTCCACACCGATGGAGAGGATGCCCTCATCTGCTGCGGTTTGCAGAACGCCAACGCCGGTGCCGCCCGCAGCCGCGTAAACCACGTCCGCGCCCTGAGAAATCTGCGCTTTGGTCAGCTCGGAGCCTTTGACCGGGTCATTCCAGGCTGCCGGGGTGGTTCCGGTCATGTTGGAGATGATGGTCGCATCGGGGTTCACGGCCTTCACGCCCTGCGCGTAGCCGCAGGCAAATTTGCGGATCAGCGGCACGTCCATACCACCGATGAAGCCCACGGTGCCGGACTTGGAGGCTTCCGCCGCCAGCATGCCCACGAGGAAGGAGCCTTCGTGCTCGGAGAAGCTCACAACGTGGACGTTGGGCGCGTCGACCCAACCGTCGATGGTGACGAATTTGGTGTCAGGGTAGTCGCCGGCCACTTCTTCCAGCGGCGCGCTCATGGCGAAGCCGGTGGTGATGATCGGGTTGGCACCGGATTCAGCAAAACGGCGCAGCGCCTGTTCCCGCTGGGCTTCGGACTTCATTTCAATCTCGAGGTACTTGCCGCCGGTCTCATCCGCCCAACGCTGCGCGCCGTTATAGGCCGCTTCGTTAAAGGATTTGTCGAACTTGCCACCAAGGTCGAAGATCACAGCCGGGTTTGCCAGTGCGCTACCTGCGGTCAGCGCAACTGCGGCAGCAGCGCCCATGAGCGATTTCATCAGGGTCATTCAGATACTCCCAGTTTTTTCTTTCTTACCCCGCATCGCGGGCATGTCCGTTCAAAAAGGTGGAGCGATTTAGCCTGTTGCGCATGCCCGGGGTCAACATATTTTTGACCAGCCGGTCTAAAAATGTGAATTTCCGTTAAGGAAGTTCCCGTTTCATGAGCAAGGCATCCGCCGCTTCAGCTTCTGGTCGCGGATAATAGGCCTTTCGAATCCCGACAAGGCCGAATCCGCAAGCCGAGTATAGCGCTTGCGCGGCAAGGTTGTCTTGTGCGACCTCAAGAAAAGCGTCTGTGGCGCCGCGTGTCGCTGCGTTATGCATCCACATCTGCATGATCTTGCGCCCATGGCCCTGTCGCTGTTCATCCGGATGCGTTGCGATGGTGAGCAGCTCTGCCTCGCCCGCGATTTCACGCACCACGGCAAAGGCGCGCGCATCCCCGGTCAGATATGTGAAACGATCCGACAGAAGGTCGCCAAACTCAGCTTCCGTCCAGGGGCGGGACTGCGTAAAGGCGGCGCGATGTGTCGCGGCAAGCGCTGCGGGGCTGTCATCCATGGTGCTGTCCGTCATGGATCAGTCATTAAGAAGGGCGGGCGGCTGCTCGCGCGAGGGGGCCGCGTCGGCATCGCGCAGATAGAGCGGCGCGGGGGCAGGGAGGTCAGGTGCACCAAGACGGCTAGCGGCGACACGGGCGATTGCCTCGGCCACCGGATAGCGTGGCTCTGCGACGGTGCCGTTACAGCGCGCTGCGATCTCACTGGCCTGCTGCCCGACACACATCGCTCCGTCCAGAAGCGGTGGCAGCGTCTCAAGCGTATAGAGGCCGGGGGGCTGATCCCCCACCTGCAGATAGAGGTGGTCACGGCGCGCATCGACGCTCGATATCACCGGGGCGTTTTGCCCAAAGGCCTGCGCCTCAAGACTGGAGACGCCGATGGCCGGCACGTCTAACCCCAGCGCCAGCCCACGCGCCGCCGAAACAGAGATCCGGATGCCGGTGAAATTGCCAGGGCCAATGCCAACAGCAATGGCGTCCAGATCGCTCCAGGTGGCTTCGCCCTCGGCCAGGATCTCTTCGATAAGCGGCATCAGCCGTTCGGCCTGCCCGCGCGCCATTTCCTCGCGGCGCTGCGCCAAAACAGTCTCGCCCCGCAGCAAGGCCGCCGCGCAATGGGCGGAGGAGGTGTCAAATCCCAGGATCAGGGGGGCTTTGGCTGGCATCTGCAGTCTGTCTCTTTGAGGGTGCGGTCCCCTGTCTGTGGCAGAGCGGCGCACGACTCGCAAGTCATTGAGGGGTGCCGTCATTGGCCCGGCGGTGACGAGGTGATCAATGCGAGGCAGCATCGCGAGGGCCGTCTAGAAAAAAACCGGCCAGAGCGTCGTGCTCCTGACCGGTCCTTAAAAGGCGTTCTGCGTGTTGTCGTGCGCGCCGGGGGGGTCGGGTTTAGACCGCGACAGGGCGCACTTCTGTTACCTCGGGGATGTAGTGGCGCAGCAGGTTCTCGATCCCCATCTTGAGCGTGAGGGTCGAAGACGGGCAGCCTGCGCAGGCGCCCTGCATATGCAGGTAGACAACCCCACGATCAAAGCCGTGGAAGGTGATGTCGCCCCCATCCTGCGCCACAGCCGGACGCACGCGGCTGTCCAACAGTTCCTTGATCTGGTTGACAATCTCGCCGTCTTCGCCGGTGTGTTCCGCGTGGCCGGAGGCTTGCTGCTGGCCTTCGTTGATCACTGGCTGGCCAGATTGGTAGTGCTCCATCACGGCGCCCAGGACGGCGGGTTTGATGTGATCCCACTCGACCGAGTCGTCTTTGGTGACTGTGACAAAATCATTGCCAAAGAACACGCCTGTGACGCCGCTCACCGCAAAGATGCGCTGAGCCAATGGGGATTTTGAGGCCGCTTCGGCAGAAGGGAAGTCGGCGGTTCCTGCATCCAGAACGGTCTGGCCGGGCAGGAATTTCAATGTCGCCGGGTTCGGCGTGGATTCGGTCTGGATAAACATTTCGGCTCTCCGTCAGGTTGACCCGGTAAACTACGTTCACCGGGGCCTGTCAAGTTTTGGAATGGTTCTAAATTAGAGCCTGAAGCGCGAATTGCAAGGGTTCATACACCTTGCCCTGCCGCGCGTGCCATCCGTCTGCCGAGGCAGGTTGCGTGCGCGCCCTATGGTGCCGCGATGGCGCCAGCGGCATTGATCGCCGCATCAACAGGTTGCGGCTGGTGCAGCGCCTCAAATGGTGTAACCTGCAACGTATGCTGCAGGGTTTGCCGGTCCGCGATGCGTTTGAAGAGCAGAAAAGCCTGGCATGCCCCCCGGACAGCAGCATCAGCCTCTTCTTCGGTCATGGCGTTGAGCGTTGCGACCAGACGGCGCCAGATCGTCTTGTCAATCGCCGGGAAATAGGGCGCCGGGTCGATATCAAGATGCGCGCGGATCTTGTTGGCAATCAGCGTTGCCCCAAACGCAGAGCCATGAATGACATAGAGCCCCCCAAGTGCCGCGTAGCGATCCGTGGGCAATGCCACCGGCGGCGCGTGTTGTGTTTGCAGATGTGCGGGCAGGCCATGGTGCAAGCGCTGCAGGTAAGCCGAGAGCGAAAAGTCCGCCCATTCTCCCGAAGCTGCACGCGCGCGCTCGATTTCCCTGGCTGCGCCAAGAGAGACCGCCGAGGCGGTCTCAATCTGCGCGAGGGTCACGGAAGGGGCCAGCAGGCACGCCATGACAGGATGATGATGCATCTCCTGATGCTGCGGGTCGGTGGCCAGCCTGAGCCGCTCACGTCCGCCGATTTCTCCAGCCTTGGTCATCTCAGGTTGGATCCTCGCAGGGCCATTCAAAGACGAAACGCGCGCCGTCGCTATAGCTGGTGTCCAGATAGATCTGCCCGTGGTGGCTCTTGGCGATTTCGGTGCAGATCGCCAGACCAAATCCACAGCCCTCGCCACCATCGTGAAGGCGCGTGGCCTGCTCAAATATCTTTTCCGCATGTTTGGACTCGATCCCGGGGCCGTTGTCGGTCACGATCAGCCGGTTCATCTCGCCATCGAGCACCTCGCCCGTGATGTCGATTTGCAAAGGCTGATCCGATTTTGCGTATTTGATTGCGTTTCCACAGAGGTTGAGCAGCAGACGTGTGATGAGATCAGACGCGACGGTACAGTCTGGCAATGCCCCGACGTTGATCTGCCCCCCCGCCTGTTCGAGGTCATATTTGATCAGCAGCTTTGTATCTTCGGCCAGTTTCTTGAGGTCTGTCTTGCTGAACTTTGCTGTCGGCTGCTCGCGCAGCAGAGTCATCTCCAGCAGACTCTCGGTCAGGTTTTGCAGCTTCCTGGCCTGCGCCAGTGCGAGTTCCTGATGCTCTCGCGTTGTGGTTTTTTCAAAATCATCCTCTTCCATCCAGCCAAGCGCGGCGCTGATCCCCCGCAAGGAGCCTTTGATGTCATGTGCTGCCGTATGGGCAAATTTGCGCAGGGAGGAGTTCTCTTCCTTCAGCAGGAGCTGCGAGGTGATGATGTCGAGAAACTCCTTGAAGATCTCGCGTGCGGCTTCCAGTTCGGCCTCTTCCCAGGGCAGGCTTTGATCGCGGTGTTCTTCGACCCATTTGTCAAACGACTGTCGTGGCCCCAGGGTGACGCCCGTTTTCGGGTCGATCTTGGCCTGCGCGTCGGGGCGTCCAGCCCATGCGACCCGCCGTGTGATCGGCCCCCGAAACCACAAGAGTTGACAGACCCGGTGCATGACAATCGGCTGCACAAGGACGCCACAGGCGGTGTCGATGTGATGCTTTGCTTCGGGCAAATCAGCATGGAGGGACGCGGTCTGGAACTGATCCACATCCTCCATATTGGTCTTGCTCCATTGCACAAGCTTGCGAATGAAATTCTCGGGGGGGACCTCTCCTGAGGTGTGCATATTGGTGCCGAACTGAAAGGCAAAACCATCCGCGCGAAGGAACTTCTGCAGGATCGGGACCAGCGTCTTGATCACATCTTCTACATCGCCTGTGCGCCGCATTTCCGCGGCAAATTCATTCTCGATCCGGCGCAGGCGGCTGATCATGTCAGCGGTGGCCATACGCTCGGTCTGGTCGAACTTCAGCATCAGGGCCGTGCCAATTTCCTGCACCAGGCTCCAGCTGTCGGCGGGCACCACCATCGACCCTCCGCTGTGGCAGGCGATCAGGCCCCAGAGCTTGCCTTTGTCCATCAGGCTGCAGGAAAACGAGCTTCCTGCGCCAATGTTGCGCAAATAGGCGGTGTGCATGGCCGACACAGAGCGGTTCATTGCCCAGGTCAGATCAATGTCCCCAGCACCGGAGGTGAGCGCGCGAATGGCGATATTGTCGTCATCCACGCGCCCCACAAAACGAAAGGGGACAATTTCCATCAAGGCGCGGACCTGTTTTGGAATATCTCCGCTGGGAAAGTGCATGCCCAAATAACTCGGTAGGCTGCCGTCATTGCTCTCGGCGATGGTTTCCCCCGACCAATCCGGAAGAAAGCGATATATCTTTACCCGGGAAAACCCCGTCAGCGTGCGCACTGTATTGCAGGCGATCTGCATTGCTGCGTCGAATGTGGGGGCCGCCATGATCTGCGCGCATGCTGGTCCGCTCATACGCATGCGTTTGCGCGCTTGCGACGCGGATGGGGCTTCGTTCAGGACAAATTCGATGACCCGCCGCCCATCATGCACATGGCAGATGGTGTCATATACGCAATCGTCCACATTGCGTTGGCTTTCCAGGATCTCATGGACAATGTTTTGGCCATTGTCCGGCTCGGCCAGCTCGTCTGCAATGTCCGGCGCGATTTCCGTCAGGCTAAAGCCCAATATGGCCTCGACCGGTCGCCCCAGAAAGAGATGCGCATTCTCCGAGGCCCCTATTATCAAACCAGTTTCCGGGTCCTGTACGATCAGCGCGCCGGTATTTTGAATTAAACCAGAAAGATGAATCGGTTCACTGTCGCAGCTGTCCAATGTAGCGGCGGGGGTTCGGGCAAAAAAACTGGCAAGCGACGAATTCATTGCGGATCTCCATCACGAATGAATTAATAAAATGTCGGAAAGTGTAAACAATCGCTCAACGTTGCGTCGCTGGTATCGCTTTTTATGGGTAGGTCGCCGTAAATACTACGCAAGGTAAGGGCAACAATATCGCAATATTTCGGGGAAGATATGCTCTTTTAATGAAAGGCGTCTGGCCGGTTTCGGGAGAATGGTTCCAGATCAGTGTCTTGCGACCCATGTTTCGCAATTCAACCTAAGGCAGAAGGTGCCGACAGGACTCTCATTAAGAGTGGAATAAATCGTTCTGGGCGAGTGGTGAGAAGCCAAAAAATCTCCCTCACCGCGTCGTCAATGTGCATTGGTACGTGGCGCACCAAGGTTAAGAAAAAATCCCAGTCGCAGCATTCGCTTTGGACACGCCAGCGCATTGAGATGGTCCAGCGCAGGAATACGCGCCCTGTTCCAGCAGGTGCTTAGTCCAGGTCGCAGCTCGGTGCGGCTTCTTCTGAGAAGGCCAGATCAAACGTGCGCCGCAGGGCGACATCCACATCCGCCAAGGTAACGGGCAGGCCGAGGTCGACGAGGCTGGTGGTCCCATGCTCGCTGATCCCGCAGGGAACGATGCCCGAAAAATGCGAAAGATCCGGCTCCACGTTGATAGAAATACCGTGAAAGCTGACCCATTTGCGCAGCCGGATACCGATGGCTGCGATCTTGTCCTCGGCCACGGCACCGGCGGGCGTGAGGGGCTTTTCCGGTCGCTCCACCCAGACGCCAACACGACCATCGCGAATGTGGCCCGTGACATTGAACTCTTCCAGAGCAAGAATCACCCAGCGTTCAAGCTGGCGCACGAAACACCGCACGTCCTTGCCGCGCTCGGCAACGTTGAGCATCACATAGATTACCCGCTGCCCCGGCCCATGGTAGGTATACTGCCCGCCACGTTTGGTCACATGAACGGGAAAGCGGTCCGGGTCCGTCAGGTCTTCGATCCGCGCAGAGGTGCCAGCGGTGTACAGCGGCGGATGTTCGAGCAGCCAGATGCACTCTTCTGCCTCGCCTGCGGCAATGGCCTCGGCGCGCTCTTCCATGAAGCGGGTGGCCTCTTCATATGAGACCAGACCGTCGGAGGTGATCCATTCAACCATGCTGCCCGCTCCTTGCGTAGTCCCGTGCATCGGGGTGCATCATAAATTGGACACGCCAGTGCGCACGACTCGGAGCGCGCCCGCGCGTGTCTCTTCTGACACTGCCATAATTTCTTCTGCCGTCGAGTGCGAGGCCTTATTCACAAGGCACAAGGCTGAGACCGCGCCGCGCCAGTGGGGGGCAGCCTTGGCGGGTCCAAGCGCGACGCTCCTCATTGCGGGAAGGGTGCGAAGATGAGATCCAAAGCCGTCGCAAAATCAACGAATTAACGGATCGGTCAGATGAATTTTGAAGGCCAGCGCCGCGCCTGAAAAGAAAACTCAAGAATTTTGCGTTTTCCCTCTTCACATCCCTGAGGGGCTGATTTATACGCCCTCTCACACCAAGTCATAGACAGTGCGGTCGTGGCGGAATTGGTAGACGCGCAGCGTTGAGGTCGCTGTGGGGTAACTCCCGTGGAAGTTCGAGTCTTCTCGACCGCACCATTTCATCAGAAATGAAAATCGTCCCCCCTTGTTGGGATGCCGGTGTGAATTTCGATTTAGTGTCGGTTTAGTTGAAGCAGCGCACATTCGCGCGGCTTGAGCGTGATCCGTGCAGCAGGTCCATACTCTTGCCAGTCTGACATGAGGTCGAGAATCTCGGCTCGGGTGTCCGCGTCAAAAGCACCAAGGGTTTCAGCGCCGGGGTGGTAGCTCTCGCTGTCCAGACCATTGGCACGCACGATCTCGTGGCGGTCAAAGAGGATGTGCACATAGCACACCTGCGTGCCATCGCTGAGAATCCGAATGCTGTCTCCATTGACCAGATGCTTCGCCTTGATGAGCACCTCGGGCTGGCCAAATTGCAGATCTGCGAGCTCTGATCGGATCAGGACGCGGTGATTGGGCGAAAGTGCGATCTGGCCATGGTGGCCCAAAGCGTTGCGGGCGATCAGCACTGGTGCGTTGCGGCCCCGCGCGAGTCGGGTGCTGCGACCGATCCAGCGCAGTGGTTGTGGCCCATGGTCCCGCGTCATCACCTGCATGCCGACGGTGAGATCTTCGACCGCGATCGGCCCCGCTTCGGTGTCGATCAACGTGCCCGCGACAAAGCAGGGGGGCGCTGTGAGTTTGGTGTCAACCGTGACGGTGCCGGTCGCGGTATTTCCTGCCTCATCCACCACTGTGTAGGTGAAGCTGTTGGTTTCATCCTCGGGGCTGTCGTTGGTGATCGACAAGGTTCCGTCGGGATTGAGGGTAATCACCTCACCGCTTGCGAGCGTCACCGACTCTCCGGCCGATATTGCGGTGCCCGCGATATGGGAAATGGTCAGAGGACCCTTGCCCGCCCCGGCGTCATTGCCGAGAATATCAATCACTTCCGAGCCATTCCCGGAGATGGAAACAAAGTCGTCCGTCGCGGTCACAGAAGAGGCAAAGGGACCGGTAAGCGTGTCGATATCGGAGTTCCAGACCAGATCCCCCTGCAAGCCACCGCCGGGCAGGCTGGTGAAATCCAGCGTCATCGTGGTGTAGAGATCCCCTACGGGCGCATTGCCATCGAGCCCCGCGATCCCGGAGTAGGTCGCGGTGATCGTGCCGCCAAGGTCCTCGTAGTCGGGCGAGACCTTGAAGGGAAAGCCTTCTTTGGAGCCTGGAGTGGAGGGATCGTTCGGGTTGCCATCACTGGCAAAGGTTGTGTCGAACACGGAGTTTGCCGGGGCCAGATCGATCTTGAGCGAGGCGAGGGGCTTTGTCGTGGTCAGCTGGTGCCAGTCATAGCCGAAGTACATGTCGATATTGTCACCGGTCGCGCCCCCAGCAGTATAGGGATCAAGCGCTTTCCAGGTGAGCGTCTCGGTGGTTCCGTCGGTATAGGTGACGGTGATCTTCGCCCCTTCGAGGTCCACCCCGCGCGACGCGGTATCGGTGCGGATGCCGTGATCGCTCTGGCGCGGATCGTTGTCGGATCTGACAATGTCGATGTCTGGCATGGCCTGCGCCTTTTGGTAACTCACTCACTGCACATGGCAGAAATTGGTAAATATCTCGCCGCACAGGCTGTCGGCTGCGCCCAAGGGACAGAAACTGTCGCCACCGATCCCAAGGTGGGCGATGCCCGATGCTGTCTTGCGGGCGCATCAGGGGCGGTCAGCAGCCTATGCTGGATTTATCTCTGGTTAGCGACTGTGATGTTAAGATGGCGAAATGACATCATGTTTGCGGCACCCCTGCTTGGCGGGGCATGACGCGCAAAAAATGACGCCCGCGCCTTTGTTCTAAGGCACGGGCGATGCGATCCTGATTTGGCGCGGGTCAGAGGCTCAGTTGACGCGCTTTTCAAGAACCAAAAAGGTCATCATCCCAAGCGGCGGCAGCTTGCGCAGTTCTGCCACCTGCAAGGAGGGTTCTTGCAAAATAGTGTCCATCTTGAAATCGGAGTGCCAGCCGATCAGGTTCGCCATCGGTGCGGCGACACGCTCAAGCCCTGCAAGAACGCCGGTGTCCTTGGCAAAATGGTTGGTGATGACCACCTTGCCGCCGGGCTTCAGAACCCGCGCAATCTCGGCCATGACGCGTTCGGGCTCAGGAACGACCGAGAGCACATGCATGGCGGCGATGGTGTCGAAAGTGGCGTTTTCAAAGGCCAGCTCGCGCGCGTCCATGCGCTGCAGGTCAACGCGGCCATCCAGATCGAGTGCATCCACCTTGCGCTGTGCCTTGGCGAGCATCTCGGCGCTGAAATCCACGCCCGTGACGCGGACGTCTGGACCGTAATGCGGCAGCGACAAGCCCGTTCCCACGCCCACCTCAAGCACATGACCTTTGCGATTGTTTATGAAGGACACAGCCCTGCGGCGCCCGACATCGGTTACAGCCCCAAAGGTTCGATCATAAACCGGCGCCCATCGGGCATAGGACGACTCGACCGCTTCAATTTTCACTTCAATGTCCTTTCCTGTCATCCGAAATGCGATGAGAGAGAATGCTCCATAAAACTACAATCAAATACGCCAGACAGAGAACCACAAGAGTGATCCAGGCATAAATAAGCACCGCCGACCCTAATACCGCAAAACCAACGAGAAAGAACTTCACGTTGTTGCGAGAGATCTTTGCTGTTTTGAAAGACCATACCGGGAAGCGGGCGATCATCGCCCAGCCCACAAGAATGAGGTGCAGGCAGATCACAACATCGGGCAGCAAGGGCGCATCGGCAAAGGCGAAGGACAAAAACATCGGCAGCATCGCGAGCAACGCCCCCGCAGGGGAGGGGATGCCTGTGAAATAGGCCCCAGAGGCGTCTTTGTCCTCGCTTGGATCTGCCTTTGCCGTCACGTTGAACCGCGCAAGACGCACGACACAGCAGATCGCATATATGAGCACCGTGATCCACGCGAAGCCACGCAGATCTTCGAGCGCCCAGAAGTAGATCACAAGCGCTGGCGCGACACCGAAGTTCACAAAATCCGCGAGGGAATCGAGCTCCGCGCCCATCTTGCTGTCACTGTTGAGAAGTCGCGCCAGGCGCCCGTCCAGCCCGTCCAGAACGCAGGCCGCAAGGATCAACTGCACTGCCAGGACATAATTGCCCTCGATGCCAAAGCGGATCGCGGAAAGGCCGGCGCAAATAGCGGCGATGGTCAGCATGTTGGGGATCAGCTGGACCAGCGTCAGATGCGAGGGCGGGTGATGTTCTTCGTCGTCACCCATGCAGCTCACCTTTGTTCTGGTCAGTGTGCACCCCGGTTCCCAGTTCTGCGATCACGGTTTCCCCGGCGATCATGGTCTGGCCAATTTCCACCTGCGGCGACACGCCTTCAGGCAGGTAGACGTCCAGTCGGGACCCAAAACGGATCAGGCCAAAGCGTTCGCCCCGACCGAGCTGGGCGCCGGGTTTGACAAAGCAGACGATGCGCCGCGCAACTAGACCGGCGATCTGCACCACCGCGAGGTCGCGGCCGTCTTCCATGCGGATTGCGAGGCTGTTGCGCTCGTTGTCCGCGCTTGCCTTGTCCAGAGAGGCATTGAAGAATTTGCCGGGGCGGTAGGCGACGGCGGTGACTTCGCCTGCGACAGGCGCGCGGTTCACATGGCAGTTGAACACGCTCATGAACACGCTCACACGGGTCAGCGGGACATCGGGCAGGCCCAGTTCTGCGGGGGGTACTGCCGGCTCGATCAAAGAGACCACCCCGTCGGCAGGGGATATGACCAGCCCCGGTCGCGCGGGGGTGACCCGTTCGGGGTCGCGGAAGAAATAGTAGCACCAAACCGTGAGGCCCACGCCGATCCAGCCCAGGATGGGGGTCAGCAGGAACAATCCAAAGGTGACAGCGGCAAAGATCGCGACAAACTTGCGCCCCTCGGGGTGCATAGGTTTGATGAAAGTCCCGATCATATTCATAGTAGTGTCCTTTGCTTTGGATCTGCGAGGCGGCTGCTGCGCTGGCAGCGGGCGCTGCTGCAGATCCGAGTGTCAGGCTTCCCGTAGCACGTCCTGACGCCCCTCGCCACAGACCATAGCGTGCAAAAGCGCGCCCGCGTGCGGAAACGGCTGTCTTCCGGGGTGCAACGAAAACTTGCGCCCAATTCGGCCGCAGTTGCGCGCTCTTAGTCGGTGGCCTCACCAGCAGCCGTGTCTTGGCTGAAGATATTGATCCAGCCGCCTTCGGTGCGCTGCCAAATCGAGGTCACATACATGTCTTCGGCCTGGTTGCGCCGATGGCGCATGAACCGCGCTCGGTAGCTGAGCATGGCGTGATCAGAACCAAGGGCGCGCGCCCTCAGGTCGGTGAGCGCATAGCTCTGCACTGTGGCGCCCTCGGCCAATTGTCCGACATGGGCAGATTTGTCGGCAAAACCGTCGCCATAGACGCCAAGAAAGCTCTGGCAGAGAAGTGAGGCGTCCAGATCAGCGTCCCCGCGCACCAGCGCATCCCAAACCTGTTCTTCATGTGCTCTAAGCTCATCGAGGAGCGGGTCGTTGCTCATGGTGCGCAGAGGGGCCTTAGCCGGCACCGCGCAACTGGTTGCGCAGCTCTTCGGTTTCATGCCGCGCCTCGCGCAGCCCGTCCATGGCCGCGCGCAATTCGGCCTCGGTCTGGCTCAACTGGTTGGTGAGCTCAGCCTCACGCTGCTGAAGATAGGTGATGGCCTGATCGCGGGTTTCCTCTGCCTCGTGGAGTTCCTGGCTCATGCGGTCCAGATCGGCCACATCGCTTTGACGGACACGGGTGAAACGATGCACCAGCCAATTGGCAAACCACCCCATCGCGAAGGCCACAAAGAGGATGATTGCTGTGGTGAGGATGAACTCTGTTCTGCTCATTGTCCGTCGGTGTCCTCTTCGGGGGCCGCGGCAGCGGCGGGGGGTGTTTCAGGCGTTTGTGCGTCCGCATCACCTGCGGGCGCGGCCTCGGCATCTGCGGATTGCGCGTCGGATTCGGCCTCGGCTGTTTCGGCATCGTCCTGTGGCAGAGCGCTTTCGATCAGGCGGAATTCGATCCTGCGATTGGCCTCGCGGCCCTCTTCGGTGTCGTTGCTGGCGATCGGATTGTCCTCGCCATAGCCGCGCGCCACAAAGCTCCCGGTCAGGATGCGGCGCGCGCGCAGAGCGTTCAAGACCGATTGCGCCCGTGCCTGGCTCAGGTTCTGGTTCATTTCCTCACGGCCCTGGCTGTCGGTGTGGCCCTGGATCTCAAGAGGAATTTCGCCACACTGCTGCAACAGCTTGGCGATCTTGTCGATCACGCGCGCACTGTCGGCGGCCACCGTGGCAGAGCCCGGCTCAAAGGCAATCTTGTCGGCGCGCTGGATCGCCGCCAGTTCCGCCTCGCAGAGTTGCGGCGCCATCAGCTTGTCTTCGGGCTCCGGGGGCTTTTCAAAGGTGATGTCGAGGTCGTAATCCTCTGCCTCGCCTAATTTCTGCGAGAGCATGCGGGCAATCTCGGCGCTGGCGTTTTCAACGTGACTCATGCCGCGCACTGCCACCAATTCGGGGGTCACGGTGACCGAGCCGCGTTCGAGTTGGGCCAGCGCATCCAGCGCGGCCAGCACACGGATCGGCCAGACGCCGGGCAGATCCGGCGAATTGCGGGTGGCAACATAAACCGTGTCGCTGCCAAAGCGGGCTTTGGCATAGCTGTCGACAGTGCGCTTCTGGGCATTGTCGCTCAGACGTCCACGCAGCTGAACCTGCCCCTCCGGGCTGAGGGTGGCGGTGAATTCCGGGATGATGTCGGCGGTAGTCTCCTCGGGCTCAGGCAGCACCGCATGCAGCACAAAAACCTGCGGCAGCGCGTTCTCAAGCTCGCCCACGACCCGATCGAAAAGCGCCTCGGGCGTGCCCTGCGCAGCCACAAGCGTGACATCGCCGTTGGAGAAGGTGATCGAGCCCTGTTCAAGCGACGTGAGTGCCTCAAGCCCGACTTCGACCGCGCGCGACCAATTGGCCGAGGGCACACCAAGACCGATGGTGCAATCGGCCTGACGTTCCAAACCCGCATCACGGGCCGCGTCCAGAATACGGCTGCGGCTTTCTTCGCTCTCGGCAGAGCAGGCATCAAAGCGCCCGCCCTCGGGGCCAAGAACATAGCGCAGCGTGAACGGCGAGATCACCGGGCGCGGCGCAGCAATGTCGAGCGTTACATGCACGTTCGGCGGCAGCATCCGGTTGAGCTCTGTTTCAAGCTCTTCCTTGGCCTCGGGGCTGTCGGCAATGGCGGTGATCTGCACAGCGCCTGCCTCGACCGAGATCTTGGTGCGTGGCAGCAGGGCCAGCGCCTTCAGGGCGTAGGACATGGCATCCGTCCAGCCCTTTGGCATCGGATAGTCTGCGGTTTCCACAAAATCGGTGACTTGCGGCGCCCCCCGGATTGCGCCGAGTTTCTTCACCAGTGCGCGGTGATCGCTGTCGCTTGGAATGAGACCGATAATCGAGATGCCCGCGTCATTGCGCAGGATCTCGGTGGAGAACCGGGGCGGGGCGATCCCTTTGGAGGGGGTGATCTCCATCTGGTCGATGATCCGCGCCGCATCCACCACGGAGCCGACCTCGGAAATGGCGGCAAAACGCGTGGCCTCATCCGGGGCCTCGCCCGACAGTTCCACCCGCAGCCCATCCGCCGCAACCTCGGCCCAGGTGAAGCCGGCCTTGTCGAGGGTGCGGCGCACCACGATCTCGGAATTGTTCTCAAGCGCCGTCGCCGCGAATCCCGCAACCACCAAGCTAAGACCGGCTGCACCGGCAAAGGCGGCGGTGGGGATCAGAAACGAGGATATGCGCATGAGGTCAGAAATTCCGGTAGTTTCGTCGTCAAAGGTCTTACTAGGCCAATCGCGCTGGATCAATCGCGCCTGTGGTCTGGATCAGGCAAACAGGGCCAGCCCAAGGAAAATGAGCGGAATCAAGCCGGTGTCCCGGTTGAGCCGAAACAGCGACAGGAGGCGGTCGTTGTTGTCGGCGTCAAAGGCGCGCAACTGCCATGTCATATGCCAGCCCATCGCCCAGGGTGCACAGAGCGAGAGCGCCAACGCCAGAACCGAGGCAGCGGGCTGTACGGCCATGATGATTGCAAGCGCCATCAGGCTCACGGTGGCAACAATAAAGCGGCGCAGCCAGGTTGGCGTGTTGGTGCCAAAGAGCCGTGCCGTAGATTTCACCCCGATCAGGGCATCATCCTCGGCATCCTGATGGGCATAGATGGTGTCATAAAAGAGCGTCCACGCGATCCCGGCCACATAAAGCACCACCGCAGGCCAGTTCAGATGGCCCGTATGCGCCACCCACGCCAGCATCGCACCCCAGTTAAAGGCGAGCCCCAAGAAAATCTGCGGCCACCAGGTAAACCGCTTGGCAAAGGGATAAATCGCCACCGGGAAGAGCGCGAGAATCCCCATCGCGACCGCAGCCTGATTGAAGGTCAGCAGGATGCCAAAGGCGATCAGCGATTGCAGGGCCATCCAAGCGAGCGCCCCTTTGATAGAGACCTGACCGGAGGGAATGGGGCGCGACCGGGTGCGCTCGACACTGCCGTCGATGTTGCGATCAGTGATGTCATTCCAGGTGCATCCCGCGCCGCGCATCAGCCACGCACCAAGCGCGCAGGCCACAAAGATCCACAGATCCTCCCAGCGCGCATCCTGTCCGGCGATCATCGCAAGTGCCAATCCCCACCAGCAGGGCAGCAGCAGGAGCCAGGTCCCGATGGGGCGATCCGCACGGCTCAGGCGCAGGTAGGGGCGGGTCCAGGCGGGTGCATAGATGTCGACCCAATTGTCTTTCACCGCATCCGCGACTTGTCCATCTGGTGTTGGCGACTGGCCTTGCATATGTAGGACCCCATGAGTGCTAAAGTCAGACTGTATGTAGATCACCCCTTGGGGGCAGGGCAAACGGTTCCTCTGGACCGCGATCAGGCGCATTATCTCTTTGGGGTGATGCGGCTCTCCGTGGCCGCGCGGGTTGCGCTTTTTAACGGGCGCGACGGGGAATGGCAGGCCGAGGTGGCCGAGGCCGGCAAGCGCGGGGGCGTGCTCGCCTGCCTTGAGCAATCAAAGCCCCTGCAGTTGCCGCCCGACCTGTGGTTGATCTTTGCGCCGATCAAGAAGGCGCGGACCGATTTCATCGTCGAAAAAGCTGCCGAGATGGGCGCCGCGCGAATCTTGCCGGTGGCGACAGAGTTCACCAATTCCGAGCGCATCCGACAGGACCGTCTACAGGCCCATGCCGTCGAGGCTGCCGAGCAATGCGGCGGCACCTATGTGCCCGAGGTGGCAGAGCTGCAAAAACTCCCGTCGTTGTTGGACCATTGGCCCGCAGAGCGTCAGTTGATGTTCTGTGACGAGGCCGAGATCGGCCAGCGGTTGTTTCTGGATGTGGCCCAGGTGGAGGGCTCCGCTGGCGCGGCCGGGCCCTGGGCGATTCTGATCGGGCCGGAGGGCGGGTTTTCCGATGCGGAGCGCAAGCGCCTCCATGCAATGCCACAGGCCCATGTGGTCAGTCTGGGGCCACGGATCCTGCGTGCGGATACTGCGGCTGTGGCCGCACTGACGCTTTGGCAGCAGCGGTTGGGAGACTGGTAATGGCCTGGCGCGCAGCAGAGCCCTCAGACCTCGCGTGGATTGAGGCACTGCTGTTTGCGCATATCGAAGGCGCCATGTTCTTGATCGGGAACCTGCGCGATCACGGGTTTGGATCGGATCATTCTCATGGGCTGACGCTCTGGGTGCGGGAGGCGCGTGACGGGGTCTTTGGTATCACCAACAGTGGTTCGGTAATGATGATGGCACCGGGCGCGACGCGACGGGACTGGCAGGAGGCCGGACAGCTTCTGGCGGGGCGCGATGTCACGGCGGTGTTGGGAAAAGCGATGCAAGCGCGGCGCTTTATCGCGGCCAATGACATCGGAGATCACCCGTGCCAGCTGGATCGAGATGATCCGGGGTTTGTGCTCGACCTCAGGGATGTTTCGGTGGAGATGCGCCCCGAAGAAGCGCTTGTGCCATTGGCCGAGGCGCCGCGCGGACTCGTGGAAGGTTGGCGCGCGGCCTATGAGGTCGAGGTCCTCAATGCTGCGCCCGACGCGGCACGGGACAAGGCGCGTCACGATATTGCGACCTATATCGCCAGGGACAGCCACCGCGTGCTAACGGTTCAGGGTGAACCGGTGGCGATGAGCGGTTTCAACACGGCCTTTGACGAGGCGGTGCAGGTTGGCGGTGTCTATACGCCGCCAATGTTGCGTGGGCGTGGCTACGCGCGCCGCGTCGTCGGTCGGCATCTGTTGGAAGCGCGCGAGCGCGGCGCCCGGCAGGGGGTGCTGTTTGCCGCGGGCAAAGACGCCGCTCGGGCGTATCGCGCGCTCGGGTTTCAGCCAGCAGATGCATTTGCGCTGGTTCTGTTTTCAACACCTGCGCAGATCTGTGCAGGTCGGGTGGAGGACGTCAGATGAGTTTCATTCGACCAGAGGCGCGCGCGGCTTTGTGGCGGTGGCGTGAACTCCTGGGGGCGCTGGCGCTGCTGCTTTTGGGGCTTCGGTGGGCGCTTTGGGGCATTGGTTTGACGCAGGTCACGGGCTGGGCCTGTGTGACGCTGGCGGTTGTGCTTGCGGTGGTCGGCGCGCAGCGGATGCGGTTTCGCCTTGGCTCTGGGGGGCCGGGTGTCGTGCAGGTCACCGAAGGTCAGATCAGCTATTTCGGCCCGCTCACCGGTGGCGCCGTCGCGCGGTCCGAAATCGAGACCCTGCGGCTCGATCATACCGCGCGCCCGTCGCATTGGGTGTTGGAGCAGCCGGGGCAGCCGCCCTTGGCAATTCCGGTGACTGCAACCGGGGCGGAGGCGCTCTTTGATGTCTTTGCCAGCCTGCCGGGATTGAAGACAGAACGCATGCTGAGTGAACTGCATCACAAAGGCCCTCACCAAGTCGTGATATGGCAGAAATCACCAGAGTCGCACCAGGCGTATCGCCTGCATTGACACTGGCGCGAATTCGCATCACCACTTTAACCCCGGGCCGCGCGCCCTTTGTCACAAATGCCACGTTCGCCCCTGTTTGGCGACGACCACAAAGGGGGCCTCCCTATGTCCATTCCTCAGTCCGGTGGCGGACCAATCGAAAGCCATGCTCAACTGGCGGCCTACATGGAAGCGGGCTGCAAGCCGCGCGACGATTGGCGCATTGGCACCGAGCATGAGAAGTTCGGCTACTGCAAGGACACGCTGAAACCGCTCCCCTACGAGGGGACGCGCTCCATTCTGGCTGTTCTGGAAGGGTTGCGGGACCGTCATGGCTGGGAGCCGGTGACCGAGGGCGGCAAGCTGATCGGCCTCACCAAGGACATGGCCAATGTGAGCCTTGAGCCGGGGGGAGCGCTGGAGCTGTCAGGTGCCCCGCTCGAGACCATCCATGAGACCTGCGATGAGGTGAACACCCACCTGCGCGAAGTCAAAGACATTGCTGACGAGATCGGTGTTGGATTCATCGGTCTTGGGGCCGCCCCGATCTGGCAGCACGACGAAATGCCGCTGATGCCAAAGGGCCGCTATCAGTTGATGAACGACTACATGGAGCGCGTCGGCACCATGGGGCGCGCGATGATGCGGCGCACGTGCACGGTGCAGGTGAACCTCGATTTCGCCTCCGAGGCGGATATGGTGCAAAAGCTGCGCGTGGCGCTGGCGCTGCAACCGGTGGCGACGGCGCTCTTTGCCAATTCCCCCTTCTTTGAAGGCAAGCCTAACGGGCTCAAATCCTGGCGCAGCCACATCTGGCGGCATCTGGATGATGCCCGTACCGGAATGCTGCCCTTTGTTTTTGAAGAGGGCATGGGCTTTGAACGCTATGCGGACTATGCCCTTGATGTGCCGATGTATTTTGTTTACCGTGATGGCAAATATATCAATGCTTTGGGCCAGTCTTTCCGGGATTTCCTCAAGGGCGAGCTACCCGCATTGCCGGGCGAGACGCCCACATTGAGCGACTGGGCCGATCACCTGACGACCGCATTCCCAGAAGCCCGCATCAAGAAATACATGGAAATGCGCGGCGCCGATGGTGGCCCCTGGCGTCGCCTCTGTGCTTTGCCCGCGTTCTGGGTGGGTCTGATGTATAATCAGTCTGCGCTGGACGCGGCCTGGGATCTGGTCAAGGGCTGGGACGCGGAGACTCGCGAAAACCTGCGCATCGAGGCTGCGGTCAAAGGGCTGCAGGCAGAGGTCGGCGCGATCAAGATGCATGATCTGGCACGAGAGGTTCTGGCGATTTCAGAAGCCGGACTGAAGGCGCGCGCCCGTCAGGGTGCAGGCGGTCTTGTCCCCAACGAGACTCATTTCCTCAATGCACTGCGCGAGAGCGTCGAGAGCGGCAAAGTCCCCGCAGACGAACTCTTGGATCGCTACAATGGCGATTGGAACGGTGATCTGACCCGGATCTATGCCGATTACAGCTATTGAACGGCACTAAGTTCTTATTTGAAACAAGAAAAGGGGCGCCGCTGGGGCGCCCCTTTTCTTGCGCGGTCTGGTTCGCGGCGCCATGAAACCGGGGGTCGTGTGGTGACGTCCCAAGGGCATATTTCCCCCCAATCAACAACTTGTCCGGGTCCCGACCTGTCCTTAAGAGAGCGCCAACCATTGCTTTGAAAGGTGTTGAAAATGGAACGTTTCTTTATCTCCGCATTTGAAAAACTTGTGGGCGTCATTGTTGTCCTGTTGCTGCTCGTCGTGCTCGGCGGCGTTGTTGTCGCCTTTATAGAACCCAGTGCCGGGGGGCTTCTGCCCGCTCTAGGCGTGCTTTTGGGCGGGACGCTCTACGTGATCCTGATTGGCGGTTCGCTCTATCTTGCGCTTGGGATCTACAACAACACCAAACGCACAGCCGAAGCGATGGAGCGCATGGCCGGGAAATAAGCGCTGCGGTGCCCGTTCCCTCCGGGACCCGCGCGCAAAAATGGGCGGCAGGATCTCCTGCCGCCCATTTTTTGTTTTTAAGAAACGAGCGCGACCGCGTTATTGCAGCAGCTCGGCCGGGGCCGCATCCTCGATGGTTTCCCAGTTCACGTCTGCTTTTTCGATATAGCCCGGGATGTCCTCGACCCAGCGCTCTTGGATGTCCTTGGAGAGGTTCAGGTACAGCACATCGTCAACGATTTTCCACTGGTGGGGGTCGCCGTCGAACTTGAAGCCCATCGCTGCACCAAAGGCGCAGTAGCCACCATATGCGGGGACATAAGCCTCTGGATTGGCTTCAAACAGCTCCTTGTTTTCCTCGGAAGTGAACCAATAGGTCGCCTCGTCAAAGGTGGAGGTCAGTTTGTAGCTGCCCTTGTTAGCTTCGCCTTCGGTGAAATAGGCAACCGGGTCATAACCCTGCATCGCAAGGCCGGTGGAGGAGGCGTTCACATCGACGCCTGCCGCAAGCGAAGAGGTCGCCAGCGCAACAGAGAAAGCGAGACCGCCCAGAAGGGATTTGGTGAAGGATGTGGTCTTGGTCATCGGTTTGAACCTTTTGATCTGTCCGGAGCCGTAATGCACCGGGGGGGAGGTGTAGAAAGGGACAGGTGCTTTAAATCCTGTTTCCTGTGACGGTGTGTGCCGCCATGACGACCATCTGGGGAGGCGTCCGATCACATGCAAAACAACTCAATTTGAGGGGGTGCTGGCGCAAATGTGAGACTGTGCAACAAAGCGCCTCAATTTGAGTGCGCAGAACGTAAAAACCCCGCCGGTAGGGGCGGGGCTTTGCATCAACAGGGGTGGCGTGCGCTATTTCTGGCCGATCTTTGGCTCTGTGCCGGCCCTGAGGCGGGCGATGTTTTCGCGGTGGCGCCAGAGGATCACGAGCGCCAGCAGCGCCGAGAGAACGGCGGCTTGAGGTGCGCCGAGCAGCAGACACCAGACCGGGGCCGCAACCGCTGCGCAGAGGGCCGCGAGTGACGAGATGCGGCGCAACACCGCAACACCAAGCCAGGTCAGACAGCAGGCGATCCCGACCGGCCATGCGAGCGCCAGCATGAGGCCGAGGAAGGTCGCAACCCCTTTGCCGCCCTTGAACCCCAGCCAGACCGGAAAGCAATGCCCGAGAAAGGCCAAAAGCCCTGCAAGCTGCGCCGCGTCCTCGCCTGCCAGAGCACGCGCCAGCAGCACCGCCGCCGCGCCCTTGCCGCCATCCAGAAGGAGCGTCGCAGCCGCGGCGGCCTTGCTTCCGGTGCGCAAGACGTTGGTGGTGCCGATGTTGCCCGATCCGATTTCACGCAGGTTGCCCAGCCCAAAAGCGCGGGTGATCACCATGCCAAAGGGCACTGAGCCCAGAAGATAGCCGATCCCGCCCCAGAAGAGCAGCAGGGGCAGCGTTGTCTCAAGCGCAGGCAGCATCATGCGTCCTTTCGATAAACGGGCTCACCGGCCACATAGGTTGCCAAGACACGTCCCTGCATCCGCTGGGTGTCAAAAGGCGTGTTCTTGGATTTCGACTGCAGCTTGAAACGATCCAGCACCAAGGGGGCGTCGGGGTCAAACAGCACGAGATCCGCAGGTGCGCCCGCGCTCAGTCGTCCGGAGGCAAGCCCAAGCCGTCGAGACGGGTTAAGCGCCATGGCACGAAACAGCGTTGGCAGGTCCAGAAGCTCGGCGTGATAGAGCCGCATTGCCGCTGGCAACAGGGTCTCGAGCGCAACCGCACCGGCGGCGGCCTCTTCAAAGGGCAACCGCTTGCTTTCTTCGTCCTGCGGTGTGTGCATGGAGGAGATCACATCAATGAGCCCGCTGCGTACCGCCTCGACCACCGCGAGGCGATCATCTTCGGACCGAAGCGGCGGCTTCACCTTGAAGAAGGTGCGATAGTCGGCCACGTCCAGCTCATTCAGGGTGAGATGGTGGATGGATGTCCCCGCCGTAATGTCGAGCCCGTTTGCCTTGGCGCGTTCCAGCGCGGGCAGCGCGCGCGCGGTGGTGATCTGATCGGCGTGATACTTGGCGCCGGTCATCTCCAGCAATGCGATATCGCGATCAAGCCCCATGCGCTCGGCCATCGGAGACACAGAAGGCAGCCCGCGCAGCGCCGCGAACTTTCCGGATGTGGCTGCCGCCCCCTGAGAGAGGCCGGGTTCCTGCGGATGCGCAATGACCAGCGCGCCGCAGCTTTTGGCATAGGTCAGGGCGCGCGACAGCACCTTGGTACTTGTGACCACATGATCGCAATCGGTGAAGGCCACGGCGCCAGCGTCCAGCAAAAAGCCGATTTCGGTCATCTCACGACCTTCGCGCCCCTTAGTCAGAGCCGCCATCGGCAGGACATTGACCGGTGCATCTGCTTGCGCGCGCCGCGTGACGAATTCCAGCGTCTCAGGGCTGTCGATGCAGGGGGAGGTGTCAGGGCGGGTCACGATGGTGGTCACACCACCCGCGGCAGCTGCAAGCCCTGCGGATTTGTAGCTCTCCTTGTGCCGCTCGCCCGGCTCGCAAACCTTGACGCCGATGTCCACGATCCCGGGGGCAAGGCATTTGCCGTTGCAGTCCACCATCTGCACGTCTTTGGTGCGCAGACCGTTGTCCGCAAGAAACATCTCCTTGTCGCTTTGATCAGCGCGGGCGAGGATCTTGCCACGTTGCACCAGGAGGCTGCCAGGCGCGTCGGTGCCTGTTTCGGGATCGATCAGGCGGGCGTTGAGGAAAAGCGTCGTCATCAGACCGGGTCCTTCACAAATGTCGGGCAGGCAGGAAGTGGGCGTGCAAGGGGGCGGCAGGAAGGCGCTATACAGGCGCACACAAGGAAAGGGCTATCCGGCGCGCTCATGTCACAAGTCCCCAGATGGCAAGGCAGATCAGCAACATAACCACCGCAAACAACGACGCCCCGATGCGCCGGGCGCGGTTGCGGGCCTCACGAGGTGGCGTCCGCAGCGTCGGTTGGGCTGCGGCGCTTGGGATCGTGCTGGGCGCAGACCAGTCGGTCTTTACTTCGCCAAGACGGGCGACCAGCGTGACACTCCGGGCGGGTGTGAGCCGGGTCGCCGCCCCGTCGAAGGCGCGGGCGCGCAGCACCAGAACCCATCCACTGAGACCATCGAGCGCCATGCCATGTTCCGAAAGGTCTGCTTCTGAGACCCCCATGCCCTCGCGCAGATAGCCAAGGAGGCCAAGGCCTTCGAGATCTTCGACCGGAAAGATCTCGACCTGCGTCATCTCAATGGTGGGCAGTCCCAAGACCTGCGCCAGCGCGCCGTCCTCATCCCTGAGGAATTTGGTCTGTTCT
Source organism: Ruegeria sp. TM1040 (assembly GCF_000014065.1). Classification (NCBI taxonomy): domain Bacteria; kingdom Pseudomonadati; phylum Pseudomonadota; class Alphaproteobacteria; order Rhodobacterales; family Roseobacteraceae; genus Ruegeria; species Ruegeria sp. TM1040. Next base: position 40,781 of record NC_008043.1, on the reverse strand, counting down.
ACGGGCATGTCGAGCGCAAAGATCAGCACCTGATCGCGCGCGCCCTTGGGGATTTCAATCACATCCTGCATCGCGTTCAGGACGCCTGTTTCTGACGCGCCGCCCGCAGGTTGCGCGCAAGAAGATCCATCGCGGCCATGCGAACGGCCACGCCCATTTCGACCTGCTCTTGGATTACGGAGCGTTTGATATCATCAGCGATGGTCCCGTCGATTTCTACGCCGCGGTTCATCGGCCCGGGGTGCATGACGATGGCGTCGGGTTTGGCCAGTGCCAATTTTTCCGCATCCAGACCGTAGCGATAGAAATACTCGCGTTCCGAAGGAATGAAACCGCCGTCCATCCGCTCTTTTTGGAGCCGCAGCATCATCACGACATCGACGTCTTTTAGACCTTCGCGCATATCGTCATAGATCTCGGCGCCAAACTCCGCAAATTGCTGTGGCACCAGCGTTGGCGGGCCGATCAGGCGAATGCGATTTTCCATCTTGCCCAGCAGGATCAGGTTGGAGCGCGCCACTCGCGAATGGGTGACATCGCCACAAATCGCGATGTTCAGCCGATGCAGACGACCCTTGGCGCGCCGGATCGTCAGCGCGTCCAAAAGCGCCTGCGTCGGATGTTCATGGCGCCCATCGCCTGCGTTCAGCACCGCGCAGTTCACCTTTTGCGCCAAGAGGTCCACCGCGCCGGAGTGAGGATGGCGCACCACCAGAAGATCCGGATGCATGGCATTGAGCGTCATCGCGGTGTCGATGAGCGTCTCGCCCTTCTTGATCGATGAGGCCTGCATCGCCATGTTCATCACATCCGCGCCGAGTCGCTTGCCGGCGAGCTCAAAGCTGGCCTGCGTGCGGGTGGAATTTTCAAAGAACATGTTGATCTGCGTCAGCCCCGCCAGCGCATCGGAGTGCTTCTCGGTCTGCCGATTGAGCGCCACGTAATCTTCGGCCAGATCCAGAATGGCGGTGATCTCATGTGGCCTGAGGGGCTCGATCCCGAGGAGGTGAGGCTGGTCGAAAGAGGGGGGCTGCATGGGCGAACTCCGCGCTGTTTCGGTCCTTATAGGAGGGCTGCGCGGATGGGGCAAGGAGGGGGTGAGGTCGGTCTATCTGTCGCCGCTTTGACGCTGCTTCAGAGCGCGATTGGCCATCGCAACCGCGCCGCGCCAGCGGCGCCGGGCCCAACGGGGGGGGCGCATCTGTGATGCGATGCCGACGGGCGGGAGGCCCCCCCTTTTGCCAGGTATATCCTGTTCGAGATGGGGGCATCGTGTCGGGCGCGGGCTGCACGAATGGGTGCTGAGAAGGGGGCTTCGTTAAACAGTTGCCTCACACTACGGTCACGGGCCCTGGGGTCAGGCCCGGCCCGCATCCATCGAAAGGTTCAGCGGCGTAACACCGAGGCTCGCCAGCGCCGCTTCCCATTTGCCATCAGCGAGGTCGGTAAACACCATGTCTGGCTCCGTATCCGCCGTCAGCCAGCCATTTTGCGCGATCTCATCTTCCAGCTGTCCGGGACCCCAGCCCGCATAGCCGAGCATCACCAGATAGCGTTCGGGGCCACGTCCCTCTGCAATGTCTTCGAGCACGTCCAGCGTGGCCGTCATCGACAGTCCCGGACAGACGGGCAGCGAGTTCACGGTCGAGATATATTCGTCGGAATGCAGCACAAACCCGCGCTGGGTTTCCACCGGCCCGCCAAAATAGACCGGTTCCGTTGCTGCTGCGGGCTTGCTGGTGATGTCGAGCTGGTCAAACAGGCTCTTCAGCACCACTCCGGGCGCGAGCTTGTTGACGATGAGTCCCATCGCCCCCTCTTGTCCGTGGGAGCAGAGGAACACCACCGAATTGTCAAACCTGGGATCCCCGATGCCGGGCATGGCGATCAGCAACTTGCCTGTCAGTTTCATGTCACTGCCTCTGCTGTGGCCTGCGGCCGCTTCGCTCAGAATGACGCGCAGGAGCAGCTGTTGCAACCCCGCCTCGGCCGGGGCGAGGCGCTGCGACGCTGTCACGTTTGCGTTATTTGCGCAGGTCTCTCTGGGATGTGACTTGGCTTTAACGGCGCAAGGGGCAAAACCTCTAAATATGACGACACAGCTACGAATCCGCCTGAGGATCGCCCTCTTGGCCTGCCTTGCTTGTTTGGGGTTGGCTTCCGCATCTTTGGCGCGGGAAAACCTTGCTGATCTGGTCTCTATTGAGGTGCTGGATGGCGGACCGACCAAGGACGGGCGCTACATGGGGGCGCTGCACCTGAGATTGGCGCAGGGGTGGAAAACCTACTGGCGCGCTCCGGGCGACGCGGGCATTCCGCCACGGTTTGATTGGAAAGGCTCGCGCAATGTGGCCAATCTGCGGATTACCTGGCCCACGCCTGAGCTGTTCTTGACCTCCGGCTTTCGCACCATAGGCTATCACGACGAATTGGTGCTGCCGATCGAGATCACGCCCAAATACGCAGGCGCGCCAATCCGGATCAAAGGCCGGATGGAACTTGGTCTGTGCAAGGATGTCTGCATCCCGTCGGAATTGCGGTTTGATCATCGCGCTGACCTTTCGGCTGGACGGCATCCCGCAATTGCCGCCGCCTTGGCGGCGCGTCCCTATTCCGCAGCTGAAGCCCGTGTCCGAGGTGTGACCTGCCGTCTGTCGCCCACGCCCTATGGCATGAAAGTCTCGGCCCGGATCTCGATGCCCTCTGCGGGGCGTGAAGAATATGCGGTGATCGAAGGCGGTGCGTCCTTGGTTGCAACCGAAACAAAATCCTGGCGTGAAGGGCGTGAATTGGTGGCTGAGGCAGAGCTGTTGCCCGCGCAGGACGGCCCGATTGCGGTTGACCGCTCCGCGCTGCGCTTTACGGTGCTGGGCACCTCGCATGCGGTGGATATTCGCGGCTGCACCTCTGGCTGACACCCGGTCACCATCCTGCCGTTGGGGTCTACCGCCGTCCGCAGCCCTCGCGTTTTTGACACAAGGCCCATCGTCCATGACCGATCCGACGCGCCGCCCGATCCTTGGAGCCCTTGGCGTGGTCTGTGCCAATATTGATGGCGCGGATTGCGTGATCCTCGTGAAGCGCAAGAACCCGCCCAATGCCGGAACTTGGGGCTTCCCGGGCGGGCATGTGGAGCTTGGTGAAACCGCAGCCGCAGCCGCCGCTCGCGAGCTTTTGGAAGAAACCGGTGTTGTCGCAGAGCCGGGGGCGCAGTTGATGACCCTTGATGTGATCCCCCGCGCTGCAGATGGCACGGTGGAGGGCCAGTATTTCCTGGTGGCAACGCTCTGTCACTACATCTCGGGAGATCCCGTGCCCTATGATGATGCGCTGGAGGCGCGTTGGGTGCCGGTGGCGCAGATCGAAGATCAGGGGCTTGAGCTTCTGGATCGGGTGGCGGAGCTTGCGCGGCGCGCTCAGGAGGTCTGGCGTGATGTCCCGCGCAGTGCGCCCACCGCCCCAATCACATAAACAAGGAGCGCCAGAACGCTCACCCCCCCAAGGCCCAGCATGAGTGCTGCGCGCAGGGGATCCATCTGCGTCACAAAGGGCAGTGCGGTGCCAACGGCGGCAGGCAGCGCCCCTGTGAGCAAGGTCCAGCCCAAGGTCAGCCCAAGCCAAACTGCCTGCAGAGCGGCCCCGAGCAGGATCAACGCGCGCAGGCGGTGGGCAACCCGATGCGGCCCGGCGGCGACAGCACGTTTCAGCGCCTGGAACGGGCGCGCGACATCCGCCTGAATGGCGACCAGAGCCGGTACCACCAAAAGCACGAGGAACATCCCGAACCCAAGGCCATAGACCAGGGTGATGACTGTCGGTTTCAGAAACTGTGCCTGCTGTGAGGTTTCATACATCAAGGGCGCAAGCCCCAGAACCGTTGTGAGCGTTGTCAGCATCACGGGCCGCAATCGATCTGCCGCCCCGTCAATGATGGAGGGGATGAGACCGCGCTCCTGTGCGTATTCATCAATGGTAGAGACCAGCACGATGGAGTCGTTGATGATGATCCCCGTCATCCCCAACAAGCCGACCACGGTGAACATGCTCATCGGCAAATCCCAGAGGTAATGCCCCCAGATGGTCCCCACGAGACCAAAGGGAATGATCGCCATGACCACGATGGGGCGCGTCCAGCTCGAAAAGATCCAGCATAGCACCAGATAGATGCCCGTCAGGCAGAGGATCAGCCCGGTGCGCGCATCAGAGAGGAACTCGTCTTCCTGTTCGCTGAGGCCAGAGAGGCGGAATTCGACCTGACGTTCCTCGGCGATCTTGGGCAGGATCTCGGTCTCCAGCGCCTCCATGATGGCTTCGGCCTGCACCGGGTCATCCTCGGAAATGTCGCCGGTGACGGAGATCAACCGCACGCCGTTTTCGCGCCGCACGGTTGAAAAACCGGTGCGCTGGCTGACGGTGACAATATCCGAGAGCGGCACATAAATCCCCGAGGGCGCGCGCATCTGCGTGCGCTCGAGGAAATCCGCGGTGAGCTCGCCTTCGGGCAGCTCTACCCGGATCTGGGCTGAGCGCGGCCCCTCCGGATAGGTCGCGGCCTCAATCCCATTGAGCCGCTGGCGCAGCGCCCGCCCCAGGCTGTCGATGGTGAAATTGAGCGCCTGACCCTGCGGGGTGAGATCCAGAACCAGCTCTTCCTTGTCATAGGCGAGATTGTCCTCGACGGCGGAGACCTCGGGGTAGCGGGTGAGGGCGGTTTTAAGATCCTCCGCCGCGCCCTTGAGCGTGGTGACATCGGCGCCGTAAAACTGCACGTCCAGCGCATCGCCCCCGGGACCAGAGCGCCAGCCCCGGAAGGAGACCACCTCGGTAAGCGGCATCTGCACCACGCGTTTTTGCAACTCGCCCACGAAGGCGAAACTGGAATAGGGGCGCAGGTCAGCGTCGATCAACTCGATTGCGATGCTACCCAGGAGGTCGCTGTCCTTGGTTTCCGTGCCCGCAAGGCCGCGACCGGTGTTGCCGCCCACTTCCGCCATGACAAAGTCAACCGGATTGCGGCCATAGCGCTCCTCGTACTCGGCGCCAAGGACGTCGACCATACGCTGAAACTCGCGCATCTGCGCCAGCGTGTCGGCACGGGTGGCACCTTCGACCATGGCAAAATTACCTGATACGGACGCCCGTTCTGGCGCATTGAAAAAGCGCCAGGTGACATCCCCCTTGATAAAGAGCGCCATCTGGCTGGCCAGCAGCACCAAGGCCCCTGCCACCACAACGTAGCGGGCACGCACGACGCCCACCATTAGCGGGCGAAACAGCTGGTCGCGACACCAGCGAAAGCCCCGGTTCACCACCCGGTTGGGGGCGTCATACCAGTGTTCCTTGCTGCGATGGACCAGGGCATGTGCCATGTGGTTTGGCAGGATCAGGAAACATTCCACAAGGCTCGCCGCCAGAACGGCGATCACCGTAAAGGGAATATCCGCGATCAATTCGCCAAAGCGCCCGCCGATCGCCGTCAGGCCAAAAAAGGCGATCACGGTGGTGAGCGTGGCTGCAAAAACCGGCATCGCCATGCGGCGGGCGGCATTCTCGGCTGCAACCATGGGCGGCTCCCCCAGGCGACGGGCCCGGAAATCGGCATGCTCGCCCACCACGATGGCATCATCCACCACGATCCCAAGCGTGATGATCAGCCCAAAGAGCGAGATCATGTTGATGGTAAGCCCACCGATATACATCAGTGCGATGGCGGCAAACATGGCCGCCGGGATGCCTGCGGCGACCCAGAACGCAATACGGGCGTTGAGGAACAAAAAGAGCAGGATCACCACCAGCCCAAGTCCCATCAAACCATTGTCCACAAGGATATCGAGCCGCCCGCTGATGGCCTCGGCGCGGGTGCGGATCAAGGAGACCTCGACCCCTTGCGGCAAGGAGAGGTTCATCTCGGCCACCACCTCTTCGACCTGACGCTGGATGCGGATGGCGTCGCCCTGATCGGAGCGGTCCACACGGATCGACATAGCGCGGTTGTCGCCAACAAAATAGCTGCGCTGGCGGTCCACCCCTTCGACGCGGATCGAGGCCATATCCCCGATGGTGAGGGCGGAGCCATCCGCCTCGGAGCGCAGAACCACCGCCTCCAGTTCCTCTGGGGTGCGTTTCTGAGTGCCGGTGCGCACGCGGGCGTTGGCGCCCTCGATTTCGCCGGCGGGATTGATCTCCACCTCGGCGGCGATCACGGCAGCGATTTCAGCGAGGGTGATGTCATGGGCAATGAGCTGGCTGGAGGGGACTTCGATGATGGTGCGGGGGGCTGCAACCCCGCGGATGGTGGTGCGGGTCACACCCACCTCGAAGAGTCTCAGGATCAGTTCATCCGCCAAGATCCCCAACTGCTGTGCCCCGATGGGGCCAGTGATGACAATGTCGGTGACCCGGTCGCGCCAGACCGCGCGCTCGACCTCCGGCTCTTCGGCCTCTTCGGGCAGGGTGGTGATCGCATCCACCGCGTTTTGCACATCGTCGGTGGCGCGCGCCATGTCCCAGCCGGGTTCAAAATCGATGTCGATGACCGCGCGCCCCTCGCGAGAGGCCGAACGGGTGTCCTCGACCCCATCAACCGCCAGCAAGGCGGGTTCCAACACCTGCACGATGGCGCTGTCCACGTCCTCTGGCCCAGCGCCCTCCCAGACCACGGAGACATCGACGGACTCGACAATCACATCCGGGAAAAACTGCGCCCGCATGTTGGGGATCGCTGCCGCGCCAAGTACCAGCAGCACCATCAACAACAGGTTGGCGGCGGTGCGGTGCCGGGTGAAATAGCTCAGGATGCCGCTGGCCTTCTGGATCGGTGTCGTCGCCATGAGAATTTACCTGTGCCTCTGGTCGTGCGCGCCTGCGCAAGCGAGAAGGAGGGCGGGCAGTCAGCCGCCGCGATTGTCTTCGATACGGCTGATGAGCGCTGCGGGGACTTTGGGCTGGTCCAACTCGGCTAGGACCCTGGTTTTTACCTCGCTGGGCATTTGGCCGTTGTCGCTGACGATGGCCTTCAGGGTGGCGCGGCGTTCTTCGGTGAGTTCGATCAGATCCGGGTCGGCCGCTTTCAGCGCGTTCTCTGCGCCTTTGGTCAGCGGGCGAACCTTGATGCCGGCGCCAAGAAGCGGCGTGCGACCGGTGACAACCTGACGCCCCTCCAGCTCAGATGCGCGCAGCAGGATTTCGTCGCCCTGGCGGCGCACCAGTTCCACCGGAACCTCCTGAAGCCTGTCGTCCTCGCCCAGAACCAAAACGGTCTGGCGCGAGTCCATCGCCGAGGCGGGCAAGCGGATCAGATCGGCAATGGCAGGCTCTTGCACGCGTACGGTGACGAAATCACCGGGCTTGAAGCCTGCGTTGTCCTCTACCCGCGCATAGATGAGACGCCCCGACTGGCCATCCCCCACAGCGCCGCTGGCGCGCGCCAGGCGACCTGTGGCGCGGATGTCGGCCCCGGCAGCGTCGAGCGTGACGATGACCTCCGCCGGGATCAGGCGACCGTCATCGTCGAGCAGACGCGCATACTGGGCCGTGGAGACACGAAAGGCGACCTCGAGCTGGTTGGGATCGACCAGTTCAGCAAGGATTTCATTGGCAGAGACCAGCCGCCCCTCGACAAGGTTGACGGATTGAAGCGTGCCTGTGAAAGGCGCGGTGAGCGTGGTGTCCTCGAGATCACGCTGTGCCTCGTCCAGTGCGATTTGTGCCCGAGCCACAAGGGTTTGGGCCTGATCGATACGGGCTTCGCCCTGACTGACGGCCTGGCGGCGGGTGATCACCGACTGGCGCGCGCTTGTGGCGGTCAGCTCGGCGGCCTCCACAGCGGCCTCGGTGCCCACCCCACGGGTCTTGAGGTCAACCTGCCGCTGATACGCCCGTTCTTGAAGATCGGCCTGCATCTGTGCGGTTTCAAGCTCGTCACGGGCCAAATCCAGCGCGCGGCCAGCGTCGCGGCGCTCGGCTTCGGCGTCCATCATGTCCGCTTTGGCACGGGCCAATGCGGCCTCGGCGTCGGCCTTGTCGATCTCGACCAGTGTATCACCAGCGGTCACGCGGCCACCGTCCTGGAACCCGTCCGCAAGCGCGATGACCCGTCCGGACACGGCAGCGCGCAGCTCGAGCGTGCGGCGGCTCTCGACATGGCCAAAGCCCACCAGTTCGGGACGTTCCTCGCCCAGAGTTGCCGTCACCACATTGACGGCAAAGATCCGCTCGCGGGCGGGCGGGGCGCGACGTTCTTCAGCGAGGCTCTCCTGTACGGCGGAGCGAACCAGATGCAGGGCAAAGAGCAAGAGCGCAGCTGTCAGCCCCGCTAGAAACAGCCCCATGACGCTGTGTCGCAGAAATCGCATCCTTATCCCCTTTGGCTGGCTCTGGTGCGCTACTTGCCATCTGAATTTCACCCCCAAGGGCCGCGCGAGTATACCACGCGTTGCAGACAATACGCTCTTATACGCAGGGCTAGATCATTTCCGTCGCAAATGTTCGTCAAGTCTGGGCATAATTTCTACGAAATTACAGGGGCGGTGCCGATAATCGAGCTGCTTTTGCAAGATTTCGTCCCACGCATCCTTGCAGGCGCCGGGGCTACCGGGCAGCGCAAAGAGATAGGTGCCCTGTGCCACACCGCCCGTTGCGCGGCTTTGAATGGCGGAGGTGCCGATCTTTTGCATCGACACGATGGTAAAGACGGTGCCAAAGGCATCGATTTCTTTTTCATAGACGTCGCGATGTGCCTCGACGGTAACATCCCGCCCGGTGAGCCCGGTGCCGCCGGTCGAGATCACCACATCGACCTCGGGATTGGCGCACCACTGGCGAAGTTGATCGGCGATCTCATCGCGTTCGTCTGGCAGGATATTGCGGTCGGCGAGGTGGTGTCCTGCGGCCTTTAGTCGGTCGACCAGCACTTGCCCCGAGCGATCCTCATCAAGGCTGCGGCTGTCGGAGACAGTGAGAATAGCGATGCGAACCGGAATGAAATCCTTGCTGTCGTCGATGCGTGACATGGCGCTCAGGCCCTTTCTAGTAGCGCAAGCCTCAGTGCAAGGCCTGCAAAAATTCCACCCGTGATGCGGCGCATCCACCGTGCGGCGCTTCCGTCCTCGGCAAACAGGGTGCGCGCGCGCCCGGCAAAGACGCCAACTCCGCCATTCACAAAAACACCGCCGATCCCGATGATGGCACCAAAGACCAGGAACTGTCCCAGAACCGAGCCCGCCTCAGGGCGGATGAACTGCGGCACGAAGGCGAGAACAAACAGGATCACCTTGGGGTTGGTGAGGCTGACCATCAGCCCGGCGCGAAAGGCGCGCGCGGCCTGTGCGGGCTGGCCTGTGGGCTGTGCCCCTCCGGGTCGCATGAGGGCGCCCCATGCGAGATACAGAAGATACGCAACCCCAAGCCAGCGAATGAGATCAAACAAGGCCGGTTGCGCGGCGACCACGGCGGCCACACCAAGACCGGCAAGCGCGACATGCACCATGCCTCCTGCGGCGACGCCGAAACTGGCGGCGATGGCGGGGCGCGCCCCGGATTTGAGTCCCTGACCAAGACAGAACATCATATCCGCGCCGGGCGTGATATTGAGCGCAAGCGCGGCGGGCACAAAGGCCGCAAGGGTCGAGAGCGCGATCATCAAGACACCTCAAACCAATTCGGGGTCGGGCCAAGATTGGCGCACTGCGTCGCACCGATCTGACCGCGATAGCCCCAGCTGTCGTGAACATGGCCATAGACAGCGAGTTTTGGCTGCAGCGTCGTGATCGCCTTGTGGATGCTTTCAGAGCCGATTGACAATCCCGCGGAGGTGGTGTCGCCCGCGCCCTTGGGGGGCGAGTGTGTGATGAGGATGTCGATGCCACCGGTGTTTTCACCGGCTTTCGCCAACTCCCGCGCCGCCGCGCGATCCGAAAGGTCAAACGACCAGTCCCCAAAGGGCGTCTCCGGGATGCCGCCGCCCAGACCAAAGATCCGCAGACCTTCGATTTCGGCGCTTTCCCCATGTAGCACGGTCATGAAGGAGAGCGCACAGCCGCGCAGCTCTTCTGCGCTTTCGGCATTTCCGGGGACAACCACCATGGGGGCCGCGATCCCGGCGAGCAGCTCCATGGCGCGCGCAAGCCCCTGACGCGTGTTGCAGAAATCGCCTGCGCCGATCACCAGATCTGCCTCGACACTGGCCGTGACCAGATCGGCAGCAAGCTCTTCGACCAGGTGCAGATCTGAAAAAGCGAGGATTTTCATGAGTGAGCGTCCTGTATCAAAGTGTCAGTTGAGACTGTTCAGACGGGCGCGCAGCTCCAGAAGATCCGCCCAGGCTTGGCGTTTGGCATGGGCTTGGCGCAAGAGGTAAGCGGGGTGGAACATCGGGATCACGGGTTTGCCCCAGGCTTCGGACCACGTGCCACGCAGGCGGGTGATGCCGCGTTTGCCAAGCACGGCCTGACAGGAGATATTGCCCATAAGGACCAAAATATCCGGCTCTGCCAAGGCGACGTGACGCTCGAGAAATGGCACAAGCATCGAAATTTCCGCCGGCAGCGGATCGCGGTTCTGCGGGGGGCGCCAAGGCAGAACGTTGGTGATATAAACGTTTTTCTCGCGGCTGAGCTCGATGGCATCGAGCATCTTGTCCAGAAGCTGCCCGGCCCGGCCCACAAAGGGTTTGCCCTGCAGATCTTCATCTCGCCCCGGGGCCTCGCCAATGATCATCACGCGGGCGCCTGCCTGGCCGTCCGAGAACACCAGATTGCGCGCGCCCCGCTTGAGGTCGCAATGTTCAAACTGTTCAAGCGCGGCACGCAGGCTCGGCAGCGCCTGCGCCGTTTTGGCAAGCTTCGCTGCCTCTGCAACCGGGTCAACAGTTTTGGGTTTGACAGGTGTTGGCGGCGTGTCTGCTGCGCGTGCGGGTTTGGGTTTCTGATCCTCGAGCCCGTAGCGGTCGATGGGCGTGTCCATCATGGCTTCGGTAGCGCCAAGTTCTACCTGCCACTCCAACAGCGCTTTTGCGCTCCAATAATCCAGCTCCGATTCCATGGCTCACACAGTAGCCCTCTGCCGCACAAAGGAAAACGCCGATTGCGCGGTTTCAGCCATTCAACTGTCGCGCGGGGCCGCGGCGCGGCGCAGGCGGTCGTTGATGGCAATGCCAAGCCCACGCTCCGGGACGGGTGCGACCGCGATTGGTCGACCCAAAGCATCCAGGTGATGCAGATGCCCAAAGAGGTTTGCCGCCGCCTCGTTGAGATCCCCACTGGGCGAGAGGTTCAGGTCGAAGTCTCCTGGTCCAAATCCAAGCGAGACCTCATCCGGGGAAAAATCCTGCGCCTCAAGCCGGACGGAGGCATTGGGCGCGTAATGCGACATGAGCTGCCCCGGTGCGGTCAAGGGATCTGCCTCCGCGCGCGTCATCAGCGTGCAGCCGAGGGCGTGCTCGATGTCCTCAGCAGCCAGCCCGCCCGGGCGCAGGAGGATCGGCGCGGCTCCGGCCAGTCCGAGGATGGTGGATTCCACACCGACCCCGCAGGGGCCATCGTCCAAAATTGCGGCGATCTTACCCCCGAGGCCCGCGCGCACATGATCGGCGGTTGTCGGGCTGATCCGACCCGAAGGATTGGCAGAGGGGGCGGCCACCGGGCGTCCTACAGCTGCCAGCAACTCGCGTGAGCAAGCCTTGGCCGGCACCCTAACCGCGAGCGTATCAAGCCCAGCCGTCACCAAGGGTGAAACATTGTGATCCGGTCGCAGCGGCAGCACCAGCGTCAACGGGCCGGGCCAGAAGGCCGTGGCCATCGCTTCGGCCCAGTCGTTCCACTGCACAAGTCTGCGTGCGGCGCGGACATCCGCCACATGGGCAATGAGCGGGTTGAAAGAGGGACGCCCTTTGGTGGCGTAGATCGCAGCGACTGCCGCCCCATTGGTGGCATCTGCCCCAAGGCCGTAAACGGTCTCGGTCGGAAAGGCCACGAGCTGACCAGCGGTGAGCAACTCGGCCGCGCGGGCGATGGCTTCGGGTGCTGCGGTCAGCGCTTCGGTCTCAGATGAGGCTTGGGTCATGGCGGGTGACATCTCGGGACAAAAACAGGCTTGGCCGTTCCGTCACATCCGTGATGACGCCGCGTTTTGATTGCGTTGCCCTCGGGGCTGTTTACGAAATCGACCAAGGCACAGTAGATAACGGCTCATGCCCGGGAAGCCAAGCGTCTCCGGGGCAAGGCAAGAGTCTGCGCCCAGCCGTCCGCCAGTTGAAGAGAGGTCCACTCCATGAGCTATCGCGCCCCCGTCTCCGAGTATCAGTTTCTGCTGCAGCAGATCCTTGGCTATGACCAGATCACCGCGACCGAGCGTTTTGCCGAGGCGGACGACGATCTGATGACCGCGATCCTCACGGAGGCGGGCAAGATGAGCGATGAGGTCATGGCGCCCCTGCAGCGTGGTGGCGATCTGGAGCCCGCCCGTCTGGAGAACGGCGTGGTGCGGACCTCTCCGGGATATGGCGACGGTTACAAGGCGATTGCAGAGGGCGGCTGGATCGGCATGAGCGCAGATCCCGAGTTTGGAGGCATGGGGTTGCCGATGTCACTCACCACTGCGGTCAACGAGATGATGTCCGGCGCCTGCCTCAGCCTGCAGCTCGCCCCGCTGATGAGCCAAGGCCAGATCGAGGCGCTGGAGCACCACGCCTCTGACGCGCTCAAAGAACTCTATCTGCCCAAGCTCATCGCTGGCGAATGGGCGGGGACCATGAACCTCACCGAGCCGCAGGCGGGATCGGACGTTGGCGCCTTGTCTTCAAAGGCCGAAGACAACGGTGACGGCACCTATGCGGTCTCCGGTCAGAAGATCTATATCTCCTGGGGCGATAATGATTTTACCGAGAATGTCTGCCATCTGGTGCTGGCGCGCCTTCCTGATGGGGTGCCCGGCACCAAGGGGATCTCGCTGTTTCTTGTGCCCAAATACCTGCCGGATGAAAATGGCAACCCGGGCAAGGCCAACAGCCTCAAGGTGGTGAGCCTCGAGCATAAGATGGGCCTGCATGGCTCGCCGACCTGCGTGATGCAATACGATGGCGCAACCGGCTGGCTTGTCGGCAAGGAGCACGGCGGCATGGCGGCGATGTTCACGATGATGAACAACGCCCGTCTCGGCGTGGGCGGTCAGGGTGTCGGTGTGGCCGAAGGGGCCTATCAGCATGCACTGGCCTATGCACTTGATCGCAAACAGGGCAAGACCCCGGTCGAGGGCGGCACGGGCACCATCGTGGACCACGCCGATGTGCGTCGGATGCTGATGGAGATGAAGGCCGATGTCTACGCGGCGCGCGCCATCATGCTGGCCTGTGCGGGTGCCATCGATATGGGGACTGCCACAGGCGACGCCGAGTGGAAGACCCGGGCGGCCTTTTTGACGCCCATTGCCAAGGCCTTTGGCACCGAGACCGGCATCCGGGTTGCTGAACAGGGCGTTCAGGTCCACGGCGGCATGGGCTTTATCGAGGAAACCGGCGCGGCGCAGTTCTACCGAGATGTGCGCGTGACTGCGATCTACGAGGGCACCAACGGTATTCAGGCCATGGACCTTGTGGCGCGCAAGATGATGGACGGTGGCGAGATGGCGCATCGCCTGATCGACGAAATCGAAGAGCAGGCGGAACGCGCCCGCCCGACCCATCCGAACATGGCCGAAGCCGTCTGGCAGGCCTGCGAAACTCTGCGTGAAGCAACCGAATGGCTGGTGGAGGCGAATATGCAGGACCGCTTTGCCGGGGCGGTGCCGTATCTGATGGCCTTTGCCCGTGTTCTGGGGGGGCACTATCATCTGGCGGCCGCACTCGCCGACAAGGGTGGCGCGCGTGAAAAACTGGCCCGTTTCTACATCAAGCGGATGCTGCCGCAGCATGCGGCCTATCTGATCCACGCCCGCGAAGGCGCGGCGGGGGCCTTTGCGCTCACAGCAGAAGAGCTGGCAAGCTGATGGTGTCGGTGGCGGACGTCGCGCCCCGCACCCCCTGGGAGGAGCCGCCCGCAATGGGCGAGGCGATCGAGGTCGCTGAGGGTGCCCTCTGGATGCGCCTGCCGCTGCCGATGAAACTTGACCACGTCAATGTCTATGCCTTTGACGAGGGTGACAGCTGGACCGTGGTCGATACAGGCATGTCCTCGAACAAGACTCGCCGTATCTGGGAGCAGCTGATGGCGGGTCCGCTGGGTGGTAAACCGGTGCGCCGTGTCGTCGTCACCCACCATCATCCGGACCACATCGGCAACGCTGGTTGGTTTCAGTCCGAGCATGGCGCAGAACTCGTGACCACCCGCACCGCGTGGCTTTTTGCGCGCATGCTGACGTTGGATGTGCAGGAAAGCTGGCCCGAGGAGACGCTGGCCTATTATCGCAGTGCGGGCATGGACCCTGAGGTCTATGACACCCGTAAGGCCGACCGCCCCTTCAATTTTGCGGATACGGTCTATCCGATGCCTTTGGGATTCACCCGCGTGCAACAGGGCGATGTGTTTCGCATGGGCGGGCGCGACTGGGACATCCACATGGGCAACGGTCATGCGCCGGAACACGCAACCCTCTGGAGTCGTGACGACAATCTGGTTCTGACGGGGGATCAGGTTCTGTCTTCGATCAGCCCGAACATCGGCGTGTACGCCACCGAACCCGAGGCCGACCCGCTGGCGGAATGGCTGGAGGCCTGCGAACGGCTGGCGGCGCTCGCGCGGCCCGAGCATCTGGCGCTTGGAGGGCATAAGCTGCCCTTTACCCGCTTGCCTCTCAGGATGCGGCAGTTGATCGACAACCATCACGGTGCGCTCGAGCGGCTTATGGAGTTCCTCGAGACGCCCAAAAGCGCAGCAGAGTGTTTTCCAACGCTTTTCAAGCGCACGATTGGTCCCGGCGAGTATGGCCTCGCGCTTGTCGAAGCGGTGGCCCATGTGAACCATCTCTATCGCACAGGGCAGGTGACGCGAACACGGCGCAGTGATGAGGCTTGGGTTTACCAGCGCCGCTAGGCCTGCCACTTTGGATGCCACATGGACGATCCAAGGATTTTAAGAGATGGATGACAAGATCTCCACCAGCGCGGAACTGGCAGAAGCGGCCGCGCTCCCCTGCCACCGGGAGGTACATACCAACCCTGATGCGCCCGAAGCGCTGAAGGATGTGCCCGAGGAGATGCAAAAAGTGCCCGCGCCCGAGCAGAAAAGCCCGGCGCGGTGGGCCTATGAACGGCTGATCCTCTATATTCAGAATTTTGAAAAGACCCTCGATGGCGAGCATGAGGTTGCCATGGGGTTTGCGGGCGGTGATGCGGGCGTGTTGCGCATCGAGGGGATGGGGTATTTTGATCCCGACATTGTCACGTTCTACGGCAGCGACGAACGCGGCGGTAAAACGCAATTAGTTCAGCATGTTAGCCAGCTAAATGTGATCTTGCGCGCAATGTCGAAACCAAAGCCGGAAGAACCCGCAAAGCGGATCGGTTTTCGGTTGGTGGCAGAGCTTGAAGAGCACGCCTGAGCACAGCCTGAACATTGACCTGACGCCCTTTGAGATGATTGGAGGTTTTGCGATTTACACAGCAAATCGCCCCGCGCGGTTACGGCGCCTCTGGCGCCGCAACCGCCTGTCCAATGCTTTGGTAAGAGGCTTTGCCTCTTTCACAGAGGGGCGGGAGCCTCCGTTTACATTCGCTCCGTTCACTTTGGGACAGGCACCCGCGATGGGATGGGCAGCCCCGATTTAAGATCCAGCTGCCACAAGTTTGCGGAGATTTCTGGTGATAGAGACCTGTGCGCCGAGCTGGAGCGGACGGATTTGGTGCATGTGTCGCGCGTGGGAGGTCAGAAATCGGATATAAGGCGTGCTGCGCAAGACTGGTCTTTCATCGCCACCAAAGCTAGATGGCGGCCATGACTTCAACTTCGACTTTGAACTCTTCGCGGGTGAAGCCGGAGACAATCAGTAGAGTTGAGCTTGGCACACGCCCCGTTCCTGCGAGGAATTCGTCACGCGCACGCATGTAGCCTGCCATGTGTTCGCGGCTCGTCACATAGGCCGAGATATGGGCGATGTCTGAGGGCGCCATATCGCCCTCTCGCAGGATTTCGCGGATGTTTTCAAAGCAGATAAAAGCCTGCTCATAGCTGCTTTCGGGGATCGAATCATCGGCTCGGATACCAAGCTGGCCGGAGGTCACAACGACCCGCTTGTGCGCCGGAATCTCTGTACCATGCGCATAGGCTGCAAACGGCGGGCGGATCGAAACTGGGTTTAACGCTTTCATTTCCGGCTCTTTTTTCTGACCAATATATAGGCTTGCAAGAGGGAGAGGACTTTGCAAGCCTAAAGGCACTCTCTGGCACAGTTCACTATCAGGGCCACGCAAATCCAATTCTCTGAAGGAGGAGAATATGGCACAGCGTGTGCTTTTGATACGTCATGGCGATGAGCCTGAAGATGATCGCGTTGCCACCTGGCTGGCGGCAAATGGCTATGAGGCCGTGACGCGCAAGCCCTTTGCCGGGGACAGCCTTGAGGATGTCGGAGAGGTCGCCGCGTCAATCGTCTATGGCGGATTGTTCGACGTTTTTGAAACGGAGAAATATCCATTTCTGCGCGACGAAGACCGCTGGATCGCACAGTGCCTCGAACGGGATGTGCCGCTCCTTGGGATTTGTCAGGGATGCCAGCAGATCGCACGCCATCTTGGTGCTTGGGCTGGCGCACCGGAGCGGGAATTCTTTGAATTTGGCTATTATCCCATTCTGCCCACAGAGACGGCGGGCGCCTTTCTCGATGCGCCCTTGAGAGTTGCGCAGGCGCATTATCACACGTTTGATCTGCCGCATGGTGTGGTGCGGCTCGCCGGAAATGAGGCCTACCCGAACCAGGCGTTTCGCTATGGCGACAAGGTTTATGGGTTTCAGTTTCATGCCGAAGTGACCCCCGCAGGATTTCGCCGCTGGCAGTCCAGCAAGGTGAATGTCTACGGGCGTCCTGGCGTGCAGGATATTCAGACGCAAAACCGATTGATGGCGGCACATGACGCAGCCCAGGCGCAATGGTTCAACGGGTTTCTCGACAGATTTCTGGGGCAGGCGGCATGAGCATTCAGGGATATTGGGCGGAGCTGAAAACGACGGAATTTCAGACGCTGTCACAGGATTGCATCGCGGTGCTGCCGCTTGGGGCCACCGAGCAGCACGGGCCGCATTTGCCGCTCTCGGTCGATACGGATTTGGTGCAAGAGACCGCCGCGCGAATGCTCGCAAACCTCGACCCCGCGCAATCGGTGCTGGTCTTGCCAGCCCTCGCCATCACCAAAAGCAATGAACATAACCGGTTCTCCGGGACGCTGAGTCTTTCGCCCGAGACGCTTTTGGCGGTGCTGCGCGAGATCGGGGCCTCGGTAGCGCGCGCTGGGATTGAGCGTCTGGTGCTGTTCAACGGTCACGGAGGCAATACTGCGATATTGCAGGTGGCCGCGCGGGAGCTGCGCATCAGCCATGATCTGATCGTGGTGGTGTGTTCCTGGTCCGGCTTTGCCGAGGCAGACGGGCTTTTTGATCCGGCGGCCTATGCGGTTGATCTGCATGCCGGGGACAGCGAGACCTCGGCCATGTTGGCGAGCCATCCGGGTCTGGTGGATATGTCCAGAGCCAAGACCTTTGGCACCGCTATGGAAGACTGGGCCGGAGAATTCCGTTTTATCGGACTGACCGGAGAGCCCGCCACCCCTGGCTGGATTGCGGACGACCTCAACCCCGATGGTGTCTGCGGGGATGCCGTCGCCGCCACGGCGGAAAAGGGTGAGGCGATGTTGGCGTCCGCGGGACGTAATTTTGCGCGCTTTCTGGCGGAGTTTGCCCATTTCGATCACAGGAGAGCGCCATGAGCCATGCTCCTGGGGCGCAATCCCGCCTGTCTGCCTCCCGTTTGACCGAGGCCCGTCTGCCCGGCGTCGCCGTTCCCGCCGCTCTCGTTGCCTCTGCCGACCGCTTTGGGGGCCAGCCGCAGGGCGAGCACCTGGTGGGCGACCTTGTGCTGCGAAACGGGCGTGCTGAGCGGCTCGAGGCCGCGACGGTGCCGCCCCGGAGATTGGTGCTGCCAAAACTCACAGAGCCGCATGTGCATCTCGACAAGTGCCACACGATCTACCGAATGGACGGGGTCGGCGGCGGTCTGGAAGATGCGATTTCGGCGCAGGCTCTGGACCGGGAAACCTGGACTGCTGATGATATTCGCGCGCGGGCGGGGCGGGGACTGGGAGAGCTCCTGGCCGCGGGCTGTTCTGCTGTGCGTTCCCATGTGGATTGGGGCAGCGGGCGCGACCCGGCGCAGGCCCCACTGGCCTGGGATATCCTGAGGGAGCTGGCCCAAGACGCCTCGGATGCGGTGATCGTGCAGCGTGCGGCGCTGACAGGAGCCGACAGGATGGCCGACATCGGCTATGCGCGGGCTTGCGCTGCGCGCGTGGCCCAGAGCGGCGGCGTGCTTGGATCCTTTGTGCTGAACCAGCCGGGTCGCAAAGAGGGCATCGCCAATATCTTTCGCGTTGCAGAGGATATGGGGCTGGCTCTTGATTTTCACGTCGACGAAGGCCTCGCGCGGGGGCTCGACGGCTTGGAGATGATCGCCGACGCCGCTCTCGCCACCCGGTTCGGCGGACCGGTTCTCTGCGGCCATGCCTGCAGCCTGATGAACCGCTCCGATGAGGATGTGCGGCGGATTGCCGAAAAGCTCGCCCGCGCTGAAATCTCCGTGGTCGCGCTTCCGACCACCAATCTGTACTTGCAGGGGCGCAACAACGGCACGCCGGACCGCCGGGGGCTGACGCGGATTCACGAGCTTGCTGCTGCAGGCGTAAACGTGGTGCTCGGCGCGGACAATGTGCGCGATGCCTTCTGCCCGCTCGGCAGTCACGACCCGCTGGCGACGCTTTCGCTGGCGGTGCTTGCCGGGCATCTCGATCCGCCTTTTGGCGACCATCTACCCATGATCACCACCGGCGCACGCCGCGCGCTTGGCCTTGCCCCCGTGACCGTCGACGGGGCTGCAATCGGGGATCTGCAGCTGTTCGACGCGCTTTTGGTCACGGACATTCTGGGCAGCCGATCTGCGCCGCGTCCCCTGACCGACGATTTGCCAGGAGCCTCCCTATGACCGATACGCCGACTGACCGCCCCTCCTTCGATTGGGCCAATTTTGCCGCCAGCCTTTCGCCGGTCGAGGTGATTGAAGAACCTGTCCTGATCAAGAAACGCTCGCGGGATTTCTTTTGGTACAGCCCGGTTCTGAACGCCCAGCTGAAAAAGTGCTTTGGCGATCTGGTGGCGGTGCCCCACACGAAGGATGAGATGCGCCATTGTCTGCAGCGCGCCTATGAGGCCGATGTGCCTGTGACACTGCGTGGCGGCGGCACCGGGAACTACGGGCAGGCGGTGCCACTGCAAGGAGGGTTGATCCTCGAAACCACCAAGATGAACCGCATTCTGGAGATTGGTGACGGCTATGTGCGCGCTGAAGCGGGGGCCTTGATGGCGGATGTCAATGCGGCGCTGATCGCGCAAGGCTGGGAAATGGCGATGTTCCCATCGACACAGGACATTGCCACCATTGGCGGGTTTGTGGCCGGCGGCTCTGCCGGGATCGGGTCGATCGCAAATGGCGCCCTGCGTGAAAAAGGAAACATCATGCAGCTCAAGGCGTTTTCGCTTGAGGCAGAGCCGCAAGAGCATGTCTTTGACGCTGAAGACGCCCTGCAGCTGCACCATGCCTGGGGATTAAACGGGGTCATCACCGAAGTGACGCTGCGCACCGTGCCGCATCGCAACTGGATTGGGTGCATGGCCACCTTTGACAGCTATGAAGCGTGCTATGCTGCTGGCTATGCGCTTGCTACCTCAACGCAGATTGGCCGCAAGCTGGCCAGTACGGTCGAAGCCCGCATTGTCGCCTATTTCCCGCGCCTCAAGGATCATTTGCGTGAAGGCAAACACCTGCTGGTGTCACTGGTTCCCGCCGAGGACATGGAGGCCCTGCGGGCACTGATAAAGGCGCAGGGCGGCCATCTGGATCTGGCGATGAGTGATGCCGAGCGGCAGGCGGCAAAGCTGCCGCATGTTTTTGAATTCGCCTACAACCACACCACGCTGCAGGTCCTGAAGGCCGATCGCGCGGCCACCTATCAGCAAATCGGGGTCCCGGATCCTGCGGATGCGCGAGCGGTTGCGGCCGTGGGTGCGGCCTTGGGCAATGATGTCTGGCAGCACCATGAGTTCGCGCGGGTGGATGGCAAGATTGTCGCCTTTGACCTGCCGATCATCTGGTTCACCGATGAGGCACGGCTGCGCGAGATCGACAAGACCTATGAGGCGCACGGCCACAGCGTCGCCGATGCGCATACCTATTTCGTCGAGGGGGGCGGGCTGAAGAATGCCGATTATCGCCACCTGGCGTGGAAGAAACGCATGGACCCCAAGGGACTGCTGAATCCTGGCAAGTCACGGGCCTGGGAGGAGGTAAAACACCTCCCCGCTGAGGAAATCGAAGCAAAGGCAAAGGGCTGAGGAGACCCAGAATGACGACTATTGAAACAAAACCGCTGACACCGTGCTTTGGGGTCGAAGTGAGCGGAATGACGCTTTCGGAGGTCAGCAAAGGGCATGATTTCGCTCGGCTGCGAGACCTGTTTGAAGAGCATTCCGCGCTCTTGTTTCGCGCGCAGGAGATCAGCAACGAGGAGCATATGGCGCTGGCGCAGCTCTTTGGCCCGATCGAGGATCGCAAGGCTGACGAGCGCAAACCGGGTGAGGCGTTTGAAGTGCCCGAAGTGTCGAACGTACAAAAGGACGGCACCACCTCCGGCGAAATGGATCTGCATACGCTGAACCTCAAATCCAACTTTCTTTGGCATTCGGACAGCACGTTTCTGCCCACGCCTGCGCTGACCAATATCCTGATCGGTCGCGTTGTCACCACAGAGGGCGGCGCAACCGAACTTGCCAGCACCCGAGCGGCCTGGGCAGCGATGCCAGAAGAGCTGAAATCCAGGATCCGCGGACGCGGTATCTGGCACAGATACAGCCATTCGCGTCGCAAGATCTCGCCGGAGCTGGCCAAATTGCCGATGTTCAACAAGTGGCCGGACCAGCACTGGAGCGCGGTCTGGCCCAACCCGGTGAACGGGCGCGAAGGGCTCTATATCGCCAGCCATGCCTTCAAGGTTGACGGCTATGACGAAGCCGAAAGCCAGGAATTGCTCGATGAGTTGATGGCGTTCTGCACACAGCCAGAATTCACCTATGCGCATCAATGGAATGTCGGGGACGTGCTGATCTGGGACCAGCGCGCAGTGCTGCATCGTGGGACGCCTTGGCCCTACGAGCAGCCACGCACCCTGTCGAGCATCTGCGTTTCAGTGACCGAAGCAGACGGGATCGGCTCCATCCGCATGCCCGCCTGAATCACGCCAGGCCGGGCGGTTGCCCGGTCTGCACATAACTCGGCCGTACAAACAAAGCGGCAGCCAGCCTCACGGCGCAACAGAGAGGGAAACCTATGACTCATTTCACCAGAACAGGACAACCGTTGCCGGCCTCGCTGACACGTCAGGCACCCGAGATGGCTGCTGATCCCGTCAGCCGCCGAGAGTTCCTGGCGACGGCCTGCTCTTTTGGCGCCACCGCCGCCACGGCCTATGCGATGATGGGTCTGAACGCCCCGGCACAGGCTGCGGCCAATGCCCAGATGGGGGGCACCGTGCGCATCCAGCAGCAACTTGTGGCCATGCGTGACCCTCGAAAGTTTGACTTCAATTCGCTTGCCACCTTTACGCGCGGATGGCTGGAATACCTTGTCCAATACAACTCTGATGGCAGCTTCACCCCGATCCTGCTGGACAGCTGGGAAATCAGCGAGGACGCCACCGAATATTCGCTCAATGTGCGCAAAGGTGTCACCTGGAACAACGGCGAGCCTTTCACTGCCGATGATGTGGCCAACAATATTGCCCGGTTCTGTGATGGCACCGTCGAAGGCAACGCCATGGCGGGCAAAATGCAGGTGATGATTGATCCCGAAACCAATCAAATACTGCCGGGTGTGGTCGAAGTCACTGACAGCCACTCGCTGAAGCTAAAGCTGCCGAAACCGGACATTTCGCTGATCGCGAGCTTTGCCGACTATCCCGCTGCCGTTGTGCATCCGTCGTTTGAGGAATTCTCGATGCTGGATAACCCGATCGGAACCGGGCCCTACCTGCCCGAGTTCTACAGTGTCGGTGACAGTGCGGCGCTTGTGCGCAATCCCGATCACACATGGTGGAACGCGGGCAATGGCGGCTATATGGACCGGGTCGAGTTCATCGATTTCGGCGCGGACCCTGCGGCCTTTTTTGCGGGGGCGGACGCGGATGAATACGACGTCAATTACGACACCGAAGGCGACTATATGGACGCCTATGACTCGCTTGATGGCTGGACCAAGCATGAGGTGACAACCGCCGCCACGGTACTTGCGCGTTGCAACCAACTGGCCGAGGTGAATGGCAAAGCTGTCTATGCCGATGCCCGCGTCCGCCGTGCGCTTGCGATGGCCGTGGACAACGAAGTGGTGCTGGAAATCGCCTATGGCGGGCAGGGCCGTGCAGCGGAAAACCACCATGTGTCTCCCGTGCATCCCGATTATGCCGACATCGGTGCCCCTGTGCGCGATCCTGAGGTGGCAATGCAATTGCTGGAGGATGCCGGCATGTCGGACTTCGAGCACGAGCTGGTCTCGCTCGATGCGGCGTTCTGGAAGGCCACGGGCGACGCCATTGCCGCGCAGCTGCGTGACGCTGGAATCAAGGTCAAACGCACGGTGTTTCCGACCTCTACCTTCTGGAACAACTGGGCGAAATACCCGTTCTCGGTGACGAACTGGAACCACCGCCCCCTCGGCATTCAGACACTCGCCTTGGCCTATCGCAGTGGTCAGGGATGGAACGAGTCCGGTTTTGCCAATGCGGAGTTTGACGCGCTGGTCGAAGAGGCGCTGGCAACTGCCGATCCAGAGGCGCGCAGCAAAATCATGGCCAAGCTTGAACAGATCATGATCGATGAAGGTGTCATCATCCAACCCTATTGGCGTTCGCTCTACAACCATTCCAAGAGCAATCTGAAGGGCGCTGAAATCCACATCTCCAACGAGCTTTATCCGCAGTACATGTATTGGGAAGCTTGATTTTTCAATGGTTTGCCCGCCGCTGACCCCGGCGGGCGAACAGCAACGGAGAGCCGAGCATTGCTGGACACCATATTATTGGCCGCGCAGGCCTTCAGCCTGGCCTTTATGGCTGGGTGGCTGACGATTGGCGCGATGGAAAATTTGCTGCATCCTTTCTTGAACGAAACCTACACCGCGGAGGTCATGGATATGGCCCGCATGCGCGAGGACTATCCGGAGGCCTATCATTTTGTCGCCTATCGGCGGGTCACCAGCCCAGGGCTGCGTCGCGCGCTCTTTCGATGCATCGTTGTCTGGGAGTTTGCGGCGACGTTTGCGCTCTGGATCGGGGTAGGGGGGCTGGGTCTGGCCGCTGCGGGATCTCTGGCACCAGACGTGGCAGTTGCAATCGCGCTGGTGGCGACCATGATGTTTATCGCAACCTGGTGTGGGTTCTTGATCGCGGGAAATTGGTTCTGCTATTGGTTCGGACATGAAGGCGGGCAGAACACCCATTTCCAGATGACCCTGTGGGGCATGCTCAATGCCGTATTGCTTGTCGCTGGCGCGGCTAGTCTCGGGGTATGATCGTACGCCCAGCTTGGCGCACAATCATACCCATCAGGCGGTGGGTCGAACGGGATAGGTCTCAGCCCTCAAAGCCCGCGACATTGCTCTCTTTCACCCAAGCGCTGGAACAGGTGCCCCAATAGGCCAGATTTGGCGGCCACGCCTCGGGCGTCAATGCGCAGGCTGCCATGCGCGCCTCGAAATCGAGCGCCGCCACATAGCCGCCACGTCCGTCGCCCTTCTCGGGATCACTCCAGATGAGACCGGAATAGCCGTTCTCATAGGCGCATTCAAACGCGGCCCCCAGATCTGACGGGAACACGTAGCCGAGGATCGCGGCTTTGGCGTGCGGGGCCGCGTAAAGCGCAATCTGCCCGTTCTCGGTGCCTTCGTTGCTGAGGATGCCCGCAACCTCGCGACAATCTGCGCTTCCGTAGGGGGCTGCGCCCACAATCGGCTGATGTGGTTGATAGTAGCCCGCACTTTCGGCGCTCGGACCGGTGCGCAGCATATTCACCGAGATCCCGCGTAGCGACAGTAGCGTGTCTAATTCCGCTCGTAGCGCCGGTTGCATGCAGTGCAGGCTCCGGTCAGGTGCAGTGCCGCGGCCAAAGAAATCAAGCCAGATCTCGGCCTCAGATGTTTCGCGCGAGTCGATCGGTGTTTTCAGGCTCAAAACCGCGCGGCCCCCGTCATGCACAAAGCTGAACTCGTGTATGTCCCATGGAACCCCCCCGGTTCCTAGTGTCATGCCAAAGGGGATGTCTTGGGCGAGGCGTGTGATCGGGGCGTTTGAGACTGAAGGGCTGAGATGCAGGCTGAGGACGGGCGTGCCCATCTCGGGGTGCTGGCTTGCGCAGACTTTGATCTCTTCTGCCTCTTCAGTGAGGCAGAGCACCTGCGTTGCAAGGATGTCGTCGCAAAAGGCCTGTGCAATGCCCGCAGAGCAGAGCCATCCAAGCACGAATGTTGCGAGGCATGATTTCATGATGCGTTTCCTCTCAAATGTCGGTGGGCGCGCCGACTGGCGCACGGTCAATAATGGCAGGATTGTTCGTGTCATGTTATTGAACCCGCTCCAGCAGGGCTGCATCGACCCATCCCGTCGCGCAGGGACCGGCATAGGGCTGCCCGAGGCGCTCCGGGCGCAGGGTGCAGTCGCTCATTCCATTGGTTGGCAAGGCAACCGCGACGAAATCGCCGACGCGGTCCAAGAGGTCGACCGTCTCGCCCGGTTGTAGCATCCACCAGACCGGCGTTGCGGCCGAGGGGCGCGCGGCCGCATAAACGGGTACACCCTCACGGCCCCCCTTGGTGGAGAGGACGCGCGCGCGTCCCGCAGTTTCAACGCGGGGGATGATAGCATCCTTGGAAAAGAACGCCCCAATTGGGCCACGCATTTCTTGTGCGGGCCAGAGTGCGTCGGTATCGGCGTAAATCGTGGCCGGCGCACAGAGCGTTTGATCGACTTCCGCGCGCCAATGCGGTGACTGTAGCCACATGGAATACTCGCCCGTATCCGCGATGGTTTCGTTTGCATCATCCCAAGGCAGCTGCGCATGCAAGGTCACAGGCTCTGCAAGATCAGTGCTCCAGAACCCGATCTCCAGTTGGACCTGATCCTCTTCGGACCAGAGAAACCAGGTCGTGTTGGCATCTGCGATCAGAGGCGTGTCGTAATACATCTCGCCGGTCGACAAGGCATGCCGGGTCAGGCTGTAGCTTTGATCCTTGGCGCAGACGGTGATTTGCTCGCGCAGCTCGGCGGCCTCTGTTGCGCATTGAAAGACAACTGCGCCCTCGCAGACCGATTGCGCTGCGGCGGCGTAGCCCCAGCTGATCGCGACAAAGACGCAGGTCAGCCATTGTGAGGTTCGAGACATGTAACCAGCCTCTATTCTGCGGCTTCAATGATCTCGATGAGACCGGAGAGGTCACTTTGGACGGTGCCTGTGTCGCAGCTCAGATCCGCGATCAACGCCCCGTCGCGCAGAACATTGATCCCGCCGATCTGTGTCGCATCCGCCGCGCGTTCACTGCCCGACCAGACCTCATAGGAATAGCCGCCTCCGCCATCAAAGGTCACGGATTCACTCATGAAGGCGCCCAGTCCATTCCACGGAGCAGCCTCCAGTGTTGCCATGTCCTGAAGGATTTCTTTCTCGACCGTACCGTCGGATTTGAAGAACCCATAGGCGACCTTTGATCCCTCCGCCCAGATAGCGTTGCACACTTCGACCCCGCGTGTGCCATCTTTGAAGGTGCAGGAGAATACTTCGGTGCCATCAAGCTCGCAAAACCGGCCAGCCTGCGCGGCGCCAGCTGTGATCAGTAGGGCAATTGAGAGAGTGAGGTGTTTCATAAGCTGTCCTGTCAAAAAGAGGTTTGAAAATCACGTGGTTCCGGGGGGATGAGGTGCATGTTTTGCGGATGAGCGCAGCCAGAGCGCGCCAACGAGACCAACAGCCAAGGCAACTGCGATCAGCGCCAGAGACACGATTGGGCGATAATAGAACCAGGCCGTTGCCATCGTGAGACCACCAAGGCAGAACGCCAATGCAACGCTGATAAGCGAGGTGACCGACGACGAGACCCAGCCCAGAACGGGCAGAATGCTTGCAAGCACATCCACAACGCCAAAGAGCGCTTTGAAGCCTAGAAAGAGCAGAACCAGCAAGCCGATGCGCAGCATCCATGTCTTGGCCGTGTTGGCGCGCTGCGCGGTCTCAAACATCTCTTCGGCGGTTTTTATTCCTTCCGTGAGCAAGTGGATCTTGCGACCGTTCTGCGCGATATAGGGCACCAGAGCATTGCCGCGTTGCAGGCCAATGACGCTGGCGCTGTCAATTCTGGCGGCTTGGTAGCGCAGTCGGATGTCCCCAAGTGCCGGGCGCGCGACGGTCTCACCAAACACAACTTGCCCGGCAACCAGCTTGGCCGTTTGAGAAAGCGGCAGAGCCTCTGCGATCTCAGCAGCCTGTGTTTCGGTCAATATCACCGGTGTCGCGCCGCCCAGATCAGAGATCTCTTCTGACACGCGGTAAGCGCCGACCGTTGCGTCTTGCTGGCGCAGGATTTTGGAACGGATCGGCATCGGAGGGTTCATGTGACCTTCGGACACTCGAAACGCGGCCCCGCTCGCGGGGGTTTCGGTCCAATCCATCCGATAGGTGTATGTGGTCGTTTTGTCCTGCCCTCCTCCGAGTTTGGTGTCGGTCCAGGTTTGCGTTTCTTCGATCCAGGCAAATTGCTCCACGATACGTTCGAGGCGCACCGTTTGCGCCGGGGCCTCCACTCCAAGCGCGGCATCAACAAGCGCTGCTTTAAGCTTTGCGGGGCCACTGATATGGACGAGACGGGCTTCGAACGTGGGGTCCAATGTTGCGCTGTCCAACGACACAACTTGCCCCGCGCCCTCGTCCAGCGCCCGCGCTGTGCGCACGGCATTGCCTTCGTTCCAGAACAGAAAATAGAGAGCAATGCCGATAAAGCTGATCCCGAGGCCGATGCCTTTGAACGCGTTCTTTAATCGGACCGACAGGCTGACCTGCGTTGTTTCCGTAAACTGAGACATGATTCAAGCTTCTGAAAAGAATTGACAAATGGTCTTAGGCCGATTTTCGAAGCCCGAGTGTTTGCATCACTTCAGCGATGTCCGCCATGCTCAGCCCCCGGGCGATCGGTGCATTGGGTACGCCCAGCCAGTCATTGATTTCCTGCGCCGTTAGCAACGAGCGTTTGCTCGTGGTGTAGCCATGCGACAGCGGTACGCGATGCCGGTGCGTTGCCGCGCGGGTGATAACACAGAGCCGATAGGTGTAGCTGGCATGCAGCCTGTTGTTGCTGCGTTCATTGCGCCTCAGGTCGACATCCGCTTGCAACACGGTGTCCAGGGGAATGGTGTCGACACGGGTGCCATGCAGCATGGTTTTGCGCAGGGTCAGGGTATTATGTGTGCGGTCGAAAACCACTTCGGTTTGGTGATAGACCAGCCACAAGATCCCGCCCCCAACGACCACAACTGCGAGGGCTATCGCCCATCCCGCGATGGCGCCCGAGATGGCAGCAGTCAGGGCGAGCCCAAGCGCGACCAGCAAGGCAAGCCCCAGAACACTGGAAATGACGCGAGTTGTCCCTTGCAGAACAAGGCAATCGGATTGGTTCAGGTCGATCTTCATCGGCGGGTGCTCAAATTTCTTGGACGTTTATGACGTTGGCTGATGGCTCCAGCGGTTTGGCTCCGGGGCGGGAGCCTGAGCGGCACGAACGAGGTGATGAACCGCGCGTTTCAGGCCCCCGACCGGGAGGCGACAGAGATCCATGAGCGATGCCACCGCCTGCCCATAGCTGGCAGGTATGAAGACGCCCGTTATGGGCGTTGCGCCCTTTTGGCGGGCGCCCGCGGGTTAAGCCGCATGTAGACCTCATGGTGTTCCCCTCTGACACGTCACAGTCGGGGTGATAGGCCGTTGTCCATGGACGATACATATGGGGATTTCCCCATATTTTGCGATGCGCACTGGTCCCGATTGCGGCCTGTTCCAAGCGCCGCATGCCGCGCGGGACGTGTCCATTTGCCCTGGGTATTCCAGCGCCCCCGTGGCGAGGTCGCACATATACACTTCGATGTTTGCGTGCGCGCCAGACAGCATATTACTATCTAAGATATTGATATAGAAGTGAAATACGTGGTGTTTGGTCGTGCAGATATGTTGTGCGAGATTTATTAATCAGAGAAGTTGAAAAATGTTAGCGCTTTCAGGTTCGGCGCGGTAGGATGCGCCGAATTGGCATGATCCACGGGGTGGGTCGCAGATAGGGATACGGGACGACCAGCATGATCCTTTGTTGTGGTGAAGCGCTCATTGACATGATTCCGGGAACGACCGAGACGGGACAAGCGGCATTTGTGCCCCACACGGGTGGGGCCGTCTTCAACACGGCCATTGCGCTTGGCCGTCTCGGGCGGCGCGTCAGCCTCCTGAGCGGTGTTTCGCGGGATCTGATGGGGCGCAAGCTTGAGGCAGCGCTTCGCGAGAGCGGCGTAAGCGAGGGCCACTTGATCCGCTCAGACCGCCCGACCACGCTCGCCTTTGTCGAGTTGCAGAACGGGCATGCGAAATACGCGTTCTACGACGAGAACACTGCGGGGCGCCTGATCACGGTAGCGGACCTGCCGAAGCTCGGCGCCGAGGTCGAGGCCCTGTTTTTTGGCGGGATCAGCCTTGCGTGTGAGCCCTGCGCAGACACCTATGCCAGCATGCTCAAGCGATACGGGGCAGAGCGTGCCGTGGTGCTCGACCCCAATATCCGCCCCGGCTTTGTCCCGGACGAGGCACGCTATCGTGCACGCCTCAAGGAGATGCTGGCGCAGGCGGATATGGTGAAAGTCTCCGACGAGGATCTGGCCTGGCTCATGCCAGAGCAGTCAGACCCGCAAGCGCAGGCAGCTGCGCTACAAGCCTGGGGCCCTGCGGTTGTACTTGTGACCCGCGGTGGTGACGGAGCCATGGGGCTGCTTCCAAACGGGGAAAGCGTCACCGTTGCAGCTGAGCGCGCGGAGGTTGTCGATACGGTTGGGGCTGGGGATACGTTTAACGCAGGCGTGATGGCGCGGCTTGACGAGTCGGGGGCCCTGAACAAGGAGGCCTTGCGCAAGCTGGATGCGTCGACCTTGGCGGAGGCCCTGCGTTGGGGCGCCAAGGTTGCGGCCGTCACGGTGTCTCGCGCGGGGGCAAACCCGCCCTGGCGCTCAGAGCTCTGATCTGGTGAGGCGGCCACCCAAGACAGGGTGGTGGCTATTCAGGCGCGGCGCGATTGACGCGGATGGAAAGGTTCCATCTGGGCAATATCTTTGCGCCGCAGATCCTGACGCGCTAAGGCGCCATAGCGCGATGACACGAGCTTGCGCCCGATCTCACCCCGGTTCGAAAGCGCAGGAATGAGCTCGGGGAACAGGTCAAAAATCTCGCGTTTGTCGCGAGGGCTGAGACCGCGCAGGGCCTCGGGGCCGGGCCAGAAGGTCTCTGTCGCGCAGCCGTCTACAAAGATCACCTGATGCGCCTCGGTCATCAAATGGATGTAGCACACCCCCGACGCGCGCTCCTCCGCATGGACATGACCAGGGTCGAGCTCAAGCAAAAGGCGGGCGCGCACAAAGGACTCGCTTCTGGACGCGCCATCGGAGGGCAGCAAGAAGCGATGCTGCGGCGAGACCAGCATGGCGCGATCATTTGCGATTATTCCGCCGGGGCGCAGCAGGACAGGTCGCAGATGCGGATGTCGCGCCAGATCCGAAGCCGAGAGCCTGCGGTGGCCGACCCAGATCACCGGCTGTAGCCCGTTGTCAGCTGTCTGGACCAGATCGCCTTCGCGGATCTCTTCCACCGGGACCTCGCCCCGTGCGGTGATCACGCGGCTGCCGGGCGTGTAGCAGGGGATACCAGCGGCAAACAGCTGATCGTGGGTGGTCATCTGTGCCGGTGTGACGCCCTGCAAAACAAGCTGTTCGCCACCCGGGAACGTCAGAAGTGCATTGCCAAAGCCATCGTCGCTTGTGGTGACGTCGATGGTGCGTACGGCCCCGCCATCGCCGGACCCACCCGTCAGGCCAGAGACATCCAGCTGGTCGTTGTAAAAGCCATCAACATCGGTGTCATTGATGTCAAAGTCGGTGATCTGGTCGACCCCGCCCGAGGCAGTCAGCGAGATCAGGTCATCCCCGGCGCCGCCGGTAAACACGTCGTCCCCACTGCCGCCAGTGAGGCTGTCGTTGCCTGATCCCGCATTAATCTGAACACCGGCGGTATCGTTTCGGGCATCAACGACGTCGTCCTGATCGGTGAGGATGAGCTCTTCGATCTCGGAAAACTGGATCGTGTCGGTGCCGTCGGTGATCGTTCCGGCTTCGGGGCCGGTGTAGGTCACCGTGACCGGGCCGGTCATATAAGACAGATCGACAACGTCCTGATCGTTCCCGGCCTCGCCACCGACGATGGTGTCGTTGCCAAAATTATCTTCGATCCGGAAGGTATCGGCATCTGCCTCGCCGTACATGAGGTCCGCACCGGTGCCACCGATCAGGAGGTCGTTGTCGTTGCCTCCATACATGGTGTCATTGCCGCTGCCGCCATCAAGCGTGTCATTGCCATCGGTCGCAACAATGCTGTCGTTGCCGGTGCCACCGGACAGGCTGTCATCACCAACCGAGTTGCGCAGCGTATCGTCGCCTTCGCCGCCAAAGAGCGTGTCATTGCCCGCACCGGTGGTCAGGCTGTCGTTGCCCGCGCCGCCGTAGATCAGATCGTCGCCATCACCACCAAGGATCGTGTCGTCATCGTCGCCACCATCGATGGTGTCATTTCCGATGCCGCCCTCCATGTAGTCCATGCCGCCGCCGCCGAACATGATGTCGCTGCCGGCTTCGCCAAACATGCTGTCATTTCCGAGGCCACCATCGAGGCTGTCGTTGTCGACCCCTGCGTAGAGCGTATCATTGCCGTCGCCCCCCTCAAGGGTGTCGTTGCCTTCGGTGGCTACAATGCTGTCGTCGCCGACGCCGCCAACAAGGCTGTCGTCCCCAGCCGAGTTGTGGAGTGTATCATTGCCCTCGCCACCGAGCAGCGTATCGTTGCCAAGGCCGGTCGAAAGGAAATCGTCGCCCTCGCCACCATCGATGAGGTCGTCGCCGTCGCCGCCAGAGATCGTGTCACCACCAAGCCCGCCAATAAGCACATCCGAGCCGGTGCCACCGAACATGACGTCATCGCCTTCGCCACCGTCGATGCTGTCGTCGCCGTCGCCACCGTCAAGCGAGTCATTGCCGCCCTGGCCCATGATGACATCCGACCCAAGCCCGCCCAGCAGCGTATCGTTGCCTTGCTCGATCGGGACGTAGACTCCATCTTCGATGAGGTCGCCCGAGAGTGTGAACCCGGAGATCGTGCTGCGCGCTTCCAGGGTGAAGGTAATAAAATCCCGGCCTTCGAATTCGGCAGAGAACCAGGCGTCCTGGTCATCCGGGTTGTTCGCCTCGGTCCCGGCCGCGCGCACGCTGCCATCCTGATTTGTTACATTGAGCGAGGTACCATCCGAGGTGCCAAAGGCGGTGTATTCATCCGTATCCAGCGAAACGGCCTCGACATCATAGTTGTAGTAGTTCTGATCGAGGTCGTTGAAAGTCGCGGTGGAGTTGATGTTGACCGGCTCGCCGGTCGTGGGATCAAAAAACTCGAGCCGGAACTCGGCGGTGTCCCCATAGCCGTTGCCGGTGATGGAGATTTCAGCCCCACGGTCGCCCGACAGGTCGATGGTCATGTTCGGGTCGCTTGCGTTCACCAGAACAAGGCGTCCCCAGACTGCGGTCCCATCCTCAAGAAAGGCCACATCACGGTAAACTGCGGTATCTCCGATCCCGGCAGATGCGCCATCGTAATAGGACTGGCTGACGAGATTGTTGATGTTGAGCACGAGCGGCGTCGCGTCCGAACCGGTCTGGCCGTCCTCATCGCCCATGAGCGTATCGTTGCCCTCGCCGCCCTCGACGCTGTCGTGACCACGCCCGCCCATCACGACGTCATCGTCCCGGGATCCGGTCAGGCTGTCGTCACCATCGCCGCCCAGCACCAATTTGAACAGCCCGTTTGCGTTGCCATTGGCATTGGCTGCGGCGTTGTCCCTGCCAGTGAGTTTCAACAGGTTGTCAATAAGGCCCTCGTTGCCGGACCCATCGGTTTGGAAGAACTGAGAGTTGTCAATGTGCTCTGGGTCTTCTTCTTCCTCTTCCTCCTCTTCGAGATCCCACTCCTCTTCCCAAGGGGCAAAGTCATCAACATCGAATGTCTCGGGGAGCGCACGCCAATCGTGCTCATTCTCAACCTCAGAGTGGAGCAAGAATTCTTCGGCGTCAGCAGCCGGACGGTTGATGCGGGTCATATGCAAGGGCCTTCGCAAGGATCTGGTCAAAACGCGTGCCTGCGTAGTATTCGCCAGAAGACACAAAAGGCTGATTAAGACCTGTGCAGAAATTTTTCGTTAATCGCGCTGTGGGGATGGATGATGGAAATTTTTATAAAATCATATACATCCGCCGCGCACAAAGAGCCCGCTGGCGCATTGGGCACAAGGTGTTGAAAAGGTTGAACTTAGAGCCTCAGCAGGGTAATGTCGGCCGCGCGCAGACCAATTTCAGCGTGCGCAGTGTCTCGGTGCACAATAATTAAAAACTGATGTTGAATTGCTCGTTTCTATTTCATTCCTGAAGAGACGCATAAAAATGTCTTTATTCAGTGGACCCTTGCGAAGGGAAAAATGCGTTTCGGGGCGGTCTTGCCAATTGGATCAGGCAAGACCGCGTTGAGGCCGTCGCCGAAGTTGGTTCGGGCGAGCGCTCTGCTTTGCCGAACCGTGGATCACTGCACGCGGCGCAAAAAGGCGCGGGTGCGCGGGTCTTGCGGGTCGCTCAGGATTTGATCCGGGGGGCCTTGCTCAATTACATCGCCGCCGCTCATGAAAATGATCCGATCCGCAATCTCGCGGGCGAATTGCATCTCATGGGTTACGATCAGCATGGTCTGGCCCTGCTCTGCCACGCGCCGCATCAGGTCCAGCACCTCGCCAACCCATTCCGGGTCCAGCGCCGAAGTCGGCTCGTCAAAGAGCATCAGATCCGCATCAAGCGCCATCGCGCGTCCAATCCCGACACGCTGCTGCTGCCCGCCCGAAAGCGCCGCAGGATAGGCATCAGCTTTGTCCAAAAGCCCCGTGTCCTGCAAAATGGTGCGGGCGCGTGCGTCGGCTGCGGACTTGGGCATGCCCTTTACGGTGATTAGTGCCTGCGTGATGTTTTGCAGCGCGGTTTTGTTGGCAAACAGCGCGTAGTTCTGGAACACGAAGGATGTCCGCCTGCGCAGCGCGAGGATTTCTGCGCGGCTGGCGTTGGCGGCGTCGACACTGAGGTCCCCGACCCGGATCACCCCTCGATCGGGCCGGTCCAGAAAGTTCAAACATCTGAGCAGGGTGGATTTCCCGGTGCCCGAAGGGCCGATGATGACCACCCGCTCCCCCGGCTGGATCTCAAGCGAGATATCTCGCAGCACCGTGCTCTCGCCGAAGGATTTACTGAGCCCCGAAATACTGATGCCTTTGGTGTTGCTCATCTCGCATGCGCCTTGTTGAGGTAGGTTTCCAGGTGACGCTGGCCAAAGGACAGTGCCTCGACAAGGATCCAATAGATCGCGGCGGCCACCAAGAAGGCTTCAAAGTAGAGAAAGCTCCCGGCGGCTTCTTTCTGGGTTGCCCCCATCAGCTCTGTGACGCCTAGCGTAAAGGCGAGAGAGGTGCCTTTGATCATGTCAATGAAGTAGTTGACCAGGGTCGGCGCTGCGACGCGGGCGGCCTGGGGCAGGATGATCTGTCGCATCATCTGCCCCTGCGTCATCCCGACGGCCTGGGCGGCCTCCCACTGACTCCGGTCAACACCAAGGATTGCGGCACGGATGCTCTCGGCCATATAGGCCGAGAAATGCAGCGTCAGCCCCATGATCGTCGCCGTAACGCCGTCAATGGAACCGAGGAACCCCAGCACCTGCGGCAAGCCGTAATAGAACAGGAACAACTGTACCAGAAGCGGCGTGCCGCGAAAGAAGCTGATGAAGAGGCGTACGAAGGCGTCCAGAACCGGGATCTGAAACACGCGCTCGACTGCCAGAATGGAGGCCAGCACGAGCGCGCAGGCCATACCGATCACTGCCATGAACAGCGTTAGCGGCACATAGCCCAAAAGGATCGGCACCAGATCCCACATGTATTCCAGATTTAGACCCTGCACTGGTTTACTCCGCGACGGTGATGTCGGTGCCGAACCACTTGTGGGAGATCTCCGACAGGGTTCCGTCCTCTTTCAGCGTCGTCAGCGCCGCATCAAATTTATCGCGCAGAGCGATGCCTTCGGCGTTCGTTCGGAACGGCATGGCGTTGCGGATTTCGCTGAAGGGCGCGCCAGCCAAGGCGAGGGGCAGGGGGCTTTCTGCGATGAGTTGTGCCGAGGACACCCGGTCCATCACAAACGCATCGACGCGCCCCAGCGCGGTATCCTGAGCGATGTTGCTCTCATAGGTGCGAATATCAATCTCAGACGCATTGGGCAGTTCGTTCAGCAGCTCCTCAAAGTTCGAGCCGAGGTTGACCGCAACGGATTTGCCGCTGAGATCAGAAGGTCCGGTGATGCTGTCTTCATTGCCTCGCTTCACCACCACCTGCGCGCCGTCAAAGACGTAGGGTTGCGAGAAGGCGAATTTTGCTTCGCGCTCGGGTGTGATGGTGATCTGGTTGGCGATGGTGTCGATGCGGCCCGACTCGAGCGCGCCGATCAGACCGGAAAAGGACATGGTGACAAAGTTCACCTCATCACCCGTTTCGGCGGCAATGGCATTGATGACGTCAACTTCGAAGCCCTGCAATTCGTCCAGTTTGACGAAGGTGAAGGGGAAATAACCGCCGGACATGCCGACGTTGATCGTCTCTGCCTGCGCTGTGCCAAAGGTCGCGGCGAGGGTGAGCGCGGTGATCGCAATCTGTTTCTTCATGGGTATGCTCCAGTAACTTGGGGCGCAGGTAACTCCGGGTTGGCGCGACTTCAATGGCGCGAACACACTCAAGTCCGCCCTGTCGGTTAAGACGTCTGAGAGAGAAAAATGTTCCTCGCGAAGACGGAAATGCAAAACAGGCGTAGCGGCATCTCTTCTGCCACAATCGTCACAGGGGTGATGCAGATCGGTGGCGGATGGGTTGACAGTTTGATGTCACAGAGTCCTAAATATCCAACATTTTCAATTTCCAGGGATGAAATGCTGTTTTCTCGCCGCTCTTCCGACAATGAAACGGTTGTTGCCATGCTCGCTTCGGCGATCCGGCGCGACATTTCTTTTGGCGTGCTGCGCCCGGATGAGAAACTGAAGATTGAAGCCCTGCGGCAACGCTATGGTGGCTCCAACCACTCCATGCGCGAAACGCTTCGGATGCTGGTGGCAGAGGGGATGGTGGAGGCCACCAACCAACGCGGTTTCCGCGTCACCTCTGCAACCGAAGACGATCTCGCCGATATCCTGATGATGCGGCTTGAGGTGGAAAAATTGGCGCTGGAGCGCGCGATCGCGCATGGCGGCGTCGATTGGGAAGCACAGATCGTAGCGGCCCACCATCAGATGATGCGCGCAGAAAACCAGCTCAACCAGGCTCCGGATGACGCGACCGCTCTTGGCTGGGACGAAGCTTGTCGGGGCTACATCATGGCGTTGGTATCGGCGTGCGGCTCTCCGAGGCTGATCGAGATGACCGGGCGGTTTTATGACCAATCCCGCCGGTTCCGTTTGGCGCGGCTGCGGGAAGGGCGGATCGACTTTGACGCGCGCCGGGACCGGCAAGAGGCCTTGAAAGCGGCCGTGATGGAGCGTGACACCAAACGCGCGCTGCGGCTGCTTGAGGAAGACACACAGGCGGATTTGAGCGGCTGAGAGATCCAGCAGGGGGCCGCACCGTCAATCAAAGACCATTGGGAGGACAAGACCATGACATTCAACAGACGACAGACATTGGCGCTAATGGGCGCCGCCGCTGCATCAGGCCTCGCCGCTCCGGCGCTTGCTTCTGGCAAAAAACCGGTGGTGGGCGCGCTGAGCCTCACGAGCCATTCTGGCAGCTTTATCGCGCTGGAGCGGGGATATTTCAAAGAGGCGGGCCTCGATGTCGAGCTCAAGTTCTTTCAAGCCGCACAGCCCATGGCCGTTGCCATCGCCTCCGGTGACGTAGATTTCGGCGTTACCGCGATTTCCGGCGGCCTCTTGAGCCTTGCAGACAAAGGCGCGGTCAAGGTGATTGGCGGCGCGCTATCCGAGGAACCCGGCATCGACGGGCAGAAGATCCTTGCCTCTGATGCAGCCTATCAAGCGGGGCTCACGTCGGTCGCGGCTCTGGATGGCAAACGCTACGGGATGACCACTGCGGGATCGTCCTTTCACTACATGGGCTCCAAGATCGCTGGCGCTGAAGGCGGGACGCCGCAGTTTGTGCCACTGCAAAAGGTTGGCGCGATTATTGGCGCGCTGAAATCGGGTCAGATTGATGCCTGGTCCATCGTACCCCATATCGCAAAGCCGCTCGCAGGCTCGGGCGCGGTGCATATCATCGGCAATGTCGCGGACTATCTGCCGAATTACCAGGTCACAACTGTCTTTACCTCTGCGCAGAACGCGAGCAAGGAACGCGGTCTGACAGAGAGCTTCCTCAAGGGCTTTGGCATGGGGGTGTCGGATTACAACGCCACCATGGTCGACAAGCAAAACGGTGAGGACGCCATCAACGAGATGGTCGATCTGATCCACAAATATGTCTACACCGACCGCCCGCGCGAAAAAGCAGCGCCGTCGATCATCAATGGGTCCATGCGTCTCAACAAAGATGCTGCGATCAATGTGGCCTCGGTGTCTGATCAGCTGGCCTGGATGCAGTCGGAGGGCCTTGTCGATGCCGGGATCACGCTCGAGACCTTCCTCGATACCAGCTACGTCGATGTGATCGGCGCCTAAACGAGAACTATCGGGAGCGACGGCATCGTCGCTCCCTGCACAGGGCATATTCTCATGGATATTCGACTGGACGGGATCAGCCATTTTTATGGCGAGACCGAAGTCCTGCGGGACATTTCACTGGACGTGGCCTCAGGGCAGATCGTCTGCCTCGTGGGCCCGTCGGGTTGTGGCAAGTCCACACTCCTGCGTTTTTTGGGCGGTCTTGAACGGCCCAGCTCCGGTCGGGTTTTGCAACTGGGTACACCGCCCGAAGGGTGTCTCAACCCGCTGACCTATGTGTTTCAGGATTTTGCCCTGCTGCCGTGGCGCAGCGTACGCGGGAATATTTCGCTGGTGCTCGAAGACCATGGCATTCGGGGCGCGCGGGCCGAAGAGATCATCGCAGATGTGCTGGCGCGGACCAAGCTCACGGATTTTGCAAATGCCCTTCCCAAGCAACTCTCGGGCGGCATGAAGCAACGGGTTGCCATTGCACGCGCCCTTGCGGTGAAACCTGCCGTCATGCTGATGGACGAGCCGCTCTCGGCGCTTGATAGCCAGACGCGAGAACTCTTGATGGATGATCTCATTGCGCTTTGGGAACGCCAGCCGTTCACGGCCGTCTATGTCACCCACAACCTCGCCGAAGCTGTGCGACTGGGGCATAAAATTGTGGTTCTGTCCCGCCGCCCCGGACAAATCCGCGAGGTGGTCGAGATCGAAAAACCACTCTCGGAGCGCGGCTATGCGGATGTGGATCTGGAGCAGATCCAGAAGCATCTCTGGACCCTGATGCGAGACGAAGCCCGTGCGGCGGATGAGGAGCTTTTGGATGTCTGACACCTCTCTTTCTCGGCAACCGCTCGAGGTCCGGTTCCGGGGCGGCGGCTTTGCACCGCGCAATCGCCGTTGGGTCGGGCTGGCCGTTTTTGTGGTGCTGATCGCGCTGGTCGAATGGGGCACACGCAGCGGGTTTATTTCCGCGCTCACCCTGCCCAAACCTTCGGATGTCTTTGCGACCCTTGTCGAGCTCTGGCAGTCGGGCCTGTTCTTTCAACACATGATCCCCTCGTTGACGAGACTGGCCGTCGGCGCAGCCCTTGGCGCCAGCGTCGGCGTCGGTGTCGGAGTTCTGATCGGCTTGTTTTCCTACATTCGGGCCGGTTTGGTGCCGCTTATGGCGGCAATTTTCCCGATCCCGAAAATCGCCCTGCTGCCGCTCTTTGTGATCTGGTTCGGGATTGATGAGGGCTCAAAATACGCGCTGATCGCCTTTGGCACCTTCACCCCGACGGTGGTTGCCACCTACGGCGCGGTGGACAATGTGGACCGCTCGCTGATCCGCATGGGGCAGAGTTTCGGCCTGTCGTGGCTCTCGATCGTGCGCAAGATCGTGCTGCCTGGTGCGATGCCTGGCATTCTCTCCGGTCTGCGCATCAGCCTTGCGATTGCGATTATCCTCTTGGTTGCGGCCGAGATGCTGGGCGCGCAATACGGGATCGGGGCCTATATCCTCGAGGCGGGTTCGCTCTATGATCTGGAACGTCTGTTTGCGGGCGTCGTGATCCTGTCGCTCTTGGGGGTGCTGACATCGGGTACGATTGGCATGATTGAGCGGCGACTGTTGAACTGGCGGTCCTGATCCGACTGGGCGGGATCAAGCGTTCCAGCGCACGCGGCCGAGGGCGCTGACATTGTAGCCACCCATGCCGGCGGCGCGCTGCGCAAGGGCGTCAGTCTGGCAAAAGGTCAAAAAACATTGGAAAGCGGGCTCAAACCACGCTTTTCGATCCACCAGAAGCGCAAACTCCTCATCGATGAGTGGGGTGAACTTTAGCCCGTAGCTTTTGGCGACGGCCTCGAGACCAAAGGTGACATCCGCAAGACCACGGCGCACGCTCTCCACGGCCTCATCTTCGGAGCGCGCCACATCGACAAGATCCACTTTCTTAAGGTCAAGGCGCGCTTCAGCAGCGAGATCTCGAAACAGCTGATCCGTGCCGGAACCGGGTTGGCGCGGTGCAAATCTCAGGTTGGAAATCTCGTTCAGAGAGGCAAGGTCAAGGTCCGGATCGCGATAGACAAGACCACGTTTGCGGCTGGCAAAATGGATCAGCACCGCATTCTGCCGTGTGGCCATACGGGCCACGATCGGCACGTTCCATTGGCCGGATTTTTCGTCGCGCAAATGCAGGCCGGCTGCTATCCCTTCGCCTTGCAAGAACCGCTCGAGCCCATCCATGGATCCGTCGACATAGCTGGCCAATCCAGATTGCGACTGCCGGATGGCCCAATCTAGCAGCGGATCATGGCTGCCGAGCAGAATCTGCGGGCGGTGTACCGGGGCTGGCTCGCCGCCGGATTTGGCCCGCGCGATCCACTCCCGGATCTCATTGGCCGGAAACAGCAATTTCCCTGTCGCGCGCGAACAGGGGACCTCTCCGGAGGCGGCAAGATCATAAATCTTGCGCTCTTTCAGGCGCAGCAACTCCGCCAGTTCAGGGACAGTGAGATATTCGTGGTCTGGCAGGTCGAGATCAGTCATGTCGCAGTCAGCTTGGGGGGCGGCCAAATCACAGGCCGCACCCCAGTGACCCTATCAGTTCTTTGGTGCGTTGGGGAAGAACAGTTGCTGATCGCTGACCTCATAGGCGGCGATGGCATCCTGTCCTTCTTCGGAAACCAGCCACGCGGCAAAGGTCTGAGCCGGCTCGACATTGACGGAGGGACATTGGGCCGGGTTGACCGGGATCACGCCATATTGGTTAAAGAGATCATCGTCCCCTTCGACCTTGATGGTGTAATCCTGTTTGTTGCCAAAGCTGATCCAGGTGGCGCGATCGGTCATCACATATGCGCCCATGCCAATGCCCGCGTTGAGGGTCGCGCCCATGCCGGAGCCGGTCTCGCGGTACCATTCGCCCGAAGCCGAAGTCGGGTCCAAACCCGCATCCGCCCAGAGGGACACTTCTTTCTTGTGGGTGCCGGAGTCATCGCCGCGAGAGGCAAAAAGCGCCCCTGCATCAGAGATTTTGGACAAGGCGGCTTGTACGTCGCTCTGGCCCGCCACGCCGGCAGGATCAGCCTCGGGGCCGACGATCACAAAATCATTATACATCAGATCGGTACGTGCGGTGCCAAATCCGGCTTCGACGAATTTCTCCTCGGCAGCTTTGGCATGCACCAAGAGCACGTCCCCGTCGCAGTTCTGCGCATTCTTGATCGCTTGCCCGGTGCCAACGGCAACCACATTGACCTGAATGCCGGTCTTGTCCTCAAACAGCGGCAGCAAGTGGTCATAAAGTCCGGAGTTGGCAGTCGATGTGGTGGATTGCACGATAATGGATTGATCTGCCGCAAATGTGCTGGTGGCGAAGGTCAACGCCGCAAAAGTTGCGCCAAGAGTGTGGCTCAGTTTCATGAGAT
>NC_008042.1:15000-130973 GCF_000014065.1 Ruegeria sp. TM1040 | reverse complement strand
AACAGGCAAGTTGAACCCGGTCATGCCGACCGATAAGGCCCGGATGGTAAAGCAAGAACTAAAGCGCGCAAAGAACCTGCAGTCCGCCGACCGGATCGCAGGCACAAGCCCCAATCAGCGGGTGTCTTCACCCAAGATCGAGGACACCGACAAACCGAAGTTCGGCATGACCGTCAGCATGGCCGTCGCGTCCAGTCTGCGGTTCTCGTCCTCGAGGATCTCCGAGATGAACGCGAGTTGGTGCTCGTCGAGCGCGCCAACCCGCATCGAAAAGGCATTGATGCCGTCGATGGCATTTACAGCTTCAAGACCCGAAAGATTGCAAATAGGTCCATTCTGGGCGTGTAGCCGCCTTGCGCCGTTGCTGAGAGACTCTCGGATTTCGCAGTTTCGCGGACGTCCGCTCCTTGTGTCCCCACCGGCCTGCCTTACTGGCGCGGCGAACTTTTGCTCTCCGCCCTGCCAGTGGGCAGGGCAATCAGATACAGCTGCAGAACGAATGTCGTGTTTGGGCTGCTGGCGTCATCTGGCACCTTGAATGTGGTACAGATTCGCTGCAACCTTCCCCCCGCGACGCCGCATGTGGGCTTCGAGCCCATTGCTGCCGTTTCGATTGGCCCTACAAACAATTGAACATCAGGGGGGAGCTGCTAGCGTTTCGTTCTATCTATTATTAAGGAGCAGTATGCTGCGCAGATCAATTTTAGCCGTCTCGTTGGGCGTCATCGGGTCCGCGTCATTCGCGCAAAGCTCTGAGCCTGTCACATGGACTGGAGTGCTGGAAAGCGCCAGCACCAGCGATTGCGTCGCTCAAAGTGAACCAGATTTCAAACGTGCGATCTCCTGCTATGAAGTCGCTCTCGGCGGTTGTATGGATATAACTGACCATAAGTCTTGCCTTGAAGATGCCATTGACGAGTTGAAGCGACTTTTGCCTTTGTACAATTCGCATGAGCAGGCGAAAGAAATTGCAATGCAATACGACCCGGCTCGTTGCCACGAATTTGAGATTGTTGAGCAAGACTTATCCAAGGGTGAATTTTTGTTGCAATGCC
Organism: Ruegeria sp. TM1040; assembly: GCF_000014065.1. Classification (NCBI taxonomy): domain Bacteria; kingdom Pseudomonadati; phylum Pseudomonadota; class Alphaproteobacteria; order Rhodobacterales; family Roseobacteraceae; genus Ruegeria; species Ruegeria sp. TM1040. Next base: position 129,918 of record NC_008042.1, on the reverse strand, counting down.
AATTCACAGCACTGGTGACACAGGTTACCGCGGGCCATGTCGCGTTGATCTGGGGAGAATTGCACTTTCAAAACTAAACATCACCCAAACAGCAACTTCGTCCGCTGGGCCGACGATAGAAGGCATATGACGGCTGCAGGCGCGATGAAGGGCAGTTAGCGACATTTGCTGACATCAGTTCAGGGTGTAGCATCGCCTGGCTCTACTGAGCAGATTTGAAGGTCCGCTTTCGAGAAGCCTTTCGCGCTCGCAGCGACCCCTTCGCTGCGCTTTGCATGAATGTCGTGGTTGGGCTGGAAGCAGCCAAATGCACCTGGAAACGCCAAGCCAGGCTGCGACGCCAGCTAAGGGCTCGAAGCTGCCATGCGGCACTGCGGCGACCGATTTTGCATATTGGGGTGGGTTGGCACCGAAGTCGATGACAGCAGTTAGCCCAATCGCGACATTCATGAAAGGACTAGATGTTCAGTGCCAGTGTGGTGGCCTGCTGATCTGTGACCATCAGAAGAATGCACTATGGGATAAGCTCTGTGCCGACCTAGACATCGAGCACCGCCTGACCCCGCCAAAATCGCTCCAGACAAACAGCATGGTCGAACGCTCAACGTGCGGATAGAGGAGGCGCTTTAAAGCCATCACATCCGATCAGGTGAAGAGCTGGAGGCCGCGCTGCACCGATATGTTTGGTTCTACAACGAGCAACTCTTTCAATCGGCCTTGAGCGGCAGGTCGCTCTTGCAGGCGATGAAGGCCTGTTACACAGTCAAGCCGGAGCAATAGCCATACTATCTTCCGGGACGTGACGGCGAGGCCTTAGAGGTCCTGCGCAACTCCGTCGCCGCCACATGCGAGAGGTTTACACTAGAGGACGGGGCCTCGGCAAACCGCCCTTAACCCGGTGTCGGATTGGTAGGTTTCTTAAGCGTATGTTGGGCTTGATCAGTCGTCTTTTTGTAGCCAAGCTAGCGTGTGGAGTACTCCCCTCAATTCTGCCAGGCCACGCAAGCGCCCAATGTAGGGATAGCCCGGAGTACTACTGACGCGTTGATCATGGGCGAGCATATGGCCGTGGTCTGGCCGGAATGGTAGCTCGCGATCCCCTACGGCCTCTGCGGCCAGCGCGGCCTTACATACTGCGACCATATCGACGTTGCCGAGCAGATGAGGGGCTTCGTGAAAACTGATACCATCCTCCTCGCGCTGTGTGGCGCGCAGGTGGAGAAAATTTACATGCTTCCCGAAGCGCGTCAGCATGGCCGGTAGATTATTGTCCGCACGCACGCCCAGCGATCCGGTACAAAACGTCAGGCCGTTTGAGGGGCTTTCGTAAACCTGGATGATGTGGTCCAAATCCTCCGCGGTAGAAACTACACGTGGTAGGCCAAAAATGGGGAAGGGGGGGTCGTCTGGATGGATCCCCAACCTGACGCCCACCTCTTCCGCCACAGGCACTACACGTTGAAGGAAGGCGGCCAGGTTAGCCCGCAGTCTGGTCGCATCAATATCGTTGTAAAGAGCAAGATGTGATCGGAAGCTATTGATGTCAAAGCTCTCTTCAGCCCCGGGTAGTCCGGCGAGGATGGTCTGCGTTAGTGCCTCGCATTCCGTTTCTGTCATCTTGGTAAAGCGCTCAGTTGCGCGTTGTACGATCTCCGGCCTATGTTCTGCATCAGCGCCGACCCGGGTGAGGATATGAATATCAAACACTGCCGCATCCACTGCGTCGTACCGTAGGCACAGCGCACCATCAGAAAGGGGGTGCGTCAGGTCTGTTCGGGTCCAATCCAACAGCGGCATGAAATTATAGCACACAGTTTTAATGCCACAGGCTGCGAGGTTGCGTATAGATTGTGCCCACGCGTCCGCCTTTTCTTCCCACCCTGGTGCTGCGCGTTTGATGTCTTCGTGAACGGGCACGCTTTCGACTACATCCCAGTTGAGGCCGGCAGCGGTGATCATGTCACGGCGTGCGACAATCTCCTCGACTGGCCATACGGTACCATTGGGGAGAGAGTGCAGTGCCGTTACAACGCCAGTAGCCCCGGCCTGACGAATGTCGGTCAGTGTTACGGGGTCATTCGGGCCGAACCAGCGCCAGGTTTCGATCATGCGATCCTCGTGTTCTTATCATTAGGGAACGCCGACTTGTCGAAGGCGTTTTGGCTGTCTCCGACCTCAGGTTGGCGCGGAAATAGATTGAAAGAGGTACCCATCAAAGGCTGGGTCATCGACATCAGACAGTTCCATCAACGTTTCTCGAACATGGGCAAGGTGTTGCCACATGGCAGCGCGCGCACCGTCACGATCTTTGGTGCGCAAAGCGGTCAAAATCTGTTGGTGGTCGTCAAGCCAGTTCTGGCGATACCCCGCATCAAAGATACGGTCGTGCAATTTGGCCCACATCGGGCTCTGGTCCCGTTTGCGCCATAACTCATCGACCATGTCCACCAGTACCGAATTCTGTGTTGCCTCAGCAATCAGCCGGTGAAAAAGCTCGTCGCCGGAGTGATCCGTGCTGCCGGCCTCAATATCGGCGCGCTCCATTTCCAGCGCTTCGCGCATCCGTGTGATGTCGTTCTTCGTGACCATCTCGGCGGCAAAGGCGGCAATGGAGCTTTCTAGAAGCTGACGTGCCTGTAGCAATTCAAATGGGCCGATATCGTCACGCTCCGGCGGGGCCTTTGTTGCAGAGGGTGTGGCCAGATAGATGCCAGAGCCCTTGCGAACCTCGACCAGCCCATCAATTTCCAGCATGATCAATGCCTCACGTACCAACGATCGCGACACTGAAAGCCGTTCTGAGAGCTGCCGTTCCGGGGGCAGGCGATCGCCGACGGCAAACCCTTCTTCCCGGATCACACCCCGCAAGGCCTGTGCCACGTCCTGATAGCGCCGGTATTGGGTCATGCTGTCTCCTCGGGAGCGAATGGTGGTTGGTGCTCAACTGCCGCGCGTTCGGCATAATAGGCGGCCAACCGATGGAATGCAGGTTTTTTGGTCGCCTTATCACCTGCGATCAGTCCCTTGCGGTTCCAGCCGCGCTGAAAGATTCCCTGTCGTCGTTCCACTCGAAAATCATAGAGGATCCAAGGCGACATGCCTTTCACATAGTCCAGCGTGCGAAGTGTAGCGATCTGTTTGGCATAGACCTCATCCTGATAGGCGAGACTGAACAGTCCGCGTTCTGGCCCCTGTTCAGTGCTGTCGCCGTCCGCGCCGGTTTCAGAGATGACCACCGGGCGGTCAGGCGCAGAATTGCGTCCAATCTCATTTAGTTCGTCAAAGTTCTCTTCGTACCAGCCATAATATTCGTTCAAGCCAATGATATCGATATATTCGGCAAGCCGGTCTTCAATCTTTAGCTTTGTATGGTTCACCAGACAGGCGGCAGATGTCAGGCGGGTTGGGTCCTCGGTCTTGGCCAGATCTGCGAGTCCGCGCATGAAATCAAGCCGTGCATCGGTGTCAGGATTTTCGTTGCCCACCGACCAGATGATCACGCTAGCGCGGTTTCGATCGCGGCGAATGAGTTCGCGCAACTGGTTCTCAGCATCCCGCCGAGTTGCGGGGTTGGCAAAGTCGATCGCCCAATAGACCGGAACCTCCTCCCAGAGCATCAAACCCATTTCATCAGCAATTTCGGATGCTCTTTCGTGATGTGGGTAATGGGCAAGGCGCAGGAAGTTACATCCCAGTTCTTTGGCGTGAGCAAACCGGCGGCGGATGTCGGTCTCGCTGGTGACCTTTCCTTGCGTTGCATCGTCTTCATGCACGGAAATGCCTCTCAGGAAGAGGGGTGTTCCGTTCAACAGGATTTCGGTTCCCTCGCGAGAGATGCTGCGAAACCCGACCCGGTCGCGTACCTGATCCTCACCTGCAGTCAGAGAAACGTCATAGAGCTTAGGGTTGTCCGGCGACCACAATTCGGGTGAGGCGGGAAGAGTCAAATCACCTTTTCCTGCGATCAAGGGCAACTCCACATCGATACCCAACTCGGGAATCAAAAGCTGAGCTGACGCGCACTCGCCATCGACCTCAGCCGATACGCGGATTGCATTCCCCTCAAGGCGAACAAACAGATCGCGGATCACAACGGACGGGAGATCATACAGCGTTACCTCTCGGTAGACGCCGCCATAGTTGAACCAATCGGTGTTCCGCATCGGAACACGGTCCAGCGTGCGGGTGTTGTTGACGCAGAGCATCAGCCAATTTTGTCCCGGCTTCAGGGCCTCGGTCAATTCCACGCAGAATGGTGTTGAGCCCCCGTAGTGGTTACCGAGAAACGCGCCATTTAAAAATACTTTACAATCATATTGCGCAGCACCGATGCGTAGCACCTGCCGCCGCTCCGGTGTCGGGGTGTGCGTCAACGGACGCGTATACCAGGCAGAGCCCTCAAAAAAGTACCACTTCTCTTTTTGCATCTGCCAGCAGGAGGGCACAGGCACCGTGTCGCCCATGTAGGGGTCATAATCCCAAGGTTCGACTCGATCCGCTGGAGTTTCTGGCGTCATGGCGAACCATTTTTGCCGCAGTCCGGTGTCCAGAAGGTCGACGCAGAAGTTCCAATCCCCATCCAAAGACTGCCCTTGGCGGCCTCGGGTGAATATCAGCGTATCGGCGTTGAGGTTTTGCGTATTGAAAGGACGGTCGTAATCCTCGTCATGCAAAGCTTGCAGCGCGTTATCTGCGAGTTCGGAACGTTCGAGCATGATGCCTGTGCCTGTCGCTTATTGGGCTGCTTTGATGCGATCGATCAGATCGGCAAGGTGCTCGGATTTCGCCGCCACTTCCTCATGCATTGGCAAGACAGCCTCAGCGAAAGGCGCTTTGTCGACCATGTGGACATTGACGTTCAGCGTGGTTTTCGCTTCCTCAATCGCCGCGTCGGAGGCTGCGTTCCACGCCTTGCGGTGCGCGGCCATGGAGTCGAGTGCAGCAGTTTGCAGGGCCTTTTGCTGTTCGGCAGTCATACCGTCCCATGCGCAGTTGGAGATCACAACAACCGAGGGGATCATAGTGTGCTCATCCAAGGAAAAATCGCTGACTACTTCGCCATGGCGTGCGGTGGTCAGTGCGGTTGGGTTGTTTTCTGCCGCATCCACAACGCCCTGCTGCAGCGCGCTATAAAGCTCACCCCAGGAAATCGGTGTCGGGTTGCCGCCCAAAAGTTCGACCATGCGAATGGCAGAGGGGCTTGGCTGAACACGCACTTTTACGCCCTGCAAGTCTGCCGGGGACATGATCGGCTTTTGCGCATAAAAGGAACGCGCACCCTCGGTATAGAACGCGACCCCGCGAAAACCCTGATCGACAGAAGAATTCAGGATATCCTGGCCGATGTCGCCGGTGATCACCGTGTTGAAATGCTCTTCGGACGAGAAGATGTAAGGCAGATTGAGCGCCGAATAGCTTTCCTCGAATGCTTCGAGTTCGGACGCATTGGAGCGTGCCATCTCCAAAGCGCAGTTTTGGACCAGTTCCATCGATTCCCGTTGAGTGCCGAGCTGGGCATTGGGGAAGATTTGGATCTTGATTTCGCCGTCGGTCAGCTCTGCCACACGGTCTGCCATAATCTGCATTGAGATGTGGACCGGATGATCTGGCGGGTTATTGTGGTTAAGTTTCAAGGTGGTTGCGCCTGTCGCGCCAACCGACGCGGTCAGTGCCAGCGCAGACAGTGCGGTGGTAAACGTCTTGGTCATGGTCTCTCCTCCCAAGTGTTTCGGTCTGACCGGTTATATTGGTCAACCAATAATGCAGAAAGCTTCCTTAAAGTCAGCAATCAGTCAACCAAAACTTGAGTATTGGTTGTGACATTTGCGCCAAATGACATTTATTTCACAAATTGGTTGACCAATTAGTTGGCCTGAGCGAGGGTCTTCGGCAAGAGTGAAGGACCGGAGAGAGGGAGGAGCCTATGAATCGGAGTGAACAAATCCGCCATTGTGGTAAGGGTCATTCATGAGGGCGTGGGTCGACATGCTCCTCAAACTGGTCATTACGACGATCTTTGTGGTGCTCGTGGCCTGCGTGAGCTGGCAGGTCATCAGTCGTTACGTATTAGGTACGCCTAGTACGGTAACCGATGAATTGGCGCGGTTTCTCTTTATGTGGTTGGCTTTGGTTGGAGGGGCCTACACATTAGGTTTGCGCCGACACTTAGCAATTGATCTTCTAACCCAGAAACTGTCGGGGCGGGCTCGGATCATAAGCGAGATATTCGTCCTATTTGCCATTTTTGGCTTTGCAACCTCTGTCATGATCCGGGGTGGTAGCCAGCTTGTCCTCAAGACTATGGCTTCCGGTCAAGTTACGCCAGCGCTTCAATTTCCTATGGGGTTGGTCTATGGCGCGATCCCCTTCGCGGGCGCGATCATCGTGTTTTACTGCGTCATTTTTGCGTTCGAGCTGTGGCGTGACGGTCCATCTTCGCCCGAGCTTGGCGAGACGGCGCCGCTCGGTGGTCCTCTTGATTAAGGCGGCGTGACATGACGACAGCTATTTTTCTTCTCTTTGGCAGTTTTGTCGTGCTGATGGCGCTGGGTGTGCCGATTGCGTTTGCTATTGGTCTTGCGACCACCGCGACGTTCTTGTTGTTTATGGGAGTGGACCAATCCCTGTTTATCGTTGCGCAGCAAATGGCGTCAGGGTTGGACAGCTTTACGCTTCTCGCCATTCCATTTTTTATCTTGGCGGGGAACATCATGAACCGCGGTGGGATCGCCATGCGGTTGATCAACTTCGCCAAAGTGCTGGGCGGTCGGCTTCCTGGCGCGCTGGCCCATTGCAACGTGATTGCCAACATGATGTTCGGATCTATTTCCGGATCTGCTGTGGCCTCTGCTGCGGCAGTGGGCGGCGTGATGGCTCCTTTGCAAAAGAAAGAGGGTTACGATCCTGCTTTTTCTGCTGCGGTCAATATTGCCTCCTGTCCGACAGGCCTGTTGATACCGCCGTCAGCAACGTTGATCGTTTACTCCTTGATCACTGGCGGAACATCTATAGCCGCGTTGTTCGTAGCTGGATATTTGCCCGGCATCCTGATGGGGCTGGGATTGATGATCGTGGCTGGTGTGATCGCTAAGCGGCGCGGCTATCCTGTTGCGCCCCGTCCCGCACTCAGCGAGGTCATGGTGGCCGCGCGCGATGCAGCCTTGCCTCTGGGCCTGATCGTGATCGTGATGGGCGGCATCATCTCGGGTGTCTTCACGGCAACCGAGGCCTCGGCCGCAGCAGTGCTCTACACGCTGGTTTTGGCATTGGTCTGGTACCGCGAAATCACGATTAAGGATTTGCCCGCAATATTGATAGAAAGCGCGGTCACTACTTCAGTGGTTCTATTGATGATCGGCGCGTCCATCGCGATGAGCCGTGTCATGGCCTTTGGCGGCATCCCTTTTGCGATCTCAGATTTCTTGTTGGGTCTATCTGATAACCCGATTGCTATCCTCCTGGCGATCAACGTGGCGCTGCTGGTCGTCGGGACCTTTATGGATATGACACCTGCGCTCTTAATCTTCACGCCAATTTTCATGCCAGTTGTCAAAGGCCTTGGTATGGACCCTGTGCATTTTGGCATCGTGATGACGCTAAACCTCTGCATTGGTATCTGTACGCCGCCTGTGGGTTCAGCCCTGTTTGTGGGCTGCTCTGTCGGGGGCACTTCTATTGCCAAAGTCATCCGCCCACTTCTGCCCTTTTATGCGGTGTTGTTCGGTCTCCTGATGCTGGTCACTTATGTGCCTGACATCAGCCTCTTCCTGCCGCGCCTTCTATTGGGATATCAGTAATGAAGTGTCTTAAAATCTGGGCTTTGGAAGCGGAAACCACCACAGGTGTGATTTTGCGCGTCGAAGGCCGCCACCTACTGCATATATCTGTACTGGAGGAAAACAGGTTTCGCGTATCTCTGCAAAAAGACGCAGAGTGGCGCTTGGAGCGAACATGGACTGTGGCGCCTGCCGGGGATGCCCCATGGGAGGGCCGTCGGCGCGAAGACATCTCTGGCTTTTCCTGCCCGCCCCCGCAGCTCTCGCAAAACGAGACTGAACTCGTTTTGTCGACTGAGACAATGCGGCTTCGTATTTTGGCACCGCTACAGATGGTGTGGGAGGCCAAGGTGAACGGAGCATGGAAAGCCTTCGCCGAGGATCGCCCAACCGGAGGCATTCACTTGGGCCTGCGGGATCATGCCCATGCGCATTTTCTATCCCGACACCCGCAAGAACCGGTTTTTGGACTTGGCGAAAAGACAGGCCCGCTTAACCGTGTTGGTCAGCGCTACGAAATGCGCAACTTAGATGCGATGGGTTACGATGCTGAGCGCACTGACCCACTCTACAAGCACGTGCCCTTCACTCTGACGCGGACACAAACTGCCGGGTGTTGGTCCATCTTTTACGATAACTTGGCTAGTTGCTGGTTCGATTTCGGCAATGAATTGGACAACTACCACGCCCCTTATCGCGCCTATCGTGCCGAGGATGGCGATCTCGATTTTTATATGACATGGGCGCCTGAGTTGCTCGACTTGGTCAAACAACAAGAGCGATTGACCGGCGGCACCGCCTTTCCGCCGCGTTGGAGCCTTGGGTACTCTGGGTCAACAATGTCCTACACAGATGCACCGGACGCACAGGCGCAGCTGGAAGGTTTTCTAACTAAGATTGCAGAGTATCGTATCCCTTGTGACAGTTTTCAGATGTCGTCGGGCTACACCTCGATAGGGCCGAAGCGGTATGTGTTCAACTGGAATGATGAGAAGGTGCCCGACCCTGCGGCTATGGCGGCAAAATTTGCCGATAAGGGGGTGCATCTCATTGCCAATATCAAACCTTGCCTGCTGCAGGACCATCCGCGTTACGCCGAAGTCGCCAACGCAGGGTTGTTCGTGCAGGCGAGCGCAGAAGCGGACACGAACTGCGGACCAGAACGCTCGGTCTTTTGGGACGACGAAGGCTCGCATCTCGACTTTACTAACCAAGCGACTGTGGATTGGTGGAAGCAAAATATCGGCGAGGCGCTGTTGCAGCGCGGTATAGGCTCAACCTGGAACGATAACAACGAATACGAAATCTGGGACCGACACGCTCAATGCGCGGGTTTCGGTAAGGCAATCGACATGTCGCTAATGCGTCCTGTAATGCCCATACTTATGACGCGCGCATCAATGGAGGCGCAGGAGGCCCATGCACCGGAGAAGCGGCCCTACCTAATCAGTCGATCAGGCGCCCCGGGATTGCAGCGTTATGCCCAGACTTGGAGCGGAGACAATCGCACAGATTGGAAGACGCTGCGCTGGAACCAGCGGATGGGCCTCGGCATGAGCATGTCTGGCTTTTATAACATTGGACATGACATCGGTGGCTTCTCTGGGCCGCGGCCAGAACCGGAGCTGTTTGTGCGCTGGGTCCAAAATGGTGTGTTCCATCCTCGTTTTACCATTCACTCATGGAATGATGATGCGACAGTAAACGAGCCTTGGATGTATCCTGAGGTGACGGACCACATCCGCGCGGCGATAGAATTGCGGTACCAACTTCTGCCTTATCTCTACACCTGCCTGTGGCAGGCGGCCGAGCGCAGTGAGCCGATGCTACGACCTTTGTTCCTTGATTTTGGTGCTGACCCTCAAGCTTGGGAGGAGAGCGATAGCTTTCTTCTCGGGCGGGATCTCTTAGTGGCGACAGTCTTGGACAAGGGTGTTGATGCGATCTCGGTCTATTTACCGCGGCATTCCGGGGGCTGGTGGGATTTCCACACTGGTCTTTGGCACGAAGGCGGACAATGGCTCACCGTGCCTGTCGCTCTTGATACCATTCCGCTGTTTATCCGCGGGGGCGCCGTGGTTCCGATGGGCCAAGGGGCAGACCGCGCAGCACCCGAGATGGAGATCGCGCGACTTTTGGCTGTGTTCCCCGCGCAAGGCGTACAGGAAACGACCAGCCTCCTCTATGAGGATGACGGTGTGACAAAGACGGGTAAGTGGTGCCTGTCTCATCTCGTCTTGAACAGCACCAATGACCACATCAGCCTGATCTCGAAACGTGAGGGTAATGGCGCGCCGGTTTTACCAGAGGCACTGGTGGTCCTGCCGGCTGGTGAACGACGCATTCTGAAGACGGGAACGAGGATCGACTTATGACCAATTCTCTTATCCCTTGTTCTTACGAACAAACCCTGCTCAAGCCGCGTATTCTGCATATCGGCTTTGGTGCTTTTGCCCGTGCCCACCCTATGGTCTATCTTCACCATGGGCTTGTGGCCGAGGGTGGCGATTGGGGTGTGGTCGCTGCGCGACTGAATTCCGGAGTGGATGCGTTGGACAGCTTGGACGCAGTCCAGGGGCGATATCACATCGCCGAAGCCGATGGTGACACTATAACACTACGAGAAATCGGCCTCTTGTGTGGCACCTGTCACCCCGCCCGCGACGGGGTAGATGCTATCCCCGCGTTAATCGCGTCTCCAGATATGTCTGTGATCTTGTTGACCATTACCGAAAAAGGGTACTGTACAAAGGATGGCCAGCTCGACCTGACGCAAGCCGCTATACAGGCTGAGTTGGACGGCGGGTTGCCGACCACTGCCATCGGTGTGTTGGTGTCAGGCTTGGAGCGCCGGCGCGCGGCAGATCTTGGCGGAATCACGATCTTGTCTTGTGACAATCAGCCGGATAACGGCGCGCTCACTCGCGCCGCTGTGCTGGGGTTTGCTGAGGAATTGGATCTAAATCTTGCGGAATGGATTAGAACCCATGTTCGGTTCCCCTCGTCGATGGTGGACCGGATCGTGCCTGCCATGACCGATGACAGTCATACAGCGGTCGCATCCGCACTTGGCCGAGATGACCCCAATGCGGTTTTGTGTGAACCCTTCAGACAGTGGGTGATTGAAGATGACTTTGCCAATGAGCGCCCCCCCTTTGCAGAGGGTGGTGCTATGTTGGTTGCAGACGTACAGCCGTTTGAGGAAATGAAACTAAGACTGCTCAATGGTGCGCATACCACTTTGGCTTGGCTGGGTCAGTTGCTGGGATATCAAACAGTGGCCGACTGCATGGCTGACAAGGAGCTGCGTGCTTTAATCCGCCACCTAATGTTGGCTGAGCAGGCCGCAACACTGCGTCCACTCGAGGGTATCGATCTCGCAGCCTATGCGGATGAGTTATTAAAACGGTTTGAAAACACCCGGCTCCGGCATCGACTAGACCAGATCGCCAGCGACAGCAGCCAGAAGATGCCGCAACGCCTGTTCGCTCCGATAGCTATTAACCTCGAAGCCAAACGCGAGTGGTCGGTTTCAGCCTTGGCGGTGGCTGCTTGGATCAAAGGGTTGGGTAGCCTTCCTCCTGTTCCGGATCCTCGACAGGATGAGTTGCGTCGTGCCGCTCTTTGCAATGACCCAGTCGCGGCGGTTCTGTCGCTACCCTCCTTGGTTCCAGACGCGCTGCGTCCGCTAGCAGAGTTCCAAGCCGCTATTAGCGTGGCCTTTGAGCGATTGCAGGGCGGGGCAAAGGCGACCGTGACAACCACCGCGAAGGAACTACGCAGATGACGGGCTTTCTTCATCAGGATTTTTTGCTCGACACTGCGACAGCAAGGCGACTGTTTCATGAGGTCGCGAGATATCTGCCGATTGTGGATTATCATAATCACCTCCCGCCGGCTGAAATCGCCAGTGATCGTACGTGGGAAAATCTGGGCGAGATGTGGCTCGCCCATGATCACTATAAGTGGCGCGTCATGCGATGGGCTGGTATCGATGAAGCTCGGGTGACAGGTGACGCGACTTGGCGCGAGAAATTCGACGCCTTTGCGGAGGCGATGCCTCGTGCTGTTCTCAACCCGGTTCATCATTGGTCACATCTTGAGCTGTGGCGCTACTTCGATCTGAACGGCACAGTGCTATCGCCCATAAGCGCCGACAATGTTTGGGACGCGGCCAATGCGCAGCTGGGAGAAAAAGGGTATTCCGCGCAAAGCCTTTTACGCAAAATGAAGGTGGAGTTGGTCGGCACAACAGATGACCCGCTTGATACCCTAGAGCACCATGCCGCAATGGCAGGCTCAGACATCCGGGTGGTTCCAACCTTCCGGCCCGACAAATCCGTGCAGATAGAGGCTCCAGGTTTCGCGGCCTACATGGACAGCCTGGAGGCACTTACACATCCCATCCATTCCTTTGATGATTTGGTCGCGGCCCTTTCCCTCAGGCTGGATTATTTCGTGGAGCAGGGGTGCAGAGCAGCCGATCATGGGATCAGCCACTTGGATGCCGCTAATATCCCTGGTGCCTTCGATTTGGACGCGGCGCTCAAAGCCGCCCGACAGGGAAAACCCATCACACCGGAGCAAGTGGCGGGTCACCGTGCTGCGCTCTTCGACGCCCTTGGACGTGCTTATGCCGTACGCGGCTTGGTGATGCAGTGCCACATGAACGTTGTGCGCAATGGTTCATCTCGACTGTTGCTAGGAGTTGGTCCCGACGCAGGCGGTGATAGCATGCGCGACACCGATATGGCCGGTCCGCTGAACATCCTGCTGGATCGGCTGGATCGTGACGGGAAACTACCGCGTATGGTGCTTTATGGTCTTGACCCCTCCCGAAATCCCATCCTTGCTGCAACCGCTGGCACCTTTCAGGATGGCTCGGTTCCTGGAAAGATACAGGCTGGCGCCGCTTGGTGGTTCAATGACACGCTGGATGGGATGGAAGCGCAGATGCGTACCCTGGCCCAGGTTGGCCTTCTGTCGACATTCCTTGGGATGTTGACAGATAGCCGCTCCTTCCTGTCTTTCCCTCGGCATGAGTATTTCCGCCGCTTGTTGTGTGGCATGATTGGTCGCTGGGCCGAGACTGGCCACTTACCAGATGACGCCGACCTGCTCGACCGACTGGTGCGCGACATCTGCTACAACAACGCCAAGGCCTGGTTTCTGGAGCAGTAATGACACGGATTGTCGTTATCGGAGAATGCATGGTTGAGATGGCTCCCGTTGACGGCGGGCTTTATCGCATGGGGTTTGCAGGCGATACCTTCAACATGGCATGGCACCTGAGATACCTACTGGGTTCGGATCATTGCGTCGACTATCTGAGCGCCGTGGGTGACGATAGCACATCGAATGCGATGTTGGATTTCATCCAGTCGCAGGGAGTTGGAATCGCCCACATTCGCCAGATTGCTGGTATGACTACGGGCTTATACTTGATCCGGCAAGAAAACGGCGATCGTGCCTTTAGCTATTGGAGAGAAACATCTGCTGCGCGGCAGCTCGCTGATGATCCAGCAGCCTTGGCACGAGCCTTGCAAGAGGCCGATTTGGTCTGCCTGTCCGGTATTACACTAGCCATTCTATCACCCAAGGCGCGCGAAGTACTTTGGGCGGCAATTACAGAATCTGGTGCGCAGGTTGCTTTTGATCCCAACATCAGACCAACACTGTGGAGTAGCCAAGAAGACTGTCGTGCTGCTCTGACGTATGCGGCGGTGCGATCTGATGTGATCTTGCCCAGCTTTGACGACGATGCTGCGCTGTTTGGGGATGTCGCGCCTCAAGCGACGGTGGCGCGTTACACACGCCTCGGTGTAGGGGAGGTCGTGGTGAAAGATGCAGCGCGTCCTGCGATCTATTCCGGCTCTGACGGCACTTTAGAAATCGCCGCCGACAGACTGGCGGTGCCCGTTGTTGACGCGACGGGTGCGGGTGACTCTTTTAATGCGGCATGGCTCGCCGCTCGCTTGCAGGGCGCTGCACCCAAAGAGGCCTTGATTGCTGCGCACAAGCATGCGGCGTGCGTTTTGCAAGTGTCCGGAGCGTTGCTCGTTTCGTAACATCCCAAAGCTCTGGCCAAACTAACGCTCAGAACTTAAGGAAACCGCACAGCCGCGCCATTCAATTCTCATGAACCGTAGTACTCACATGCGCGACTTGAGAGTGGTATGTTTTCAGTCTCTTGCCGGCGACAGGGCCAGTGACAAACTGGAGAGGCTGTTTGTTCTTACTGTATTTTCCGCCGTATGGTGTAATAAATCTTACGCTGCCTGCCGAAGAAAAGGTCAAAGAACAGGGGCGTTGCGGTGACTGCCGTGTGTGATGCCGGTAGCCCTGTTGAGACGAGACGAAGGACGTTGCCATGAAGGTCGAAGATACAAAACTCTCTGGTGTGAAAATCCTGACACCGGCGCGGTTTGGTGATGCGCGCGGTTTTTTTTCCGAGAGCTGGAACCGCAAGCGCATGGCTGAACATGGCCTCGATCTGGAGTTTGTGCAGGACAACCACTCCATGTCCGCCGATGTCGGCACTATTCGCGGTCTTCATTTCCAGGCCCCGCCCCATGCCCAGGACAAGCTTGTGCGCTGTGGGCAGGGGGTGCTGTTTGACGTGGTGGTCGATATCCGCAACGGCTCGCCCACTTATGGAGAATGGATCGGAGTGGAGCTTTCGGCCGAAAATGGCCGCCAACTCCTGGTGCCCAAAGGTTTTTTGCACGGGTTCATCACCCGCGCGCCGATGACCGAGATCATCTATAAATGCACCGATTACTACGCGCCCGAGTGCGACGGGGGGGTGCGCTGGGACAGCTGCGGGATTGATTGGGGCTTTGATGGCCAGCCGATCCTGTCGGAAAAAGATGCCGCCGCGCCCAAGTTTGCGGATTTGCAAAGCCCCTTCGTATTCTGATCCGATGCCTGCCTTGACCGCGCCTCAAGCCCATCGCGCCTATCTGGAGCGGACCCGCTTTGGGGCGCTGGATGGGTTGCGGGCGCTGGCGATCGGGGGGGTCCTGATCCATCACAGCGCTCTAGCGCAGGAGGCGGGCGCGTGGTCGCGTGGTTTTCTGGGGGTGGATCTGTTCTTTGTGATTTCGGGATTTTTGATCACCACGCTTTTGTTGCGCGAGCGCGACCGGGAGGGGGCGATTGCGCTTGGGGCGTTTTACTGGCGCCGCGCGCTGCGCATCCTGCCGCTCTATTATCTGGTGGTGACCGTGGCTGGGATCTATTTTGTGATCGTCAGCGGCCATTGGGAGGCCCTGAAGATCTGGCCAGCCTATTACCTGTTTTTTGCCAATTTCCTCACCGAGCATATTCCGACGCTCTATCCTACCTGGTCCCTGTCAATCGAGGAGCAGTTCTATCTCTTGTGGCCACTGGTGCTGATCTGGTTGCCGCCGCGGCTCTGGGGGGCGGTGGTGCTCTTGGGGGTGGTGCTGAATGTGGTGGCCGTGAGCGGTGTACTCAGGACCTTTGGGGTCGTTCCGTTTGAGTTGGGCCCGCTCTGGGTGCATTTGCCCGATGCCACCTATGCGCCGCTCTTGTTGGGGGCGGGGCTAGCGTTAATGCTGCATGATCCGCGCGGGTTTGCACTTGTGTGGCGTCTTTTAGGTGGTGCGGGGATGCCTTTTGTGGGGCTTGGGGTTTTGTTGGCGCTGGTTTTTTTGCTGTTGCCGCAGGTACTGGCGGGCTGGCCCTATCTCTTGGTCCATTTGGCGATGACCGGTTGGCTGGCGACATTGGTGCTGCGTGAAGACAGCTGGCTACACGGGATGTTGCGTCTGCGTCCCTTGGTGCGCATCGGCATGGTCAGCTATGGTATCTACCTGTTGCATCTGATGGTTCTGCATATGGTGCGCCTTGCGGGCGAACCGCTTGGGTTTGCGCAGGACAGCGCGATCTTTCTTCTCGCATACTGGGGCGGTACGTTTCTTTTGGCGGAGGTAAGCTTTCGCTATTATGAGAGATATTTCCTGCGCTTGCGCCACAAGCCGCTGGGGCGGATGGGAGCCGTGCGCGCGGGACAGTCAGACTAACGACACCGCAGCCCTTTGGGTTTGTGGACCACAAATGGTTGGGCAAGGAGCAGACCCATGAAGATACTGGTGACGGGCGGTGCGGGCTTTATCGGCTCTGCGGTGGTGCGCCAAGCGATTGCGGCAGGCCATGAGGTGGTCAACTTGGATGCGCTGACCTATGCGGCCTGTCTGGACAATGTCGCCAGCGTCGCCGAGAGCCCGTCTTATGTCTTTGAAGAGGCCGACATTCGCGATCGTGCCGCATTGGACCGGATCTTTGCCGAACATGCACCGGATGCTGTGATGCATCTGGCCGCCGAGAGCCATGTGGATCGTTCCATTGATGGGCCCGGTGATTTTATCGAGACAAATGTGACCGGTACCTTCAACATGCTTGAAGCTGCGCGCAAGTTCTGGATCGCGGTGGGAAAACCTGCGCGGTTTCGCTTCCATCATATCTCGACCGATGAGGTCTATGGCAGCCTGCCGACCGACAAATCGGTGATGTTCACGGAAGAGACCGCCTATGATCCGCGCTCGCCCTATTCGGCCTCCAAAGCCTCGAGCGACCATCTGGTGCGCGCCTGGCATGAGACCTATGGGCTGCCGGTGGTGCTGACCAATTGCTCCAACAACTACGGCCCCTTCCATTTCCCCGAAAAGCTCATCCCGGTGGTGATTTTGAATGCGCTCGCCGGTAAGGCCCTGCCGATCTATGGCGATGGGTCCAACATTCGCGACTGGCTCTATGTGGAAGATCACGCCGATGCGCTGTTGCTGGTGCTGCAGAAGGGCGAAAACGGGCGCAGCTATAATGTGGGCGGCGAAAATGAGCGCACCAACCTTGAGCTGGTGGAAACGCTTTGTGCGATCCTTGATGACAAGCGCCCGCGCGAGGATGGGACATCCTATAAGGAGCAGATCACCTTTGTGACGGATCGCCCCGGCCATGATGCACGCTATGCGATTGATCCTTCTCGTATTCGCACCGAGCTGGGCTGGCGCCCCTCGGTAACTGTCGAGGAAGGTTTGGCGAAAACGGTGCAATGGTATCTCGACAATGAGGATTGGTGGCGTGCTCTGCAGTCCCGCAAGGGCGTGGGCGAGCGTCTGGGTGTTCAGACATAAGAGCGGCCCTGATGGGCAGCGGCCTCCGGCGGAGGTATTTGGGAAAAGATGAAGAAGGGGCGGATATGAGCATCCTTGTGTTTGGGGCAACCGGGCAGGTGGCTCGGGAATTGGCGCGTCATGAGGGGGTGATCTCTGTGGGGCGGGAGCAGGCGGATCTGTCGGATCCTGGCGCCTGTGCTGCGCTCATTCGCGAGACTGCGCCCGAGGCCGTGATCAATGCCGCTGCCTATACGGCGGTCGACAAGGCCGAAACCGAGGAAGAGCTGGCCACCGTCATCAATGGCGCGGCCCCCGGGGCGATGGCGGCGGCCTGCGTGCAGATGGGCATTCCATTTGTCCATATCTCGACCGATTATGTCTTTGCGGGCACTGGTGAGGCGCCCTGGCAGACGGATGATCCGGTGGCGCCGCCCAATGCCTATGGCCGCAGCAAGCGCGCCGGCGAAGAGGCGGTGATTGCGGCAGGCGGCACCTATGCGATTCTGCGCACCTCCTGGGTGGTCTCTGCCCATGGCAATAATTTTGTAAAAACCATGCTGCGCCTTGGGGCCGCGCGGGCGCAGGTGTCGGTGGTGGCGGACCAGATCGGCGCGCCCACCCCTGCGCGCGACATCGCAGAGGCCTGCCTCAAGATGGCGCGTCAGCTTGTGTTAGAGCCTAAAAAGTCCGGCATCTACCATTTTCAGGGCGCACCCTATGTGAGCTGGGCGGGCTTTGCGGCAGAGATTTTTGCCATCAGCAATCTGGCCTGCGAGGTTGTGGAGATCCCCACCACGGACTATCCCACCCCCGCTGTGCGGCCGCTGAACTCCCGACTGGATTGCACCACGTTAGAGACTGTTTTTGGCATCCCGCAGCCCGATTGGCGCCGCGGGTTGCAGGATATTTTGAAGGAGCTCGCAGAGTGACGCAGCGCAAAGGCATTATTCTGGCCGGAGGCTCCGGCACCCGGCTTTATCCGATCACCATGGCTGTCTCCAAGCAGCTCCTGCCGCTTTATGACAAGCCGATGATCTACTATCCGATCTCGGTACTGATGCTGGCGGGTATTCGCGAGATCTGCGTCATCACCACGCCGCAAGACGCCGATCAGTTCCAGCGGCTCTTGGGCGACGGCAGTCAATGGGGCGTCAGACTCACCTATGTGGAGCAACCCAGCCCCGATGGTCTGGCGCAGGCCTTCATTTTGGCCGAAGAGTTCCTCGCGGGGGCGCCCTCGGCGCTGGTGCTGGGCGACAACGTCTTTTTTGGCCATGGGTTGCCGGAGCTTCTGGCGGCGGCGGATGCCAAGGAGGCAGGTGGCACCGTCTTTGGCTATCATGTGGCGGATCCCGAGCGCTATGGCGTGGTGGCCTTTGATGGCGACGGGCGCGCCCATCAGATCATTGAAAAACCCGAGGTGCCGCCGTCGAACTACGCGGTGACCGGGCTCTATTTTCTGGACGGCTCTGCGCCTGCGCGCGCGCGCGAGGTCCAGCCCTCGGCGCGGGGCGAGCTGGAGATCACCGATCTTTTGCAGATGTATCTCAATGAGGGCAGCCTCTCGGTCGAAACCATGGGACGGGGCTATGCCTGGCTTGATACGGGTACGCATGGCAGCCTTCTGGATGCGGGCAATTTTGTGCGCACCCTCCACGAGCGTCAGGGTCTGCAGACCGGTTGCTTGGAGGAGATTGCCTATCACGCGGACTGGATCAGCCGCGACGCGCTGGCAGAGCGGGCGGAGCTTTTCAAAAAGAACAGCTATGGTCAGTATCTGAAACGACTGTTGGGCTGAGGCGGGGCGGATGAAGATCCTTTTTGTGCATCAAAACATGCCTGGCCAGTATCGCGAGCTGGTGCGCTGGCTTGCGGCACAGGGAGGGCATGAGCTGGTGTTTCTGAGCCAGCGTGGGGGTGTAAAAATCCCGGGTGTACATACGCTGGTCTATACGCCCTTTCATGTACCCGCAAAGGACGCTTTTGGTCTGTCCAAGGACTGGGAAGCCGCGGCAGGGGCGGGTTTTGGCGCCGTGCAAACGATGCAAAAGTTTGAGCGCAAGCACGGGTTTCGCCCTGATATCATTCTTGGTCATACCGGCTGGGGAGAGCTCAGTTTTTTTAAGGATCTGTGGCCGGATGTGCCGATCCTGGGGTTCTTTGAATATTACTACAGCATGCAAGGTGGCATGGTGGGCTTTGATCCCGAACAGCCTCCCGGACCCCATGCGCCCTACTTCAATCGCGCCCGCAATGTGGTGCCATGCCTCAATCGCGATGTGGTGGATCTGGGGCATGTGCCGACGCTCTGGCAGCGCGATCGCTTTCCGGCGTCCTTTCACGACAAGATGTATGTCTGCCACGATGGCATCCGCGCGGATCGACTGCATGCCAATCCCGAGGCGCAGCTCTCGCTGGGCCGGTTGGAGCAGCCCATTTCGCGCGGCGATGAGATCGTGACCTATGTGGCACGCAATATGGAGCGGGCGCGTGGCTTTCATATCATGATGCGGGCCCTGCCGGCCATTCAGGCCGCGCGGCCCAATGCGCGTATCCTGATGATTGGTGGCAATGAGGCCTCTTACGGGCGTGAAAGCGAACACCCCGGGGGGCTGCGCGGCGAGATGGAAGCGGAGGTCGGCCAGTATGTTGACTGGAGCCGGGTGCATTTCCTGGGCCGGGTGCCCTACGGGGATCTGTGCCAGATCATTCAGCTGTCACGCTGCCACATCTACCTCACCATGCCCTTTGTTCTGAGCTGGTCGCTCTTGGAGGCAATGGCGATGGAGGCGACGATCGTGGCCGCCGATGTGGAGCCGGTGCGCGAGGTGATCACCCATGGCGACACCGGGCTTTTGGTGGATTTCTTTGACCCCGAGGCGCTGGCGGCCCAAGTGGCCGAGGTGCTGGCGCGCCCGCAGGATTTTGCCAGCCTTGGCGCGCGCGCCCGGGCGCGGGTGATGCAGGACTATGATTTCCTGACCCGCTGCCTGCCTGAGCACCTCAGCCAGATCAACCGGCTGGTGCCCTCCGCGCGGCCGATCCCGCTCCCCGAAGGGTAGGGCGCGGGCGCAGCTCAAGGCCCCATTGGGGCCATGAGACGCCCGTTGGTCGGTACATTAACCGGCAACCGCGGTGGCGATGATCTGGTCGATCGTTCCATCCGCCATCATCTCGGCAAGGGCGCGATCCATTTCGGCGATGAAGCCTTCCGCCTCGGCGCCCTGCCAGCTGGCGCGAAAGCCGATCATGCTGTTTTCGACCGAGGTATCAAGCACCTGGGTGATGCCACTGATCCCCAGCGCGGTGATGGCGATTTCTGCGGTCAGCTGCTCTTGCACGTAGCAATCAATGCGGCCCGCGGCGAGTTTCTTCAGGTTGAGATCGGTGGTCGGCGCTTCCTGAAGCGAGATGAGACCACTGGCGACCAGATCAAAGAACGCCTGCCCCGGCGTGCCAAAGCCGGCGTTATTGCCAAATGTGAGTCCTTTGAAATCCTGCGGATAGGACCAGCCCGCCTCAGCAACCCCATCCCGGCAGTAGACCGCGACATTTTCGGTGAAGGGGGCGGTTGAATAGGTGCCGATCCAGGGGCGGCTGTCGGGTTTGTAATAGGTGCCAACAAGCCCATGGGCCTGCCCGCTCTCCACCAGGTTTACAGCGCGCGACCACGGCACAGCTTCCAGCACCACGTCATAATCGCCCTCGATGCGGCTCAGGGCCTGGGTGATCACCTCGGCCCAGATGCCGGTGGGTTGTTTGCCATCCTTGGTCATATAGGGGGCGTAGGCTTCATCTTGAACCAGACGGATGGTCTCGGCCCAAACGGGAGCAGAGCACAGGGTGCCGATACAGGTGATCAGGGCAAAAAAACTACGAAGGGGCATGCGCATTCCTTTCGATGGCAAGACTGCGGTCCCCGTTTGCTTATGCGATCTGCATTAAGATCCGCTGAAAGCGCAGGGGGGCAGTCTCTGCACTCTGGTTTCCAGAAACCGGCGCGCAGCGTCATGGGGAGCGGTTTTTATGGCCTGCTCATAGGCACAGCGGGCGTCCCCGATATGGCCTTCCTGTGCCAGCACATGTGCCATTGCCGCATGCCATGGTTGAAACTGTCCCAGGTCATCCTCTAGGGCACGCAAGTGGTTCAGGGCCTGAGCGCCTTGCCCCAGCTCTGCCATCACCACCGCCTGGTTGAGTGCCACCACCGGGGTTGGCTCAAACCGCCAGAGCGCCTGGTAGAGCAGCGCCATCTGCGCCCAATCAGGCTTTGGGCGCATCATGTGGCAATCCGCAAGGGCGGCCTTGATCTGAAACGCGCCGGGCTGGCGGCGCAGAACCGCCTGTGCCAGCAGAGCCTGCGCCTCGGTGATGGTCTCATGGTGCCAGAGGCTGCTGTCCTGGTCCTCGATCGGGCGCATCGCCCCATCCGGGCCAATGCGGGCGGCGCTGCGTGCTTCGGTCAGCAGCATCAGGGCCAGCGCCCCCTCGATTTCGGGATCATCCGGGCGCAGCGCGCACAAAAGCCGCGCAAGATAGATCCCCTCGCGACAGAAATCGCGCGGGCCTGCCTCCTCCTGCACATAGCCGGTTGTGAAGATCAGATAGAGCGTGGAGAGCACCGTGCCGAGCCGTTCGGACCACTGGTCGGGCTCTGGCACCTGAAACCCGATGCCTTTGGCACGGATCTTGGCCTTGGCGCGGGACAGGCGCTGGCCCATGGTCTGCTCGCTGTCGAGAAAGGCCGCGGCAATGTCGCGCGTGCTCAGGCTGCAGACCGTGCGCAGGGTCAGGGCGACGCGGGATTTTTCCTCCAGCGCCGGATGGCAGCAGGTGAAGATCAGCCGCAGGCGCGCATCTGGGATGGTCTCGGCCTGCTCTGCCGCGTCTTGGTCGGGGGCAATCAGCCCCAGATCCTCTGCCTTGCGCCCCTCGCGCTGGCGGCTGCGCAGCTGGTCGATCCCCTTGTTGAACCCTGCCCGCATCAGCCAGGCCAGCGGCGCATGAGGCACGCCGGAGCGGCCCCAGTGTTTGAGCGCCGCAATCACCGCCTCCTGCAGAGCGTCTTCTGCCAGCTGGATATCCCCGAGGCGGACGCTCAGGCCCGCCAGCAGCCGCCCCCTGTCGCGGCGCATCACATCATCGATGACCTGCTGCACGGCGATGGCACTGGGGACGGCATGTGTCATGTGCGTCAGCCTGCGGGGTTATAATCCATCAGGGGGCGCACCTCGATGGTGCCAAAATGCGCCACCGGGATCATTGCGGCATATCTGAGGGCGGTGTCCAGATCGGGCACATCAATCACGTAATAGCCGCCGAGATGTTCGCGGGTTTCGGCAAAGGGACCATCCATGGTTTCGACCTTGCCGGAGGTGATCCGCAGCGAGGTCGCGGTCTCGATCCCCTGCAAGCCTTCGCCGTCCACCATGACACCATCGGCGTTCATTTTTTCGCTGGTGGCGGCAAAACCGGCCATCATCTCATCGAACTCAGGCGTGCCATAGGCGGGTTCCCGGTCCGGGGCGGCATAGATCAGAAGCATGTATTTCATAATAAAATTCCTGTTTTTCTCTCAGTGTTCTTGGCCCGCGCTCCTCCCCTTTTTGCCGTCTCGGACGGGTCTGTGCCCGGGAGGCGCCCGGAAGGTGACCGGGAGGCGTCTGGGAGGTGTGGAACGGGACCATGCCCCTAGGACGTTTATGCGTCGCTTTTTTCGACAGGGGTGAAAAAAATTCTGCCCGGCGCAAGGCCTGCCTTGGGGGCCAGTGCTGCGCCGCCGCCCGGCAGGCGCGCGGCACTGGCCTTTCCCGGCCGTGCCGCCTACACAAGAGCCACATGCCACCCCGACGGAGACCGCGCCATGACCCCGCGAGAACTGACCTGTGATGAAACCCTTGCCGAAATGGCCCGCGTGCTGACCGTGGAGGCCGCCGCGCTGACTCAGATGGCTTCTGAGGTGGGCGATCCACAGCTCAAGGCGGTCGAGATTCTCGAGGCCATGGAAGGCCGTGTGATCGTGTCGGGCGTCGGCAAATCCGGCCATATCGGCAATAAGATCGCCGCCACCCTGGCCTCGACGGGGACGCCTGCGCAATTTGTGCATGCCACCGAGGCGAGCCACGGCGATCTTGGCATGGTGACGCCGCGCGATGTCTGTCTGGTGATCTCCAATTCCGGCGAAACCTCCGAGCTGGCCGATATCGTCACCTATAGCCGCCGCTTTGCTATTCCGCTCATTGCCATCACCCGCAAGGCCGACAGCACCCTCGCGACCCAGGCCGATGTGGTGCTGCTGCTGCCCGATGCGCCCGAGGCCTGCGGCATCGGCATGGCCCCCACCACCTCGACCACGGCAACGCTGGCGATGGGGGATGCGCTGGCGGTGGCCCTGATGAAACGGCGCGGCTTTGAGCGCGAGGATTTCAAGGTCTTCCACCCCGGCGGCAAGCTCGGCGCGCAGCTGATGCTGGTGGATGGGCTGATGCACACGGGCGAGGCGCTGCCGCTGGTGGCGCCAGAGACACCGATGACAGAGGCGCTTTTGATCATGACCGCCAAGGGCTTTGGCCTTGCGGGGCTGGTCGAAGGTGGCCGCCTCACGGGCATCATCACCGACGGCGATTTGCGCCGCAATATGGATGGTCTGATGGCGCGCAGCGCCGGCGAGGTGGCCACCCGCGGCCCCAAGGTGATCCGGCGCGGTTCGCTGGCCTCCGAGGCGCTCCACGACATGAACAGCCGCAAGATCTCGGCGCTGTTTGTGCTCGATAATGAGGACCGGGTGGCGGGCTTGCTGCATATCCATGACTGCCTGCGGGCTGGGTTGGCTTGATGTCGCCGCTTGCGTGCCTATTGGCGCCATCGACATTCTAGCACTGCGTCACCTCATGCCTGGCCAGTCCGCAGACTTTTGGTTTGAACTGGAACCGATGGAGACTATGAAAAGCCGACGTTGAGAAAGCTGGGGCCAAGCGTTTCAGTGGAGGATGTTGACCTTGAATATGCGTGCGTGTTTAAGGCGGTCGTATCGGATGCGGTAGCTTTTGAAGCTACCTAAAATGTTAAGGATAGTAGAAAATGGCCACACTGAACATTGACGGCAAAGAATACGATACTGAACAGCTATCTGAGGCTGCCCGCGAACAGTTGGCGAGCATTCAGCTAGTAGACCAAAAACTTGCTCAACTTCAGCAAGAAGCTGCGATCCTGCAGACTGCTCGCAATGCGTATGCGCAAGCCCTTCAGGCAGAACTGCCTAAAGAAAGCTGATAGTGCCTTTACGCACCGGGGGCCATTAGCCCTCGGAGTATGGCAGGGAAGCTTGCAAAATGGATATGGCTCAGGGGGCAGAGTTTAATCTTTTGAGGCGTTTTCTTGAGCAAGGATCATAGTCGGGGCGCAGGAGCTTTCTCTGCCACAGCTGTAATTGGCCAGCAGGGAGAGTGATCATCTATCAGAAGATAGAGAGGCGCAGTTGTGTTAAGGCCACTTACGCCTCGGGTCCCGGTATGCTCTTCTTTCCTTCCGGTATCTTTGATCCTTTCATCGTCGAAGATCAAAAGACCTGTGACTCGCAGTATGTGTCAGTGCCCAAGTTGCGAGTAGTCGAGCACCTCCTGAGACCTAGGGGGTTGGCGTAGGGACTGGTGCTTGGATCGTGCTACTGGGAACACGGTTCTGTCAAACCAGATGATTTCAGTCTGCGAGACTGATCCGTGAGCCTTGTAAGCGCCTAAATGTCTGATTCAGGATCAAATCTAAAGGTGAAGATTTCACGGTGCGTAACTCAAGCAATTTGAAACACTAAGAAAAATTGACGAGCCTTCCAAGCTCATCTCGCTTGTTTACGCGATCAAAAACTAAAAGACAGCCTCAAAGCGGCGTCACTGTCGGCAGTGCATAAAGTGTGAGTGGTGGCACTAGCGTCAGAAAATATAACCTATATGTTAAGCACAGGCCCGAAGGCTGTCAATGATCAGCGTTGATACAAGCGGGGCAACGGATAATTCTAAGTTCGGTAGGTTTAAGCTCGTATTCCCTAAATAATCCACTGATTTCTCTGTTATAAGTGTGATGTTTTAATTGCAAATTATGGCGTTGAAGGTTGCGAGGAGCACGTTGTGTGGGTCGCCCAGAGGGTACGGGCTTGCAGCGGTTAGATTGGGTCAATTTCGACCGCCGTGTGCGGGTGGCGTCTCGGGGGATAAGCGAACACTACACATTAAAAATTCTAATTTAGGAGGTCGTCGTGAGGGTTCCAAAGAATTTCAAAAAGAATGCAATGATTTGGACTGCGATACTTACATTTGTGGTAGTTATCTCGGTGGTCATTGATAAGCGTCTAGCTTTTGCGGGTGGCGATATTAGGGAGTTGGAAAACAAGCTTCAGGTCGCTCTTGAAAATCCAATTTACGGATCTAGGTTTAATGAATTTTCCATTTCAGTTGCGGAGTGTGAAATTAACTATTCTAGACGTGACAGTCATAGTTGTGAACATGATTCGAAGCTAATTGGCTACGATATTTTTGTTGATTTGTCAGTGTACGAGATAAACAATAATATTACAGAGGCTGAGGGGGTAGGGAGTGAATTTGTTGGGGTGTTAACGCTTACCCCAAGGCCGCCGCATTTGGAACTTGTGCAAAATATATCAAGGGTTCGAGACGAAATTTTTGCGCTATATAGAGGGCAGTATGGACGGGGTTCAATATCGGCATCTCTTGCAACGCAAGACTTTATTTCAAAGTATCCGGTTAACACACTTCCAGCTTGGAAGCGCGTGGAAAACTGTAAGGAAGAAAGTTGGGTGCATGTCGAAGATATCAGGCTGCGAGTCAAGTATAGAAGCTTATCAGAGTTACGCGACTTAGTGGAGGCAATAAATAAAATATGCTCAATTCATAATTAGATTTCAATGTGGGATATTTTAAGATCTGTGCAACTGACCAAAGATAAATACGAGAGGACCGTACTAAACGCCTAGAGTGAGATCGAGCTGCAATTCTATATTTTGCAGCATTTAGGGAACATAGGTCAGCTTGACACCATTCCCAAAAAACATTTTCAAGTGACCGCTATTATGAATTGTTGTTATCCGCATATTGCCAGACCTCAGTTCTCCAAGGGCACTGCTTGCTCTTACTGGAACATCACTATACGCAGTGAGAGCGACAATATTGGTTGTGAGCTGGTCAGATTCTAGGGTAATTCCTTCAGTGGAATTCAAGACGACATTCCCTGAGAAATTTACCAAATCACTATGCTCTTCAAAAACCGCTCTATCCGCGGAAAGCGTCACTATACTTCCATCGATAAAGTCAAGTTGACCGGTCACTTCTTCAGCAATAGGTAGGCTGAGCTCTTCTCCTAGATACGTATGGTCAGCATTGATACGCACATTGTGGCCTTTGGCCGTAGTTGATAAGTAGAGAGGGGTGGTGGCTTGACGATGATTTATCCGACGTATGATCTCATCATGTGTATAAGGTATTGCGTTATCTTCGTTGAACTTGGGGCTCCAAAGAAAAAAAACCGTTGAAAACAATCCTAATGCCGCAGTTGGGAGTAGAACTTTCAAGTATGCGATGAATCTTGAATAATTATCCACTTCTACGACCTATGCTTTCAAGTAGGGCTTTTTCTATCCTTGTGCACGCGCGCTTCTTCTAGTTTCTGGTTTGAAGTGGCACCTCGCGGCCTGACAAAATCTGACCATCAACTTGTATAGTCGCCATGGTGCCAGAGCGATCTACAATGGTTCCGCGCGCATAAACTGTACCGATCTGAATGGTTGCCACGCGCAAATCTGACATAATACTGTGCACCTCAGGTACATAATCGGCTTCGTTTTCGAATGTCTTCATGATCTCTACCCCACTCATCTCTGAAAACTCATATCTGTTTAGTTGAGTGATGCCAACCTGCCTTGTGTGCGTTGACATGTTCCCTTGGCCTACCCTCTTGCGGTCTTTCTTACATAACAAGGGGCTGTATTTGGGTATTCCGGTTTCTGCTCTGTCGCAAGCGCGGGGCACATGCGTTTTCTGCTGCCCTAAGTTCGTTTTAGTTTGCACTGTCGTCGATCGGGAGACTTACCTCGTTGCAGATGTGGTGCCGCGTCTCATGCTTCACTCTTATGCCCTTGCGGGCCATGACCCAGCGGCAGTTGAACCAGCCTCGATTAGCCGCAGTTCACGGCATCGTCTTACGCGTCCTAGCACAGTCTGAAAAGTGTTTTGAGCGGAGGTCCGCCTTGAAGATGGATGCGGACAGGCCTGTGGGGGGCGGCGTTGTGAGACATTTTGATACCACCCCATCCAAAGCGCCGCGTCTCGCCGTTTGGTCATCGTTCTAGATCTGTCAGAGTGGGTCTGACAAAACGATATATTCACGCATGGCACCGGCCAGCCGGTTCTTAAACTCGCACTCTAATCCTCCAAGGCTTTCAGCAGGGTGGGTTCTTATACTTCCAGGCCTCCATACTCTTATTTCAGCTTGTAGAAGGTTGCGCTGCTCAGGGCGTGGCCTCTGTGGTCGGCTTTCGTCTTCTCGCCCCTCGCTCACCCTTTCTACTTGTGCCTTGTTGAGCGGCTCTGTGAGGGCAGGCCAGTCATGGCATGCGGTGCCTGCGGGTAGAGGCATCCACCGCGCATCCTTCAATTTCGAGTATGTGTTCTGGAAATTTGAGTTCTGACCTCGTACTAACCAACCAATCGATTTTTTGGTCGTAAGAGAACAGCTATTAGGACCGTCTCATCATGGCAGAGACTTCCTCCGTCTGTGAGAAATCTTGGAGAACTACATGATTGCGCGCAGTTGGGACAGGTGGCGATCAAGCTACATCGGTCGCTTGGTCAGTGAAAGTATGCGCTCTCAAGGATGGCGTTACGGTGTGGCTGCATTGGCAATGATCATCGTTGCAGCCAGCTCTGCGGGTACTGCCTGGATGATGGAGAAAATCGTAGATGCGATGACCACTCCTGAGCTTCGTAGTAAAGTATATTTGGTTGCTGGAGCCGTCATAGGCCTCTTTTTTACTAAGGCTTTAGCCTCTTATGTCCAAGCATTATTCCTTGCACGTGCTGGGAACCGCATCGTTGCGAGCCAGCAGGAGAAATTGTATCGACAGCTCTTGAGGAGAGGTGTTGGATTTTTTGGCACGACTGACTCATCTGACTTGTTGATGCGTGTGACCCACGGTGCTCAAGCCGCGAGAGAACTAATAGACGTGCTTATGACTGGCTTCGTAAGGGATACTCTTACGTTGATTGGTTTGACGATAGTAATGGTTTATCAGCAACCTGTCCTATCAATGCTCTTCATCTTGATCGGACCCATCGCTCTATTGGGAGTCCGTCACCTTTTGAAGAGCGTACGGAATATTATGAGAGCAGAGATGGCGTCTCTGGCGGAGATTATCCGCGTCCTCCAAGAAACATCTGGCGGTATCAAAATTATTAAAGTCTTCGCCCTGGAAGATCGTATGGTCGAGCGGATGGATACAGCCATCGGACAAGTGGAGAAAAGAGCCAACGACATTGCGAAGTTACAGTCTATTGCAAGTCCACTAATGGAGCTTTTGGCAGGTGTGGCTATCGCGAGTATATTGGTTGTGAGTACGATGGGGATCGCCAATAGTGAACCGCCGACTGCTGGACAACTCATGTCCTTTATCACAGCTCTTCTGATGGCATATGAACCTGCTAAGCGGCTATCTCGCATGCGAGTGGGTATTGAAACGTGTATGGTAACCGTTTCTATGATGTTTGAACTTTTAGATCAGGATGAGGCAATCCAAGAGCGTGCTGGAGCGGTGAACCTTGAGCCAGGTAATGGATCTATTCACTTCAACAATGTTACGTTTGGGTATCATAGCGACTTTCCAATCATAAAAGACATGAATCTTTCGTTTGAGCCGGGGAAGACTACGGCCCTTGTTGGGCAGTCAGGGGGCGGTAAGTCTACGATATTTGGACTAATTATGCGTTTTTATGACCCGGATGCCGGAGCCGTCGAGATTGACGGGCACAATGTTAAAGACGTTAGTTTTGCTTCGCTGCGCCGAAAGATATCTTATGTTGGACAAGACACTTTTTTATTCTCAACGACTATCATGGAGAACCTGCGTTGCTCCGCACCAGAAGCGAGTGACGAAGAAGTTATTTCTGCGGCACGCGCTGCACACGCACATGACTTTATTTGTGAGTTTCCCGATGGCTATGAAACGCAAGTTGGAGAAAATGGTGTATTCTTGTCTGGAGGTCAAAAGCAGAGAATAGCAATAGCACGTGCTATATTGAGAAAGTCAGAGATCCTATTGTTAGATGAGGCAACGAGCGCATTGGATGCAGAGTCCGAAGCACTCGTGAAAACGTCTCTTAAAACGTTAACCAAAGACGTTACAACTATTATTATCGCACATCGCTTATCTACTGTTTTGGAGGCAGACACCATTATGGTGATCAAGGATGGTAGAGTGATTGAGAAGGGTGATATGGACGAGTTGATGAAAAAAAATGGTAGCTTTCGCCAGCTGTTTGAGCAGCAGTTTAAAAAGTAGCTCTTTGGTTGATTATAGCCTTGGACGTATTTTTTCTTGTGCGTACTGTTGCCAGTAACCTCGACCGCCAAATCACGCAATTTACATCTACACTTCTCTTATGAATCGTGTCTCAGCCCTCGGTTCGACTGAGGGTGTTCGTGTGGTCTAGCTCAAGCAGTGGCGGGTATTATTACACCTCAATCTGGTGTGCTGTGATGGTGCCGTTTGAACTTACCATCTGGGAGAAATGAGTTGATTGAGGCCGGGCCGGTAGGTCATGCTACTCGCTAGTATGCGCTTCGTGCGAGATGCGCCGAGAAGGGTGAGATAGGAAGGTAAAATATGGCAGTTCCCAACGATCCTCTTTTCTCGACCCAGTGGCATTTGCAAAACACGGCCGTTGGAGAATATGATCTCAACGTCGTGGATGTGTGGGATGATTACACAGGCGCTGGTGTGACGATCGCTGTTATCGATGACGGAGTGGAAGCGACGCATCCCGACTTGATAGCAAATTACTCAACACTCAAAGACTATGATCTGCTGAATTCATCAGACACGATCATATTGACGCCTGAGTCCTTTCCCGGTGCAGGGGATGGAAGTTTTCATGGGACCGCAGTTGCGGGCATTATTGCTTCTGTTGGCAATAATAATACAGGTGTTGTTGGTGTTTCCTACGGAAGCACGCTATTTGGCATAAAA
The DNA here is from genome assembly GCF_000014065.1 of Ruegeria sp. TM1040. NCBI lineage: Bacteria > Pseudomonadati > Pseudomonadota > Alphaproteobacteria > Rhodobacterales > Roseobacteraceae > Ruegeria > Ruegeria sp. TM1040. Next base: position 99,754 of record NC_008042.1, on the reverse strand, counting down.
CTGGGGCAGGAGCTTGCTGCCCCCATCAAGCTCGTTTCTGGTCAGATTATGATCGGTGGGATTGACCGCTCTGCCGACATTGTCAGCATGAGTCTAGGAACTTTGAGTGCTGACAATTTTTTCGGCAGCCAAGACTCGTCTATCGAAACCGCGCTTGCGATGGCCTTCGGCGCGCGAACCGGCCGGGACGGCAAGGGTACTATTTTTGTGAAGTCGGCGGGCAACGAGCGGGACGCGGACAATACTGGAACGCCAGTCACTACCGAGACAAACGTCGCCGCTTGGAATGCAACGATGCATTCGATCGCGGTGGCAGCGGTCCAGCGTACGGGAGTGATTGATGATTACTCGACCCCGGGATCTTCTGTGCTTATCTCTGCATTTGGATCGCCGGGTGAAATTGTCACGACTGACGTAACCGGTACGGGGTATACGGCGGGGTCTGACTACACTTCGGGTTTTAACGGCACGTCAGCTTCAGCGCCGCAGGTGTCAGGTGTGATTGCACTGATGCTTGAGGCCAATTCCAATCTTGGCTGGCGGGATGTGCAGACCATTCTGGCGTATTCTGCCCGCCACGTCGGTACAGAAATTGGCACTAGCGTAAGCGGCTCTGAGAAATATGCGTATGCGTTCAATGGGGCAGACAACTGGAATGGCGGGGGCTTACATTTCTCTCGTGATTACGGCTTTGGTTTGGTTGATGCAAAATCTGCAGTCCGGATCGCTGAAACTTGGGGAACGGACTTTGCGGGCACTGGCAACCAGGAGGTCGCAAGTATTGACCTGTTAGATACGCAGATGACGTTGACTGGAGATGGAACAGTTGACCGACTGAGCGGAGCGGCAAGTACCATTGTTGAGATCGAACATGTACAGCTCAAAGTTGATTTTGCGCAACTCTTTGATTTGCAGGATCTCGAGCTGCGCATAACGGGCCCGGATGGCACCCAGAGTATCGTTCTGGACAATGTCAGCGCTGATAACGATGAGAACGACACGAACACCTTAGAGCAGTGGGATTACTTTTTCAGCAACGCCTTCAGAGGAATGTCTAGCGAAGGCACATGGGCTGTGGAGCTAATCGACCTTGACAGTTCCGGGACCTCACCTGTGCAAGTTCAGAATGTAGAGCTGAACTTCTATGGCTCTGTGGCCAGCGATAATGATACCTACATTTTTACAGATGAGTTTTCTGACTATGCCGGTCGCTCGAGCCACAACACTGCGTTCGATGACGCAGCTGGGTTGGATACGATCAACGCCGCTGCTGTAAGCGCTGCGAGTACTCTGAACTTGAGCGAGGGTACGGGCAATATCGATGGGGTTTCTATTACATTCTCAGGGATCGAGAGTGTTTATACTGGGGACGGAAATGATAATCTAACCGGGGATGCAGGTAACAATGTTTTCCAGGCAGGCCGGGGGAACGACACCATCAATGGTGGTGATGGCATTGATCAGGCTGTGGTCTTGGCCAACCAATTCAACTATTCGGTCGCCATCAATAAGAACGGTGCGGTCACCGTCACAGACCGCAACGCTTCCGAGGGTGAGGATGGGCTGACCGATATTGAAATGATCAAGTTTGCCGATGCTACCTTGGACCTGACGCAATTTGTCAGCACCGCCAGTCTTACGGTTGATCAGTTTGAACCCCTTGCAGAAATGTACGCGGCCTATTTCAATCGCGCTCCCGATGCCACTGGGCTGTATTTCTGGGCCGACAAACTGGCTGAGGGGCTTTCTCTCAATCAGATTGCCGAGCTTTTCTTTGATCAGGCTGAGACGCGAGCGCTCTATACGGACCCGTCGAATACCGATGCCTTTGTGACTTCGGTTTATGATAATGTGCTAGGCCGAACACCAGACGCCTCAGGTTTCGAGTTCTGGAAAAGCCAGGTTTCGAACGGTAGTGTTTCTCAAGGTGCTTTTGTGCTGGAAGTGATCGGGGGAGCCAAGAATGGAGGCTCTGCTGAGGATGTGCGATATCTATCTCAAAAGACAGACTTGGGCATTTACTTCTCAGCTATCAAGGGAATGTCTGATGTCACAGATTCGGCTTCAGTGTTCCAAACCTTTGGAGATGCGAGCACCTCCAATCTTTCAGGCGCCCGTGCTGCGGTTGATCAGCACTATGCGGATGCCACAACGGCTAATGGGGGGGATTTTCTTTTCAGTCTTATTGGCGTAATCGATGATCCATTCTCTGCTACCTTTGTATGAGTTAGGTGTTGACCCGCAAGCGGTCCTTGTACGGGACTCGTCTTCCTGAGTGATCCCATATTGTGCGATCCTCCAAGCCAGGAGACCTTCATGTCGCGCGACTTGCCCAAGGGTGAGTAAATTTAGCCCATCGTGCCTAAAGGGTCAGATGTGGGTGGTCGAGGCGAGTATAGGGTGGCCACACACTGGGTACGATCAACTCAAGCTCGACCCACAATTTGATCCCACATCTGACCCGTCCGTTGCTCCAGTACTCTGAGCGCCATGAGGTCTAGCGCTTACTGGTCGGTAAGCAAGAAGCTGAAGCGGTAGAGATTCAAGCGCACCTGATCAGGTTCCTGCACATGGCCGTAGCTGACTTCACTACTTGAATGGGAGATGTGGATGGGCCAGAAGGCGGCATGAATTCTACCTTGTGTTCTTCCAAGGCAGAGCCGAACTTGTGATGCAATACCAAGGAGAAGGTCAGAATTATGAAAGTTATTAAGAGACTTGAACGCTATCTTTCAGCGGCATTTTCCTTGGGTCGCATTAAGAGTATGTCGAAGGATGCACAACGGGAAATTGCAGAGCTGCGCTTGGAACTGGGCACACTGTCTCAAGAGCTAAAGCATACCAGGCAAGAGACAGAACGAATGTGGGCATGGATGCGCCGGCACGAAGCTCTTGCGGATGATCTTGTATCGGTCTCCCGTCGAGAGGCTGAAGTCTTGAAACGTACAGGCCAATCAGACACTGCGCTGCTCTTGCGAATGTTTTCCGATTTGTCGCGTCGTATTGATGGAGGGGAAAGTGGCCGACCGGACGAAAAAGCTCCTAGCTCCAATGGCTTGCCCTCGTCCACAGGGTTCGAGATGTTCAAAGACGCATTCTACCATCGGTTTGAAAATCAATGGAGAGGCGCGCCTGAAGAAATAAGCCAACGGTTAAAAGTCTATCTACCGGATGTTGAAGCTGCATGGGCGCGCGCAGAGAATAAGCCGATTTTTGATATCGGGTGCGGCCGCGGAGAGTGGCTGGGCCTGTTGCGACAGCATGGGATGGAAGGGATTGGCTTTGATACCAATGCGGTACAGATTAAAGAAGGGCAAGCTGCGGGGTTGGATCTGCGCTTGGGCGATGCCTTGGAGGCACTCGCGCAGGCCGAAGACAATAGTTTGTCGGTGATTTCGGCGCATCATCTCATTGAGCACTTACCGTTTGATTCAGTAGCATGGCTGACACGTGAAGCAGGTCGGGTTCTGGCACCTGGCGGGCTACTACTTTTTGAAACACCTAATACGCGCAATGTATTGGTGGGGGCGACGACGTTTTACACAGATCCAACTCACTTAAAGCCAATGCCAGAGCAAGTGATGGGGGTTTTGCTCGAAACGGCAGGGTTTGAGCCCGTCGATATCAGACACATCAATCCACATGAACGGTTGGGAGAGTTCCTTGATCGACCGGGCTTCGACAATGAGTTGGCGCAGTTGATGTTCGGGCCGCAAGATCTGGCCATTCTTGGTATCAAATCAAAGGATAAATGATGCGAGTTGGTGTGCTGCGAACACAGGTTCCCTTTGTGAGTGGGGGAGCTGAGCGTCATAGTATGGGTCTGGTTAATGCTCTGGAGGCCAGAGGGTACGAGGCTACGGAAATTACACTGCCCTTCAAATGGTATCCCGGAAATGTCTTGGCCGACCATATTGCTGCTGCCAAGTTTCTCGATATTTCCGAGGTTGAAGGTGTCAAGATTGATTTGGCGGTGGGCCTAAAGTTCCCTGCTTGGCTTGCTCAACATCCGAATATGGTATTGTGGGTGATCCATCAGCACCGACAAGCCTACGACATGTGGGAGGCTGGCACCTCTGATTTGCTTGATGACCCACAGGGGGAGGCTTTACGTGCGCTAATTCACGAAGAAGATCGTGCTGCGTTTCTGGCATCCCCACATCCGATATATGCAAATTCATGCAATGTTGCCGATCGCTTGAAGCGACATCTCGGCACAGCGGCTACCACGCTTTATCACCCACCACCAAACGCAGAGCTTTTGCGGCAAGGAGATTATGGTGATTATCTTTTTGCGCCTGGGCGAATTAACGCGTCAAAACGTTTGGAATTACCGCTGCGCGCCTTGGTTCATGCCCCCGCAAGTCGCTTGATCATTGCCGGTGTCGCTGAGAATCCGGCGTATCAAAAGCGTTTGTATTCCTTGGCACATGAGCTTGGGGTTTCCGGGAGAGTTGAGTGGCTCGGACGTGTGGATGATGAAACGCTTGTTCGGTATTATGCTAATGCTCGCGGCGTCGTGTTCACCCCTCAAGACGAAGATTATGGGTATATCACCCTTGAGGCGATGGTCAGCGGGAAGCCCGTTGTTACAACCAAGGACTCTGGTGGTCCATTGGAGTTTATTTCAGACGGAATAGAGGGATTGGTTGTTGATCCTGATGCCAAAGCGTTGGGGGATGCTTTTACGTTTCTGTCAGAAGACACCGCGACAGCAGAGCGTATGGGGCAGGCTGGGTATATGTGTTATGCCCAGTGTAATATTTCTTGGGATCATGTGGTTTCCACACTCACGGGACAAGCCCATCTCCCTGTGACTTTTGACGCTGTGCAGAAGATTGACGCTCAAGCTCCAGAGCATGGGCACGAGGTCTGCACGGAAGATGCAGTGAGACAACTACGCGCCGCTGTAGCTCCTCCTAGCCGGCCTGACAATGTGCCGTTCGCCAACATCAATGAACTGCTTGAGGCTTATGCGTTTGACGAGTTGCCTGCAGCTCTTGGGCGCGATGAGCCTCCGATTGATGCAGGGCTCTCAGGTTATCTAGGTACACATTGGACACGGTTTATGTCGACACTGCGACAGCTGGAGGGGTTGGAAATTTCCTCTGCCCTTGATGTCGGTGTTTTTCCTCCGTTGGTTTTTCAGGCGCTTCTTGCCAATCAATTTCCAAACATCGATCTGCACGGGTTGTGGGAAGGGCCAAATCCTTACGCGCAGTCCGTGCGTCCACGCCCTGGCTACGATGTCGATGGATTTGAGATTACGCTAAAGGTTGCAAATGGCGAACGCGATCCTTGGCCGTATCCAGATGAGACCTTTGATCTTGTCACTGGGATGGAAATTTTAGAGCATTTGGCTCTAGATCCATATTTCTTCTTCTGCGAGGCTGCGCGCGTTCTGAAGCCCGGTGGCAATATTTTGATCACAACACCCAATGTGAACAGTCACCGCGGTGTCTGGAAGACACTCAATAACGTTGCTCCGTATTCGTTTGGTATTTTTGTGCCTTCTGGCGGTGTTTATGGGCGCCACAATCGTGAATATGCGCCAACAGAACTAGATATGCTGGGCCGATCAGCCGGGTTTGAGACTGTTCGCCTACAAACGTTTGATGTCTATGATCGACACATAGAACCGGAACTGGCCAACTTGTTAGTGTCCCGTAGAGATAATCTTTCTTTGCGTGGAGAGAACATTCAGTATTTGGCCAAGAAAGTCGGTTCCCCGAAAGGGGTGCCGCAGAGCCTATACCATGGTGATCCTGCGCGTATGCATGGTGAGCTACAAGTCGTTACACACGAAGAAGAAACGGGGCTGCTTACTATTTCTGTGCGCAATACGTCGTATAGCATTTGGCCTCTTGAGGGCGATCGCGCCACCTGTGTGCTGGCTGAATGGGTCGATGAGGCCGGAGTGCTTCGACATCAGCATCTGATGCAGCCGCTTACAGAGGTGTTGTCGCCCGGGGATGAAGGTCGAATTCGATTTACGCTTGACGCTCAGAAACAAAATTTGGGTGTTTTGCGTCTGCATCTGTATCAGTCCGGTGTTGGTGTCTTTTCCGGAAGAGGGCGAGCGGTTCCCTTATCGATCCCGTGTTCTCACAGTGCATTCCTGACGCTAGTTGATAAAACGCCTCTCCCGAGAGCGAAGGTCTGATGGTTAAAAGCGCGAAGCTCCGCATCCACTGGATTTCACCAGTCCCGCCGGCTGAAACCGATATTGCACATTATACTCACAGAATCTTGCCGGAGCTGGCTGAGGTTGCTGAGCTTGTCTTATGGACCGATGCAGCGGAATGGGACTGGAACCTACATAATATTGCACCGGTCCGCCATTTGGATCCTGATAGAGTTCGCCCCCGAGATTTCGCTCTTTCGGGCCGCGCTGGACGTGGACCAGAGCCTGGACCGGAGGTGGTCTTTGTAAATATAGGAAATGCTTGGCCATTTCACGCGGGCTTTTTGCGAATGATACAGCGCTTACCTACGATTGTAGTGTTGCATGACATGGCTATCCAAGAGCTGTGTTTTGATGCGATGGAGCGCAGTCTTCTAGATCAAGATGTATACCTTGAGAATATGAGGAGGTCGCATGGCCAAGCGGGGGTGGAGGCCGCCAAACTCGTTCTGGGGGATGAAATGGAAGCCGGTGCTCTTGCTCGTACATATCCCGGGTTTGAGCTGGCCTTAACGCATGCTGTTTCAGTTGTAACACATAGTCGCGTTGCTCAGCAGAGCGTAGATACCGTATCAGACACTCCTACATATTTATTGGACTTGCCGTTTCGCCCCTCCTTGAGGCGGCCAGAGGTTTATCGTTCTGGATTAGGGCCTCTGCGCCTTGTCCAATTTGGCTATACCGGACCTAATCGGCGACTTGAGAGTGTTCTAAGAACTTTGGCTTCTTTGAAACATGAAGTCGATTTCCGTTTTGATGTAATGGGAAAGCTATGGGATACTGGGTACCTTCGCAATTTGGTCAATCAGTTAGGAATTGAAGCTCGAGTAACCTTCCACGGCTTTGTGGACGAAAGTTTTCTCGATCAAAAACTCCAGCAAGCTCACTTGGTGTTTAATCTAAGATCACCAACCATGGGAGAGGCCTCTGGCAGCCAGTTGCGTATTTGGAACGCTTGTGCTGCCTCCGTAGTAACCAACTTAGGATGGTATGCGGACCTACCCGACGAAACAGTTTTTAAGATTAATCCTGATCGGGAAGCTGAGGAGCTTAAATCTATAGTTCGCAGCTTGTATGCAGATCCGTCTCGCGGAAACCGTAAAGCTCTAGCTGGGCGGGAGCGTCTGGAGCAAATACATAACCCAGCTCGCTATGCTGCTGCCATTAAAAAGGTAGCTCAAAACTTCTCTCAAGACGCAGCACACAGCTTGCTAGGTTCTAGATGTTCATTTCCGAAATGTAGAACACTGGATCAACGATGAAGCTGTTAGCTCTGATCGCTATGTACCTCAAGACGCTAGCCAGCGGGTGAAGTTGCAGGTCTCTATGAAGCTCGCTAAGTGCGTTCTGAGGCAGCCATGGCTATCGTAGTCATGTCGCTTAACTGCCCCTTTGCCCAAGAGTGGTTTGGCTGGGTCAGTCGGTGCATGCTTACTGGTTAAGCAGTATGTGTTCGGCACTATTTTTGCGTTAGATCACAAGATCAAAAGCAGCAAAGTCGCTTTTTAAACCTACAGCAGAAATCACAGATCCATCTTCGAAGGACCAGCTACGAGCATAGATCGCGTCTGTTTGACTATCGATTGCATCAAAGTCAAAGAGTACAACTTCGTTATCGTAGTCAGACCGTTTGGTCTCATCCCCTTTACTCATCAAGAATACAATAAAATTGTGCGCATCATCGTTAAAGATCGAGAAGCGTGGTGCCGTCTCGGAGGCATCATTGAGGGTGTCGGGCCTTGACGCGGGCACAGTTTGAGAACCCTCACTGGCAACGACCGCTTGGAATGAGCCGCTGAGCATTTGCGTGAAGAATGGTAGGTCAGAAAGCTGGGTAGCTATATTGCTAAAAGCGTCGGACGTAAGCGAGAAGTGCTCAACCTCGTCAAGCTCTTGTAAAATATATTTTTTCTCAATGTCTACTGGTGTAGAGCGAATCTGAGATGTCTCTATTTCCTCCGGGCGGTTCGCCTGAATATCCCGGAACTTGATGAGCTCACCATCCATCTCTTCAGAAAAAGCTACGTCGCCTTGAACGTCTTTAGCTTTGATTGCGTTCCCAACTTTTCCATTTTCAACAGCGTTAGCAACGATAGCCGGCATGGATGCCAAGTCGACAGTAGGAATATCTCGTATTGGCGATTGAGCCAAAGCCATTGCCTCTGAACTGTCCTCTATCGCTGCGCGAACTGTGGATAATACGCTATCTAGCTCCGACAGATCGGCAAGCTGCTCAGTTTCTTCATCAGATATATCTTTGATTACTTCGGCGACTAGCTGAGATGCCAGTGTCGCTTGTTCGAGCAAGGTCTCACCTGAAACCCAAAAGTACATGCCATTCGAGATGGCTATAGCGCTCAATCCCATTCCAACCGTCTGCACGGTAGTAAATGTCGCTGCCACTTGAGCGCTTGAGGGCGTTTGAGTGTGTGTATCCTTTTCAGTACTTTTGAGATCTGCTGAATTATCTTCAGATGTACTCGTAGCCAACTCTTCCGAGGGGGAGGCCCGGGTTTGAGAGGGTAGCGTGGTCACTTCATCGGCCTTTGACGTTGCAGTCACATCCAGCGCAGCACTAAATGATGGGACCGCAAGTTCTCCTGACTGGATATAGATTGTCCAGATAAGAGCGGCCAAGGTTGCGCCTGGGTGTAGACGTACTTTTGATTCTCGCAAGGCGATGAAGGGAACAACTGTGGCAGATGTTGAAGCGTGGTCTACACTGTCCACCGGTGTAGTGGTTTCTGCAAAGGCTGAAATCAGTTCATCCAAGCTTCTGGCTTTTGTAATTTCCTGCTGAATAATACTGTCGAGGATGTAGACTTCGCCGATGCGCGCGAAATGCGCGAATACGTCTCCATCTTGATTTACGAAAACAAACCAAGGGTCACCTTCGTCGGTCACTCCGCGCTCTGTTTCCAAGGAGAGACCCGCAATGGCAAGCAACCGATGTGCTCGCATGAAGCTAGCAATTTCTTGATTGGCCCAATCGGGTGTGACTGCAGTTTGGTTAGGGAGGTGTGAGAGGCCCCCTGATGACCGGTCAACCATTCCGGTGGAGAAATCCGCCGCGCCATCCGTCAGTGTGCTCAGGTCTAATACGTCTTGAGTGTTCTCACTAAGCGAGGAATGCGTTTTTTTTCCAAACGGAAGAACATTGTTCATAGGTTACGCTTACTTAGACGTTGCTAGAAGGCTGCAAAGATCAAGCGATCATGCTGACACGGCAAGGTATTTCAGTTAGACAGCATCACCAAACAAAATTTCGTATGTAAGGGGCTCATTATAAGACAGAAGCTTCTTCACGAAGCTCTTAGGCTCCACCTGCAACGCCGCCGCCCAATCACGATATCTCGCTGGTGGGATGCGGCCGCGTCCATTCTCCAATTGAGAGATGAAGGTGTAATAATCGAGATTTAGCGCATTCGCCAGATCCCTCTGGGACATCCCTTGTTGTTCTCGCAACGACTTCAACCAAAGCCCCATATCTGATCGGGCGTCGCGCGCAGCATCAGAGGTGTGGATGCCTTGTTTTAGAAGCATAAGTCTAACCTAATTTCGATGATGCAAGTAGCATACAGTTATGGAACACTAGTCCGCCAATCATACAGTTGTCGCCCGCAGAATCAAGGTGCAGTATTGAGGTTGCTATACAGCTAAGGCCCTCAGATCATTCATGTGCTTAGTCGCAAAAGAGAACGCGCCTTGTGGCATCTTTGCCCCTAACTGTCGCGGGTATGCAAATTACTGTACATGCACTTGATCGGAGAGTGCGAGATGTGTACAAGGTCACCAGCGGCACATCACGCCCTCATTCTCCCCTTGCGACCCCAGTGCTCGCAGTGTGGAGGCTTAAAGGCGTGGGCTGCATGGCGACAGGGGGGGGCATGCTGTGCTGTTTCCTGTTTTATGAAATGAGTATAGGAAAATAGACCATGGCAATCAGTGCTGAAGACAGAGATTTCCTCGTCTCGCTCTATGTCGGATATTTCAACCGTGCTCCAGATCCTGCAGGCCTGCAGTTCTGGATCGATCAGGTTGAGGCAGGGCGTGACACAAACACAATCGCAGCAGACTTCGCAGCTTCTCCCGAAGCAAAAAGCCTGTAGAAGCAAAAAGCCTGTATCCGTTCCTGACGACTCCGGACGTTTCATCCCCCACGTCATTCATCACGTCTGTTTATGCAAATCTGTTTAATCGCGCACCTGATGCAGACGGTTTGGCCTTTTGGGAAGGGCAGCTATCTTCCGGCGCGGTGAGTGCCGCTGATGCGATTGATGCAATTATCAAGGGCGCGACAACTGCGCCTGATTCAACAATTCTTACCAATAAAAATGCTGTTGGCTTGGATTTTGCGACGGACGCAGGTAACACACCTGGCTTCACCTTCGATTTGAATGGTGCGTCTGGCAGTGCGGCCAAGAACGCTCTAGCTGGCGTAACCGACGACGCTGCAACTGTTACCGCTGCTCAAGCCGCGACAGATGCATATCTTAGCGGTGTTGCCGGCGCTGGTGATACACTCTCGCTCACCACGGGCGTGGACAACATTACTGGGACTGTCAATCAAGACACGATTAAGGCTGTTGTGGGCGCCGGCGCCACTCTCTCTGCTGCTGACGTCGTTGATGGCGGGGCTGGCACCGACACGCTTGAGCTAGTTGATGCGACCGGTGGGCAATCCTTGGCAGCTGCGCTTCTCAATGTAAGCAACGTAGAAGAGTTGTCTATTCGGAGCGTGGGGCAAGCCAAGGCGGATACATCCGGAACGGCCTTCACTAGTGTAAATATCACACAAGCAACGTCCGTTGATGCTGATGTGAACGCTGCAACAAACGTAGGCGTATCTGGCGTAACTGGCGCAATTGCGGTTGATGGCGGTAAAGACATCACCATCACCGACGCTAACGATGGGGCAAATATCACAGTCGGTGGTGCGACTGCTGTTACTGGCGCCGTTACGGTTACAGACACTAAAGTTGGCAACGCAGCGATCGAAGTTAACGGTGGGACAACCGTTACGGTCAATGCAACCGGCTCATCTGCTAACAACATTAAAGTCGGTGGTGCGACCACAACCGATCAGCCCTCTGGTGCTGTTTCGATTACATCTGCGCATGCTGCAACAGCAGGTAAAGATGTGACATCTAGCGCCATTACAACTGTTGGCGGCTCTAGCGTTACCATTACCTCAACTGCTGACACGTCCAAAGCTGCTGCCGATACAAAAGGCGCTACTTTGACCCAAGGTGATGTAAGCGTCACTGGTGGCGCATCAACAACTGAAGTAACAGTCAACCAAGCTGCAAACGTTTCTAAGAATGCCGCAGTAGTGGCTGTCGCTGCGAAAGCCTCGACTCAAAAGCTGACGTTCACAAATGCTGCAGCAAATGATGTGATCACTCTGACATTCGACACAGGTGATACTCTCGTCTTTACAGCCTCGAAAGCGCTGACCGCAACCGAAGTTGCAACAGCTTTTGCGAACCTTGCAAAGAATGCTACTGAAGGTTCTGCACCGGTTGTCAATGGTGTATACACCAACGGCGGTACGATCGATCAAGGTTGGACCTCGGGTGCTGTAACAGATGTTAACGCAGATGATACTTCAGCATCTGTAACATTCAGTAACGAAGCTGCTGGCCCGACCGCCCTGGTTGTCGCGAACGGGGGTACTGGTACAGCTACAGCTGCGACACTTGCGGCCGGAACAGCTGCGACGGCTGCTGAAACGGGGCGCCTAGGCGTTATCGCTGGTAAAGTCACTATCGATGGCAACATCACAGGCGATGACGTTCTGAAAACGGTTACAATCGACGCTTATGAAGATGGGTCAACTGTCAAATCGGACGCATTGGAAACTCTGACGCTGAAAAACGCTGACGAAGATATCGTAGTGACGACGGCGTCTACAGGTGCCATTACCCTGAACTTGGATGCTGTTGCTGGTAACGATGCTAAAGTCAGCCTTGATGGCAATGCAGCGACTGTTACTGGTCTGACCATCAACGCCACCGGCACAAAGTCTGATGCGGAAGTGACTGCAGATGCTGCAACCACAGTCACTGTGAATGCAGCGGTGGACATGGACCTGACCGGTTCGTCTTTTGACAAAGCAACCAAGATGGTTGTGACTGGTGCAGGTAAAGTGACTCTGGATGGTGATGATGTTGCGTCTGTCTTGGCTGAAGTTGATGCCTCGGGCGCGACTGGTGATGTCGATGCTTCTGGTGTCGCGCTGACAGCTGCTGGTGTTTACACCGGTGGTTCGGGTGCAGATACGTTCACCGTGACAGCCGCCGCGACCAAAGCAAGCACAGGTGGTGATGGCGACGACGTGATCACTGTAAGCACGCTCGGTACTGGTGGTTCGGTCGACGCGGGCGCAGGAACAGATACGCTGGTGATGGCAGCTGATGACGCAGAAACTGCATCAGCAACTGCAGGTTTCAAAGCAACTAACTTTGAGAAGTTGTCTATTGGAGCCGTGGCTGACGCCACAGCTGGTGCCGACACTGAAACTGTCAACCTCGCAAACCTCGCCTTTACTGAGGTAACATCAGCAGGTGCTGTAGATGGTGACGAAGACATTCTCGCCCTCACTAATGCGGCTTCTGGCCTCACGCTCAACATAACAGGTGAAGGCTTGTTTACGGTTGGGGTGAAAGACGCAGCTACCAATAAAACAGATGTTCTGAATATCGCTTCGAACAGCGATGGTAACTTGGCGTTGGGTACTGTTACTGCTGCAAACGTCGAAACAATCAACATCAACGCAGTTGATAAGGTTGTTGACACAACAGGAGCGACCGATGCGTTCGGTGCGGCTATTGGTGATGGGAAGGATGATAACAACTCGGTTCAAACCCTTACCGTTGATGCCGGTGCTGCAACTACGGTCAATGTGTCGGGTTCGGCTGACTTGGATCTTACCGTAAATACTGCGACTGCTCTTACTGCGGTAAATGCTTCCACTGCAACGGGTGCCGTCACATATACAGCAAATGACGGCACGACTACCGTCACTGGTGGTTCGGGTAACGATAACCTGACTGCGGCCGGGGATAGCGATGTCTTGCTCGGTGGTGCTGGTAACGACAAACTGACCGCAGCGACACTGACCACGCTGACGGGTGGTGAAGGTAACGATACCTTCGTAATGAGTGGCGCAGTTGATGCAACGAAGTATTCGACAATCACAGACCTCTCGTCTGGCGATACGATTGATACAGATGCAACGGCATTCAATTCGTCGAAAGTTGTGCTTGCTGCGAACGCCACCTTTGCTCAATATCTGGATGCTGCGATTGTGGCGACGGCAGCACAGGACGACGCAGCTTCTTGGTTCCAGTTTGGCGGGAATACCTTCATTGTGAATGAAGGTACGGACGCGTCTGTAACTTATAATGCTGCAGAAGACGGTATCATCGGTATTACTGGTCTCGTTGATCTGTCCGCTGCGACGTTCAACGCTACTAATGGTACGTTTGATATCGCGTAATAGCCAATATCGTTTATACAACGATAGAGCTTGACTACAGTGGACCTGCCCTCGAAAGGGGGCAGGTTTTTTAAAGCTTGAGGACAAAAAGATGAGCGATTGGACAGCAGGGTATGTCGCGGATATAGGTTATACTTACGGGTATTACACGGAACTGAACCCGGTGCGCATTCAGCTGGCGTTCCTCAACGCAGGTCTTGCTCCGCCGAGGGTTGGAGCGGCCTGTGAGCTTGGCTTTGGGCAGGGGCTTTCAACGAACATCCACGCTGCGGCATCGGTTACTACGTGGCATGGTACGGATTTCAATCCTTCTCAGGCGGGCTTTGCGCAAGAGCTGGCCACGGATTGTGGGAACGGTGCCCAGCTCTTTGATCAAGCCTTTGATGAGTTCTGCGCACGAGAAGACCTGCCCGAGTTCGACTTCATTGCCCTGCACGGCATCTGGAGCTGGATCTCAGACGAGAACCGCGCCGTGATTGTGGACTTCTTACGCCGCAAGCTGAAGGTCGGCGGTGTTCTCTACATCAGCTACAACACCCTACCGGGATGGGCGGGGTTTGCTCCTATGCGCCATCTCATGACGGAGCATGCCGCGCGCTTTGGCACCAATGGTCAGGGGATCGTAAGCCAGATCAACGGTGCGATAGAGTTTGGCGCTCATATGTTCGACCTTGACGCTAGATACACCAAGGCAGTTGTTGGAGCCAAAGAGCGATTTGACAAGCTCAAAGAGCAAGATCGACATTATCTTGCCCATGAGTACTTTAACCAAGATTGGTTGCCGATGTACTTCGCAGACATGGCTCGGTGGTTGGAACCCGCCAAGCTGGAGTTTGCCTGTTCTGCCAACTACCTTGATGCCGTTGATCTGATCAACCTGACACAAGAGCAGCAGGACCATCTAGCGGGCATCCCTGACCCGCTATTTCGACAGACTGTGCGTGACTTTTTGGTTAATCAACAGTTTCGGAAGGACTACTGGGTGCGGGGCGCGCGTCAACTCACGGCTTTAGATCGTTCTGAAGCTCTGCGCGAATGCCGCGTCATTTTGACAGTTGCAGTGGAGGATGTGCCATTGGAAGTGACGGGCACGCTATTAAAAGCCACCCTGCAGGATGCAATCTACCAACCCATCTTGAAAGTGTTGGGTGATCAAAAGCCTCATAGCCTGGGGCAGATTGAAGCGGCTGTGGCCTCAGAGGGCGTGAACTTTGCACAGCTTCTCCAAGCGATCACTCTGTTGATAGGTGCAGGGTCTGTCGCGCCCGCGTCCGATGCGGAAGCCTCATCTAAGCGTAAGAAGCAGGTGCAGCGCTTGAACACTAAGCTTATGCTGAAGGCCCGTAGCAGCAATGATCTTCGGTACCTTACGTCTCCACTGACTGGCGGAGCTATTACGGTTCCCCGGTTCCAACAGCTCTTTTTGCTGGCCAAGCAGAACGGCCAGAAAATCCCTGAGGATTGGGCGAAGTGGGTATGGCAGGTGTTGGCTGCGCAAGGCCAAAGCCTTGTCAAAGGAGGGAAGACGCTTCAGACGCCGGAAGAGAACCTCGCAGAACTCACAACGCAGGCCGAAGAGTTTGAGACGAAAGCTCTGCCCGTGCTCAAGGCCCTTCAAATAGCGTAGCAATAATGGAGGTCCGATCATGAACGACAACCCAACTGTTACGGTAGGTGGCAAAGAGTGCCTGCTTGAGAACCTTAGCGGTGAGGCCCGAGCGCCACTGGCTAATGTTCAGATGGCTGATCAGGAGATTGCCCGTCTGAATACACAGCTGACGCTGGTTCAGACTGCGCCCAATGCCTATGCGTTGGCTTTGGCTGTCGAGTTACCAAAGAACTGATGCACCGTGGTGCATCGCCTTGTTTGAGGCGGTGCATTTGTTCAAGGCGGGGTAATTTGCGAAGTTGGCGAAGGTCATGGTTCAAGCCGACGTGATTCGTTCTGTGTGGGTTTGGTGATCTTGCCCTATGTAGGGGAAGTGTATTCAGGGGTATTGGGTCTTTTTGGCGCGCGTTTGTGTGGTTCTCCCGCTCCAGCCCCTTCATCTTGTCGGTGGCATCTGTTGGGACGCCCGCACGCTTGCCGCTGTCGACTTCTGCCTTCTTGACCCACTCATTCAGCGTATGCGCCGAACAGCCGACCTTTGCGGAGATCGACATGATCGCCTGCCAGCGGGAACTGTGCTGGCCCTAGTTGTCCAGCACCAGCCGCACTGCACGCTCGCGGACCTCAGGTGAATACTTGTTTGTTGTCTTACTCATTGTGGCTTCATCCTACTCAGGAGTTGAAGCCTCCGGAAAACCCGGTGCGGTTCAGTTGGCCTCAGAAGATGTCTTGGGCTTGGCGCGCAGAGACCGCGAAGATAGCAGTCAGGGCGCATGACCATTTCTGGCCAGGGCGATGTTCGGCCAGCGGTAATGTTTCTGATCAGGAGAGGAATCGCGCTTATTTCAGAGATCGGCGTTAGCGAGCAAGGGCATCTCACTTCGCCGGATTAAGGCGCGGACTTCTGGGGTTGTTCGATAACGCGCGGCGCGTGCGGCGCGAGCTTTCTTCGTGAGACCCATCATCTGATTCTGCGGTTCACAGGACTGGGGCGCATTAATGGTTGTGGTAAAGCGCCAAATCTTCCCCCGGATGATCTTGAAGTTCCTGGCGCGGCTGACGCCGGAATGCTCAGCAAGCACGCACATGTTAGCATGGCGTGACCGGCCATCATCTGCCCGAAGATGCCCCTTCCGCTCCACCGCCTCCAACGGTTGTAGAGCGTCTTGTGCGGCCCGTATCCCGCCGGTGCATCGACACATCGTGACCCATTACAATTATTGAAAATAATTCCAATCACCACATTCCGGTCATCGATGTGGAGTTTGCCATGAGACTTGGGAAGAAAGGTTCAAGACGCGTCATCTGGGCGTCGGTCAGCTAAAACAGATCAGACATGTTCACTACTCGCTTTTCGGACCGTGAACCACGCCATCTCAAGGAAATCAATGACTCCTGACCCTGAAGCGCTGAGATGAATAAGCGATTAGTGCATGGTGTTTGTATTTTCACCTCTAGACTGTGTTGACATGCCTTTAGACGGCTTGTTTACCGCGTCGTGCTTATGGCATGGTGTAGATTGTTTATTAGAGCTCTGATCGGAGACCTATCTTGATGAAATCCGGCTCCTCGTTAGCGCAAGCTTACGCAAAGTATCGCTCTATCCTTGCAGCTACCGTTGTGTTTAGTTTCTTTGTAAACCTGCTAATGTTCGTCGGGCCGATGTACATGCTGCAGGTCTATGATCGCGTGTTGGCCAGCAGGAATGAGACAACTTTGGTGATGATTTCTATCATCGCAGTTGCGTTATTGATTTCGTATGGTCTGTTAGAGTTTACCCGTTCTCGAATGTTGGTTCGCGCAGGCTTGCAATTTGATCAAGTGCTTGCGAGCCCGCTATTTTCTCGTGTGGTTCGTATGCAGCTCGCTAATCCCGCCTCTTCGGGGCGTAACGCTCTGAGCGACGCAGACCGCGTTAGAGATTTCATTACAGGGCAAGGCGTTCTGTCGTTTTTTGATGCTCCTTGGACACCTTTGTTTTTGGTTCTGTGCTTTGCCTTTCACCCATGGCTAGGTGCGGTTGCTACTGTAGGTGCTGTGATCATTTTTGCCCTCGCGTTGCTCAATGAATTTATGACTCGGCAAAGTTTGCAGGATGCAAATCAGGCGGGTGCAGCTGCATCCAACTTTGCTGGCGCGACCCTGCAGAATGCAGAGGTTATTCGGGCTATGGGAATGGTAGACCAGCTCCTTAACCGCTGGCTTGGGAAGCGCGATGAGATGTTGGCTGCCCAAGCGCGGGCAAGCGACCGCGCTGGTATCGTGCTTGCATGTTCGAAGTTTGTTCGGATGACATTGCAAGTGGCAATCCTGGGCGTCGGCGCCTATCTAGCCATGAAGCAACAAATCTCTCCTGGGATTATGATCGCAGCATCAATCGTTATGGGACGAGCCCTTGCGCCTGTTGAGCAAGCGGTTGGTCAGTGGAAACAATTTGTCGCAGCTCGTCAGGCAAACGATCGATTGAAAAAGCTCTTTGATAGTCTGCCGGATGAGACTGATCGAACAGAGCTGCCATCGCCAAAAGGAAAAGTTTCAGTTGCGGGGCTGACCTCCGCCTTACCTGGTGTGAAAGAGCCCATCTTGAAGGGGGTTAGCTTTGATATTAACCCTGGTGAAGTTCTTGCATTGGTTGGCCCATCAGGCTCTGGTAAATCAACTTTGATACGACACTTGGTAGGTGTGGCGCGAGCATCAGTTGGAAAGGTTTCGCTAGACGGCACCGATCTTCAACACTGGGACCCCAAACAGCTTGGTCATTCGTTAGGATATCTATCTCAAGACATCCGCTTGTTCGGTGGAACGGTGGCAGAGAATATTGCTCGCTTCCAAGAAGACGCTGAAGACAGCGAGATTGTTGCGGCTGCAAAACTGGCAGGCGCTCATGATATGATCTCTGGTCTGAGTAACGGTTACCAAACTGAAGTTGGAGATGGTGGAAGCCAGTTGTCAGGCGGGCAGAGGCAGAGAGTTGGGCTGGCGAGAGCCATCTTTAGATTGCCTGCAGTCGTAGTTCTTGATGAGCCTAATTCCAACTTGGATAGTGAAGGCGAAGCAGCGCTGGCTGCCTGTCTGGAGCAACTTAAAGCCATGGGAAGAACAGTCATCGTAGCAACGCACAAAGCTAACCTACTGTCGCTCTCCGATAAGACACTCATTTTGAATGCAGGTAGTGTCCAACGGTTCGTCCCGACAAAAGAACTTCTCCAGCCACAACCACCCAAAGCCGCACATCCCCAAACCGTTAGTGCGGTCACCTCTCGCTAGAATGACTTGACGCAGTCGTGAAAGGCGTTTCTCGACCGTCGACCTGTCTACACACTGAGCACATGGACAACCTCCAAATGCGTGACAAAATTTCAAGATACTCGAGTCCGCAACGCTTTAGCAGAATTGGCTATGCAATCGTTATCCTGACCTTCGGGGTTCTTGGAGGTTGGGCGGCTTACGCACAAATTGACTCAGCGACTGTTGCACCGGGTATCGTCGAGCTTGAAGGTAATCGTAAGGTGGTTCAACACCTTGAAGGTGGGATCATTCAGACGATCCATGTCAAAGAAGCTGAAAGTGTTTCCCAAGGCGATGTTCTCGTTACTCTCGAAAGTGTAGAGGCTCGCTCAAATGTTGAACGGTTCCGAAACCGTTTAGAAGAAGCCATGGCAATTGAGGCCCGGCTCTTAGCCGAGCAAGCACTTAGCGAAGAAATCGATTACCCTGAGAGCCTAACGTCAAATCCCTCTCCGGCACTCAAGAATGTACTGGATCTTCAGAGCACGATTCTTGCAGATCGTTTGGCTATCTTTCGCTCTGAGCAGGAAATCCTGCAGTTCCGGATTGAGCAGCTAGAAGGCCAAAAGGCAGGTCTTGCTCTTCAAAAAGACGCATATGAGCGACGATTGAAACTGCAGAGCGAGCTTGTTGAACGTTTGACCCGCGGTGCGGAGAGCGGTGTCATTGAAAACAACGTTCTCACTGGGCGAAAAGATGCATTGATTCAAGTCGAGGCCTCCCTAGGGGAAGCAATATCAGATGAAGCTCAAGTGGGGGTTGCTATTTCAGAGGCACGCCTCAATCGGCTTAAGTTGTCGCAGGAGTTCAAAGAAAGGGCCAACCGAGAGCTTCGAGATATTCAGACCGACCTCAAGGAAATACGTGAAAATCTCACGGTAGCCCAAGATATCTATTATCGTACCGAGATCCGGGCGCCAAGTGATGGAGTGGTACAAGATATCCGTGTGACAACTGAAGGGTCTGTTATTCGACCAGGCGAAATTCTGATGGAGATTGTTCCACCTGATGACAATTTACTTATCGCAAGCCGTGTATCGCCGCTGGACATTGACAATGTTGTGCCAGGTCAAGAGAGCGAAGTACGATTCTCTGCCTTTAAGGCGAAACTGACACCTGTTGTGTTGGGCTATGTGGAAAGTGTCTCTCAAGATATCATCACGCCAGAGCGTAGTGATGAGGAACCCTATTATTTGGCTCGAGTTCGTGTTCCAGAGGAGAATATGAGCGAAGAGATGCGACAAGGCCTGACAGCCGGAATGCCTGCCGATGTTGTTATCGTAAATGGTGAAAGAAGTGTCTTGAACTATCTTGTCTCCCCTCTGACAGACGCGATCGCTTTGTCGTTGAAAGAAGAATGAGCACGGCTTTGAGGTCACAGCTTGTTCGTGCCTGTATCCTTGAGTAGAGGAGGGGCACAGCACACCAACAGGGCTTCATCGCATGCAGACCTACTATTTTGATATCACGGATATCGTTCTCTACGTCAAAAAAGAAACGACAATATCTGGGATACAGCGCGTTGCTCTGGAAGTTATTAGGCGTGCAGTAGGCAAGCTCGGATCTGAGCGCGTCAAGGTAGGCATGTGGGACAAAGGTTCTCAAAGCTATCTGGCGATGGATGCCGATTTCCTTCTTGAACGGGAAGAATTTGACCCAGATTTTCTAGCTGCTGCTTTGCTGGGGAAGGCTGTGCGCAAGGTGCAAACAGTACCCAGTATTCTTACCCGGTATCGCAACCAGCGCGCGAAATACTTGTATCATTGGCTGCGAGCTAACCTGGAAGAATACAAGCGAAACCATCGTTATTTTGAGCGACGCGGCACTACTTTAGAAGGCTGGGTGCTCGAGAAAGAAAGAGCCCATAGAAACTCAAAGGAGCTGCCGGTTCTCGCGCCTGCAGCATCGGTACAAAAGCGGGTTCCGCTCGAAGACGTGGCGCAATCAGGCGACCGTCTGATTATTTTAGGTGCGACTTGGGGGCTGCAAGACCTCAACGACCATCTTATTGAATTAAAAGAGAAACTTGGAGTTGAAGTTGATCTCCTTATTCACGATCTAATCCCGCTGGTCGCGTCAGAACATCTTGCGGATGATTTTTCTGAGACATTCTACCGCTGGCTGGAGGGATCTACTCTCTATTGTTCGCGTTATTTTGCAAATTCTCAGAACACAGGGAAGGATTTACGATGCTTCCTAAGCGAAATTAACTCCGACCTTCCAATCGATGTTGTGCCGTTGGCACAAGCACTGGGAGATGGCCCTGCGGCCCTAGATACTCAAAGCTTTAGATCCAAACTGAACGCGACAAAGGGTGTGCGCAGATCGTTTCTGAACATGACAAAGGTACCGTATGTTCTCGTTGTTGGTACGCTTGAAACAAGAAAGAATATCTGGCGTTTAGCTCAGGCCTGGCAGCAACTCATACAAGATCCTCAAGTAGAACCTCCGCGCCTAATTTTTGCGGGGAAGAAGGGGTGGTACATCGATGAATTTCTGGATTGGATGAAGGCGAGTGGAAATCTTGATGGCTGGATTAGTATCGCGGATAGGCCGACTGACAAGGAATTAGCCTTCCTCTTCCACAATTGCGTATTTACAGCAAACGTCTCCACATATGAGGGATGGGGTTTGCCAGTGGGAGAAGGCCTAAGCTTCGGCAAAACAGGTGTTGTCGCCGAAAATTCCTCACTGACAGAGGTCGGTGGAGACATGGTCGAGTACTGTGATGCTCATTCGATCAGTAGTATTCGAGACGCGTGTAAGCGCTTGATCATGGAAGATGGTAGGCGAACGGAGCTAGAGCAACGGATTAAGAACACGCAGTTACGTAGTTGGGATGATGTGACCAACGATTTGCTGGAGTACCTTAACTAGAATATTCGCGTCTGTTGTATGGGTGAACAACCTCTCTAAGGAGAAGCCTAAGTCTCGGCCGTTAGCGCGAGAGGCGAGATACCGCAGCTACGATATCTTCGGCTACATTATCCCAGGTTCGCAATTTGGACTTGTGCTCTGAAATACGCATGCGCAACTTCGTCGAAAACGCAGAATCCGTGAGTAGGCGGCGAATGTATTCTGCCAGTTCATCTGCTGCGTCAGGATCAAAGTACAACCCTAAATCGCCGCAAACTTCTTCAAGCACAGGAGCCGTAGAGCATATAGCAGGTGTGCCACACCAGAGAGCCTCTCCCGCTGGCAAACCCCACCCTTCCATGCGGCTTGGCATAATGACCGCTGTGGCGTTTTCATAAAGGGTTACGAGATCAGTTTGATTTGGGTTCTCGTAAAAGAGCACCAGATCCCGAATGCTATCACATTCCGCACTTGCGACATAAGTTCGTGTGCGCCCCCTAGGCGCACCGGCCAAAACCAGTTTCGGCAATGGGCTACCTGTTCTCTGTAACACACGCAAAGCTTCGAACACAACGTCTAAGTTCTTACGGCCCAGCATTGAGCCGACAGTCAAAATATATGGAGTATCGGGGGGAGCTTGCTCTGCGGGTTCTGTCCCTATCGGGCACTGATGTACCAGGGGGACGGCAATGATTTCGGGCACTGCCGGCAACACATCGCTCTGCGAAAAATCTATAATTTCTTGGCGCGTAAACTCGGATACTGACAAGAGGCCTTTTGCCCTCTCGATGACGAACCTGTTGTCGCCGACAAAGTTCTTCGGAAAGCTTGCCCTTTGATGATGAAAATCATGCAGGGGTATCATGTCATGCAACATTGGGATGACGTCACATGACACGCCTTGTTTCGCCATAGCGCACAAAATTTCAGTGATCACTTTGGGGCGGGAGCAGGTGACAAACGTCTTACCCGCCATCTCTATTTGAGGCATTCCAGGCGCAATCTCATCCCAAAACAACCGATTTTTCCGGTCGATCAGCGGTCGAATTGCTGACAGAATAAGGTCTCTAAGCTTCGACCTGCTATAGTGATGGCTGCGCATACGAATTTGCCGAATGCCCGCAGGAACGTTTAGCTCTACACTGCCGTCTTCGCGTATTTCCGGAAAGACCTCAAGTAGTCCCCGGTGGCCCTGCGAGAAGACAGCGAACCGAATGGACGCGTCCAGCTTCCGAAGCGCGATACCAGCTTCTGCAGCTACGCGTGCAATGCCATAATACCTAAGTTTACCAGTCGAAGCCAAAAGGACTTCCGTTAAGTCAAAAACAATCTGCGGCTTTACCATAGTGTTTGGGCTCGACATAAGATCTCTAATTCAGCGTCCAGTGTTGTTTGCTCGGCTAGACAGCTAAGAGGGGTCGAAACGCATGTTGCTACCCACTGCTCGCCAGTTCCTTAGCCAAATCAAGCTAGAGCACAAACCTCTGAAAGACTTTGGGCAACGATTGAGTGTAGCTTGAAGCACAATTCCCGCGGTCACACAATCAGTTCCCTAAGCAAGAGCTATGACCTGTGGCCTGTCCCGTCAGGTTCTTCATTCATAACGAGAGCCTGTAGACTAGGGATACTCCTGCGGAGTGAGACAGGCGAGGCTCGAATGGGCAATGGTGATCGTAGTGTGCCAGCAAGAGAGATGTTTTGCTGAACCCAAAGCTGCAGTGCAGCGAACTCGCGTATCTGGTTTCGGTGGCAGAGAACGTTTGATTCATCAGCGTACTTCTGACGTGAGCGCACTGAAGGCGCTACTGCAATAACGTGTGTATGGAGATGTGTCGCCCCAAGGAATCCTGATCCTGGAACCGAACGGCAATATGTACAAAAACCGACTTTAGGTTTCCTGAAGTTTCAGAGACATAATTTAACATAAACTTCATTATGCGTAGTTATACTTGATGTTGCGATAGTATATTATCGTATGTATGCTGGACTCCTGTCACGGAGGTTTCGCAGCATGCACTATCTGATCAAGAAGCTCCTCCCCTCGGTCGCAGTCGCTTTGACCGTGACTGGTCTTTCGCTGCCGACGCCCGCACGCGCGCAGACCTATCCGATCGACTGCGCGATCCTCTTGTGTCTGTCTGGCGGTTGGCCGGCTTCAGTACCATGCGCCCGGGCTCGCGCCGAATTCATTCGGCGGATTACCCCTTGGCCGGTGGAACCGCCACTGCAGATCTGGCGCTGTCCCATGGGCGCCTCCTATGAGAGCGATCGGCAATCAAACAACGCTGGCCGCATCTTTGAAGCCTTGTACCGACCCGATAGCCGTCAACCGCTCCAATCCTTACGAGTCGACGATGTCATTCCCACTGACCGAGCCCTCCGGCTCGTTCAAGATCGCGCGGACATCGATATCAGTGGACCTGAGTTCAATTTCGTGCGGTCCATCCGCATCTTTGATGTTCGCTATGCCCGGCAGCACGAATCTGGACGTAACAGCGACTGCAACCGTAGCGCCACCGTGGTCCTCGGCACCTATGGGATCCAAGGCGATTTTTCCTGGCAACGATCTTCAATAACTGCCCTGCCGGAGGCCCATGTCGGTCTTGAACGTTGGGGCCAGAATTGCCCGGGTATCTACCACCGATCTGTCTTCGTCGATTGGCGTGACTATGAGGGCAATTACGGGTTTGAGCAGGTGAACTACTAAAGCCGACTAAGACAGCATTGGCATTCATCCGTGTCTGCCCAAGTACTCGGAGCTACTCAATCACCGGTCGTTCGCTGCTGTCGATGCCAAGGTCAGCTGAGCGGGACCTTGTTTCCGTTCGTCCGAGTGATCTAAATGGCCGCTTTGTTTCAAGGCATCAGGTATCTTTGGCGGAGCGCGACTTGAGCCACGTCAAGACGTTGGTCGTCGGCGCATTGTTTTTGGCGGTTCGCGGCATGAGGACATAGAAGTCATTTCTGTCTGGGGCCCAGGCTTCGCCAACCTCGACCAAACGTCCGGCTGCAAGGTCATGAGCAACCAGAAACCGGCTTACCAAGGCCACTCCTTGCCCTGCGATAGCTGCATCTACCGCAAGAGACGTCTGGCTCAGACGAAGGTGCCGAGCAGACTGGTCCTGTACGCCCAAATGCGCCAGATAGCTGGGCCATAGGTCATGGGCGTCATGGACCTTCGGCTGTTTGGCAAGGGTTTCTGGATCAAGAGGAGTGCCTCCCTTGTCCGCAAGCTTTTGCGCGGCGACCGCGACTAGCGATTGCTTGAATAAAAGGGTTACGTCCAGTGATGCGCCAAACGGCGGCGATCCTTGGCGCACTGCAAGGTCTATCCCGTCACTATGGAAGCTGGAAACTTTTTCGGTCGCCATGATCCGCAAATCGATGTTCGGATGTGCTGTAGCGAAGTCGGGAAGATTGGGAATCAGCCATTTCGCAGCAAAGGTTGGCGTGACACTGATGAGAACTTTATTCGGCTCTGGCTTCAACTCGGCAGTTGCGGCTCGAAGGTCTGCGAACACTCCGGCAATCCGGTTGTGATAGCTGCGCCCGACTGGCGTAAAAGCCAGGCCCTTCGGCACCCGTTCAAACAAGACCACATCAAAATGCGCTTCGAGTTGTCGCACCTGCTGCGCAACGGCCCCTTGCGTGACACCCAACTCATCAGCGGCTGCACGGAAACTGAGGCGGCGGCCTGCTGCATCAAAAGCACGCAAACTGTTGAGCGGGGGAAGTTCGGTCATTCTGTAATAGTAATTCTACTGTCATATAACATCAATTCTGAATCCAAGTTTGCCAAAAAATGCACGATTTATGCCTCAAGCAAGAAAGGATGATCGATATGACAGTAGAAAAAGTAGCTCTGATTACGGCGGGTGGCAGCGGCATGGGCGCGAACGCTGCGCGCAAATTGGCAGATGATGGGTTCAAGGTTGGCATCCTGTCTTCGTCTGGCAAGGGCGAAGCGCTTGGCGGTGAACTTGGCGGCTTTGGCGTAACGGGCTCCAATCTTGATGGAGAAGCGCTGAACGAATTGGTCGAGGGTGCGAAGGATCGTTGGGGCCGCATTGATGTCTTGGTGAACTCTGCTGGCCACGGACCAAAAGGTCCGGTTCTCGAGATCAGTGACGAGGATTGGCATCAAGGAATGGAAGTCTACCTGATGAACGTTATCCGTCCGACAAGGCTGATCACACCTGTGATGCAAGCGCAGGGCGGCGGGGCGATCATCAACATCTCAACCTTCGCGGCATTCGAACCCGATCCCCTTTTTCCAACGTCTGGCGTCTTCCGGGCCGGACTTGCCGCATTCACAAAGCTCTACTCGGATAAGTATGCATCAGAAAACATTCGCATGAACAACGTCCTTCCGGGTTTCATAGACAGCCTGCCTGAGACCGAAGACCGCAAAGCACGTATTCCAATGGGACGTTACGGTTTCGCCTCGGAGGTGTCTTCTCTCATTTCGTGGCTCGCCTCGGAAAATGGTGGCTACATGACGGGACAAAACCTGTGTATCGACGGAGGGTTAACCCGTGCCGTCTGATACCTTGGCCCTTGTATCGACGCGCGAGCGCCTTGTCTTCGCGGTCAAGTGGGGCGCATCCGCCGTTCAGATCATGGGATACACTGCAACGGGGTTTGGCTGGACACCTTGGAATCTCTACTTGTTTCTTTTCGGAGTCGTAGGGTGGTTCGCCGTCGGCGCGCTATGGAATGACAAGGCGCTCATGCTTGTACACCTTGTCGCACTCGGCGCAATGATTGCCGGTATGGCAAGCGGGTGATGAGCGAAAGCAGCCATTTGGGCACTGTGCAGCATTCAGGAGGTATGGGCTCAGAGTCCGCATTCGCCGCGTACGCCCCCGATGTCCGGTATGCCGACCGGCCGCGACCATCAAATATGAACTGGCGGCTAGCTTTAGAGCCTATCCGCCTTCGCCGCCTCCAATCCGCTTCAAACGGTCAAAGTCAATTTCTAGCTTCTGTTCATGACTTATGTCCGGCCAAATCGCCGAAACCGGCTTGGGGCCATGGACGCCCCACATCACAGCATGCCCACCTGTGCTCCAGCGATACACCCAGCCAACAATACTACACCCATCGGTCCCGATAAGGTTCGCGATGGCGATGCCGTCACCATGCTTTTCATTCAATGCTCAAAGACTTTCCACACCTAGGTGCCAAACTGTTGGCATACTCATAAACAACATTCATCAGCTCGCATGTTTTACCGACAAGGGTGTAGACAAGCTGATCCTTTCGAAAACCACCTAGGGACAAGGCCGCTGAGGTAGGGCAACTTAGCCATTCTTCGTTTTCAGATGTGTGGTCGGACTCCGTGGCGGCTTCGACGATCGCCAATATCTTGAAAGGGTCAAACCCAATGGGACGGGAGAATGCGATGAGCTCAACGACGTTGATCCGGCGCGATACGCTTTCAGCATGTACCACTCATGATTAGTGATGTCTGCGTTTGACTGCCAGTTCTGTTTGGCTGAGGTTCGCTTTATTCCGGATCTCGAGCAACGCCAGACACAAAGCCTTCTGACCTTTGCTTCTGATTGTTTTCGCCACGCGCCACATGTCTTTTGTGACGTCGCTTTCCAGTGAAATCCACATTCCCTAAAGTGGATGAGTGGGTGCATTATCCGTACCTGGTCTCCACGAACTAGAAGGCTGATGCATTCCCAGTGGCCCATCAATCCCCCACCAGCTCCAGGAACCGACCGTAGTCCTGACTGACTTCACCGGCTTCCTCAAAAGCACGCGCACGCTCCCGCTCGAGGCAGTGGAAGTATTGCTGAACGTCCTTGATATAGGCCTCAAAGTCGCGCCGAATGATGTCAGCGAAGTCACTGCTTGCTTGCGAATCGCTTGGGACGAATGGCCGGACAGGGGCGAGACAAGACCCGGCCTGGCCTGCAACCATAGCGGGTATCAAAAATGCTAATAGACGTGCAATAGCCGACAAAAACAACCTTAGGTTTTCAATCACCCTATTTCCCTTGATAGACGCTAACAGCAGTGCCTAGAGTTTGAGTAGCTGAGATACAGCCGCAACTCTCAAAATATACCTTGCGGTACATAATATACTATCGTAACTCTGGGCTTCAAGCGAGAATGCCCGGATGTTGCGCGTTTTAAGAAAGCGTGAGCCGGGCCATGAACTGGGACATCGAAGCACCAAATGTGGTTACGGAAGCACGTTTCCGCGAACTCGTGGAAAGCGGCTATAGCGCTGAAATCCTCTGCCAAGAGTCGGCACATAAGAAGGGCCCGAGTTACTACGGGGTTTGGATTATGCGCGCCGTCTCTGACGAGGGCATTGAAAAGCTTCTCGTCACTGCCCGTACTCGCACGACCTACAACGACATCAAGATCCGTGAGTTTAAAACCATCACGGGCGTGGTCTCTTTCCTCATTGGCATTGGCTTCTCCCATGCCGATGTCCCGCTCGAAGAAGGCCAGCGGACAACACACAAGCTGGCTGCGACCGACAAAGGCGGCAGCAAGTAGCCTTCTCCTGTTCTGGTTTCTCGCCGGCTCAACCTCTGCGCAGATGGTGCTGGTCATGGAGAGCGATGGCTCTCTGACCCCGTCCCGCTCCCAGGACAGCTTTGCCCGCAACTACAATGACGGGATCGGCCAGGAGTCCGCGGCTGATGAGCTGGCGATCCTCGGTGAGACTGACCTTGGGCCAGACGAAATCCAATTGGCAGCCCTTGCGCGGCCCGTTCCCCTGCCCCGCGCCGATGTTCTCACGGCTATCGAAACCACCGCCCTGCGCTATGCCGGACATCCTGGGCTGCGCCGCGCGGGGCTTTCCGTGACCGATTGGCTGGCTCTCTATCGGGCTAATATCGAGGTTGAGAGCGCCTATCGACAGGATGCGATCTCGAGCGCGGGCGCTATAGGCCTTGGTCAATTGATGCCCGCGACGGCGCGCGATCTGGGTGTTGACCCGCGTGATCCACTTCAGAACCTCGATGGTTCCGCCCGCTATCTTGCAATGATGCTGCAGTCGTTCAGCGATCCGCGTCTTGCCCTCGCAGCCTACAACGCCGGACCCGAAGCTGTGCACCACTACGGCAGCATTCCCCCCTACCGAGAAACCCAGAACCACTTGACCCGTGTCATGACAGTTGTGGCCCGATTGAAAGCACCAAATTCATGAAGCACATTTCACACCTATTCGTCGCCTCTTTGGCGCTCTTCCTGCTCATTGCCGAACCCGCCCTTGCGCAAAGCATCGATCTCTCGCCGATTCAGAGCCTTCTACAGGGTATCGTCGATGCGTTGACCGGCCCGCTCGGCGTGGTGATCGCCACGCTTGCCGTGCTGGGCGTTTTCCTCAGCTGGTTCTTTAACATCATCGATCTGCGCCAGGCGCTCTGGGTGCTTGTGGGCATCGCCGGCGTCGCTGCCGCCCCCACCATCGTCGCCGCGGTTTTCGCCGGTGGCTGAGCGCTCGCCTCTCTTCCTCGGCCTCGTGCGCCCGCCCAAGCTTTTGGGCTTGCCCATCATGTACGCGATGGTCTGGCTCTTCGGCTCAGTGCTTCTCTTCGTCTGGATCCAACACATCGTGGTGTTGGGCGTAACCGCCTTTCTCTATCCAGTGCTCTGGAAAGCCGCCGACTGGGATCCGCGTTTCATCGACGTGATGATGACCGCGCTGCAGGAGACGCCCCCCACGCGAAACCGCTCCATCCATGGCGGGGACAGCTATGCCCCGTGATGACGCCCGTAAAGATGCGCTCGATCTCCGCACGATGACACCGGACTGGTATAGCCGCGAAACCCGCCTCGCGCATATGCTGCCCTATGTGAGCTTAGTTGATGACCAGACCGTGCGGACCCGGGTCAACGAGCTTTTCCAGTGCATCCGGTTCGATGGGGTCAACAGCTACACCACAGATGATACCTATCTCGACAAGGTGACCGCGCTCTTTGCTCGGATCATCGCGCAGCTGGGGCCGGAATTCAGCTACTACGTCCACAAGGTCTCAAAGGCGATCAAACCGGATCTGGACCCAATTCGTAAGGACAGCTTTGCTGGAGAAGTTGACCGTCTCTGGCGCAAGAAACTGGAGACCAGCGGCCTGCGCGACAAGACCCTGACCCTCACCATCATTCACCGCCCACCCCCCAAAAGCGTCCTGCCCTTCTTGAACCGCAGCGCTCCGAACCGGCTGAAGAAGGCAACTGAGAAACGCCTGCGCCGATTAGGCGAGGCCGTGAACGTATTCCTGTCAGGCTTGAGCGAGCTGAACCCGCGCATTCTCTCTGCTGAGACTGGCGAGTTGATCGGCTTTCTGGGGGCTCTCAATACTGGCCAGGAACTGCCGCTCTATCCGGCGAACACCTATGGCTTCCTGTCCTTCAACGCCGCCAACACGCGAGTGACGTTTCAAGGCGATCACTTCGAGCTCTCCGAAGGCGTCGTGGGACACCGCTACGGCAAGAGTTTCACCATCGGGGAATACTCGGAAGGCACCTCCTGCACCATGTTCGACATGCTGAACCTGCCGGTCGACATGATCGTCACGCATTCCTTCACGCCGATCAATTCGAACCTCATGGCCGGTCGGATCAAGCGCCAGAAGCGCCAGATGCAGGCCAGCCAGGACGCGGCCCTCTCGCTGATGGAAGCCCTCGACATCGCCGCCGATGATCTCGAGGCCAAGCGCCAGAGCTTTGGTGAGCACCACATGGTGGTGACAATCTTCTGCGATACGCTCGACGAGCTGCAGACGCTGAGCGCCGAGATCGTCAACGCCGCCGCCGCCGAAGGTGTTAAGATGATCGGCGAGCGGGTCGCCGCCAAGGCGCATTACCTGAGCCAGCATCCGGGCAACCAACCGAAACGCGTGCGCGCCAGTGCGATCACCAATCGCAACTTCGCAGATTTCGCGGCGTTCCATCGGACCCAGCTCGGCAAGCCGGCAGGGAAAACACCCTGGGGCAAGGTCATCACCTATCTGCCCACACCCGAACAAAGCGCCTACCGGTTTTCCTATCACGAACAGGGTAGCCCCGAAAAAGAGCCGACCAGCGGGCATACGCTCATCATGGGACGGCCCGGGTCGGGCAAGTCGGTGCTCTCGGCATTCCTCATGACGCAGGCCCGTCGAGCAGGGGCGCGGATCTTCGTCTTCGATTACCGTCTCGGTATGGAGATGGCGGTCCGCGCCAATGGCGGGCGCTACGCATCGCTTAAAGCCGGGCAGCCCACGGGCCTCAACCCGCTCTGGACCGAGACCGATGCACGCGGCACCGCCTGGCTGTCGGACTGGCTCGCCACGCTGCTTTATCGCGCCGACAAGCCCCTCACACCCGCGCAGACCAACCGCATCCAGGAAGTTGTGCGCCAGAACGCGCAGGCCACGAATCCGGCCTTGCGGAACTGGCGGGATTTCGCGTCGCTTTTTGTGTCCACCGATGATGGCGGCGATTTGCACCAGCGCCTGCTCGAGTGGACCGAAGAGGGCCGCTACGGCTGGATTTTCGGGCAAACTCTGGAAGACACCTTCTCGCTCGAAGGCGATGTGGTAGGCTTCGATCTTACCGGCATTCTCGACAGTGAGGCCGAGAAGGAACGCATGGCGGTCCTCTCCTATCTCTTCCGCCGGGTCGAGCGGGAGATCGAAGACCGCCGTCCCACCATCATCGTGATCGACGAGGCGTGGAAGGCGCTCGACAACGCGTATTTCGCAGAGCGGCTGTCTAACTGGCTCGTGACCGCGCGCAAGCAGAACACCGTCGCGGTGATGATGACGCAATACGCCAGCCAGCTCGAGCGCACCCGGACCGGCAAGACCATCGTCGAGGCGGTGCCCACGCAAATCCTGCTCCCAAACATCCGCGCCCATGCCGCCGATTACGCGATGCTGAACCTCTATGAGAAGGAGCTCGACGTTCTTCTCAACACCGGCAGCGACAGCCGCCTTGCGCTCATCCGCGACGACCAGGGATCCATCGTCGTCGATGCCGATCTGAGCGCCCTCGGACCCAATCTCACCATCCTCGGCGGCATGGAAACAGGCGAGGCCCTCGTCGGTTCCGATTACCGCAACCGCCCGGACTTCTGGAGGCTTTCATGATCCGCATATTTCTAGCTTTGGCCGCGCTCGGCGTGCTGGCTTCCTGCGCTCAATACCAGGAACCAAAGGCAAACTGCTTTACTTTCCTCGCCTCGACGGCCCCCGTCGCGCCAGATTGCACCTTCACGCCCGTTGGCGCGCCGGAGGGCGGCATTGAAGTCTAAACTGCCCCATATTCTCGTGCTTTGCCTGCTGCCCGAAATCGCCCTTTCCCAAGGCGTGCCGACCAATGACAGCGGGCTTACTGCACGTGACATCGTCGAGACCGGTGACCGGGAGGCAGACCTTGCCATCCAGGCTAACAAGCTCTCCGTGCGCGAACTTATCGCTGAGATCGAGCGCGAACAGCTGGAAACACTGCA
The DNA here is from genome assembly GCF_000014065.1 of Ruegeria sp. TM1040. Taxonomy (NCBI): domain Bacteria; kingdom Pseudomonadati; phylum Pseudomonadota; class Alphaproteobacteria; order Rhodobacterales; family Roseobacteraceae; genus Ruegeria; species Ruegeria sp. TM1040. Next base: position 67,851 of record NC_008042.1, on the reverse strand, counting down.
GCGCATCCTCGATGCCCAAACCAGCTTCGGCGGCCAAGGCCTACCCGCGATGGTTTCAGGGCTGGAAAACGGAAGCGGCGATCCAGCCCGTTCCGTCGAAGCGGTCTATGGCAATGCCGAGATCGACCCCAATCCCGGCGGCGCACAGATGTTCGGGGATGCGGCAGAAAACATCGAGCAGCTCATCATCCGCGTCGCCCAGGAAACCAGCGGGTTTGCGGGCGTCGGCCGCGCGGGCCTCTCCCCAGTCCAATGGCGAGCGCTGCTGCAGGCTCTCATCTGGCAGGAAAGCCGCTTCACCATCGGCGCCCGCTCACCGGTCGGCGCCTTTGGCCTCACCCAGATTATGCCCGGTACGGCCAGCGATCTCGGCATCAACCCGGAATATTATGACAGCCCCTACCTGCAGGTGCATGGCGGCGCGCGCTATCTCGCCACCCAACTCAACACCTTCGATGGCAATATCATCAACGCGCTCGCGGCCTATAACGCCGGACCCGGTCGCGTGTTCGAATATGGGGGCGTGCCACCCTTCCGCGAGACCCAGCACTACGTTCAGGTCATCCCCGAACGCTACAATCTCTACCTGGGCCGCATCGGCGGGATCGAAGCGCTCGGTACGATCGACCCCGCGCTTCTGGCAAATGCAAACCTCTCCCTCACGGGTCATGGGGCGGCCTTTTATGGCAACAACTCACCCGCTGCGATCAGGCAGGCCGCCCTGCGCATTGCGGACATCGTCGAGCGGATTTCCGACACCGAAGACGTGCAGGAAAGCATCGCACTCAACACCTATGCACGCGCCGAAATCGTGCGCCTCGTGGCTGCCCGCGTCCGGCTGCAGGCCGCCCGCACCCGGCTGCTCTCCGCCGAAGAGCTGGCCCAGGCCAGCGCCCGCATGGCCAAAGGCGCGTTCATGGATTTTACGATTAGGGAGATAGACTGATGAGAGATTTGCTCGTGAGGATGGCATTGGCCACGACGCTTGGGATCGGTCTGCATCTCGGCACCCTGTCCGCTGCCGTGGCGCAAGGTGTGCCGGTCGTCGACACCCAGAATATTGCGCAAAACATCCAGCAGCTCCGGCAGATGATCGAAGACGAGATCCTGCAAAACGAGCAGCTGACGCAGCTCCGCGAACAGCTTGCCACACTCACGGACCAACTCGCGGAGCTGCAACGAACCTACGAAGCACTTACCCGTCTTGCTGAACTTCCCGAAATCATCCGCACCGAGATGGAGGATGAGCTGAATGGCCTTCTCGACCAGGAGTTCGGGGACATCCTCGCCACCATCGAGGCCATCAAGACAGGCGACTTCTCCGACCTGTCCGGCTCCGGTGCGGGCGAGATCGAAACCCAGATGGACCGGGTGCTAGCCGATCTCGGATTTGACGACGACACCCTCTCCGAGATGGCCACCAGCGGAAATCCCGGGGCCAATCGTGTGGCGACACAAGCGACGACCGGCGCGCTCGTCTCGGCAGCTGCCCAGAACAGTTATGAAGACGCAGGCCAATCGCTGGAACGCGTCGACAGGCTGGTCGGTCTCATCGACGACATGGACGAACTCAAGGAAAGCATCGACCTCAACACGCGGGTGACGGCGGAACTGGCAATTGCGCTCGTCGCCATGTGGCAGCTCGAAGCGGTGCAGACCGTGGGCGACGGCACAGGCGGCGTGATCGATGCCGCAACTATCGCCGAGGAGCAGCGGTTTATGGACTTCACGCTGCCCGAGTTGCGGGCAGACTGATCAAGGGTTGTGACAGGTGGCGAGTGAACAAGAAATCATCGAAGAAGAGCTGGTCTATGGTGCGCTGCGCCGCGAACGGCTCTGGCAGCGCCTTGGGCTCATCGGGCTCATCTTCGGCATTCTCGGATGCCTGAGCGCGGCGACTGTCGCAATTCTCGATGTCGATCCGCCGCCTGTGGTCGTGCCCTATGATCCCGCAACCGGCTTTGCACTCCCCGAAGCCTCGGTGGGCGCCTCCTCGGTGACCGCCAACCAGGCGATCATCGAGGCGGAAGTCTTCCGCTATGTGACCGACCGGGAGGTCTACAACCAGCTAGACAACGATCTGCGCATCCGCAGCGTCCTGCGCCGCTCGGACGGAGCTGCCGAGAGCAGGCTGCGCCAGATCTGGAACAGCGCCAACGAGAATTATCCGCCGACGGTCTATGGCCCCAATGCCAGGCTTGATGTCGAAATCCTCAGCATCAACCGGATCGGCACCAACCGCGCCACGGTCCGACTGCGCAAGCGCCTGACGTCAATCAATGGCGTTCAGACAGGCCTTTTCACCGCCACGCTTCTCTTCGAGTTCCGCCCCGAGACCCGCCGCTCCATCGATGAGGTCTGGACCAATCCCTTCGGCTTCACGGTCCTCGAATATTCCATCCGCTCCGACAGATTGGAGAATTGAATTTGTTCCCAGTTCGACTTTTCTTCTTGCTGATAGCCCTGTTGCCCGGCCTCGCCCTTGCCGAAGCCATCCCGCGCGGCGGTCCCAATGACAATCGGGTGCGACTGGCCACATACCAGGAAGGTCAGGTTTATCGCCTCAATGTCTCGCTGACCCATGTGACCACCATCGAGTTCGGGGACGGCGAGAGCATCCGTTCGATCATCGCAGGCGACACGGAAGGCTTCGAGATTGACGGCGTGCCGGGCGGGCAAGCCTTCGCGATCAAGCCCGTCGCGCGCGGTGTCCATACCAACGTGACCGTCTATACCAGCCGCCGCAGCTACTATTTCAACGTCCAGGAGGTCCGCAGTCCGACCTTTTACGTGGTGCAATTCCGCTATCCGGAGGACGATACGCGCCCGACCCGGGCCATCGCCGCCCAAGCGCCGAACTACAATTACGGCGCCAGCGCGCGGACCGAGTTCACCCCGACCCGGGTCTGGGATGACGGGACCTTCACGTATTTCGAATTCCCTCGGAACGCGCCCGTGCCCGCAATCTTTCGTTACGCGAATGGCCGTGAACGGACGGTCAACACGCAAGCGACCGAGAATGGCGTGATCCGGGTTTCCGGGGTGAACAGGCAATGGGTGTTGAGGATCGGGGAAGAGGTGGTCTGTATCGAGGCCACACCACCTGCGGGGGTAGGCTCATGAGCGATACCGGAAACGCGGACCTCGAGAAACGTCTCGCTGCCCTGGAGCAAGGCAAGGGCGCTGGTTCGCCCCCTGCCCCACGGCGCTCACCGCTGCTCGCTTTGGTCGTCGTCCTCGTGATCGGCGCGGGCGGTGCGTTGCTGTATCTCCTGTCCCGACCCGAGGAAGAGGAAGCCCTTCTCACGGCCACGCCGGACGTGTTCCAGAACGAAGGCGACGGGTTCGGCGCCATCGAGACCTTGCCCCCGCGCGAGCCCGAGGTTGTGTTCGTCGCACCCGATCCGATCGAACCCAATGCTGAGCTTTTGGCGCGGATCACCGCCCTGCAGGCTCAGATCGAGGAATTGCGCAACGCCCCTGAACCGGTCGTCGAGGAAGACACCGCCGCCGCCGAGGCGATCGACGCGCTGACCGCTCAGATCGCTGCGCTGCAAACCGCGTCGGAAGCCGCGCAACAGCAGTTTCGCGATGAACTCACGGCGCGCGATCGCGAGCTCGAGCAACTCCGCATGGACCTCGAACTTGCGCAGCTCGAAGCCAACCGCCCCCTTCCGGCACCCATCGGCCCCACCGAGGACGAGTTGCGCGCGCGGGAAGAAGAACGGCTGCGCCGCGAGGAAGAAGCACGACGGCTCGCGGAACTTGAACGCCGCGCCGCGGAGGAGCGCGCGTTTCAGGAGCGCCGCATCACCTCGCCCACCATTGCCTTTGGTGGCACGTCCGGTGCGAATGAGACGGCGCTGACCGAGCGCACCTTTGGCGAAGTGACGGATTTCGTGTTGAACGGTGCGCTGCCCTCCACCGTGACGCAGGCAGAAGTGATCGCCAATCCCTCCAACACCATCATTCAGGGCACGATGATCCAGGCCGTCATGGAAACCGCTCTCGATAGCGCCCTGCCCGGCCAAACGCGTGCTGTTGTCTCGGAAGATGTCTTTAGCTTCGACGCTTCCCGCCTCCTGATCCCACGCGGCTCCCGTCTCATCGGGCGTTATCGTTCGGGGGTCGATATCGCGCAGCGCCGGGTCACCATCGCCTGGGACCGGGTCATCTTGCCTGACAACCAGACGATCCAGATCAGCTCATTCGGGGGCGATGAACTTGGCCGTTCCGGCGTGACCGGCTTTGTCGACACCCGGTTTGATGAGCGCTTCGGCTCAGCGGCGTTGATTTCGCTGATTTCCGCCGCGCCAAGTGCCGCCGCTGCAAATGTGCAGGATGAGACCGCAGCGGATGTGCTCGAAGACGTGGGCGATGATCTTGCCGATGCTACGGACAGCGTGATCGGCGATTACCTTTCGATCGGTCCCGTCATTTATGTGGACCAGGGCGCGCGCGTCACGGTGATGGTCGACCGCGATCTGGAGATTTTCTGAGCCCATGTCGCTGAGCTATCTCCAGACCTCGCTTGATCGGATCGACGCCGCCGCCCGCGACGATGTTATCGAGATCTGCATCAATCCCGATGGCAGCTGCTGGGGTGAATTCCAGGGCGATCACTTCATGCGAAAGCTGGACCAGGCGTTGACCGCAACGGAAGTGAAAGACCTCGGCAACCAGATTGCCTCCTCCGCAAACACCACCATGAGCAAGGACCGCCCCATCGTCTCGGTCTCAATCACTTACAAGGGTCGCCCGATCCGCGCCCAGGTTATCACCCCTCCTGCAGTGCTCTCAGCCATGTCCATCAGCCTTCGGTTCTTTTCAAGCTTGCCGCTCGACGGGATCGCACTCGACTTTCTCTATGGCAAGGAACGCAAGCTTGAAAAACTCCGCCTCAAGAAAACCCGGGAACTCCGCGAGGTGGTGGCGGCGGGTGTGATCGATGATGCCCTCGCCTTCTGCGTCGACAACAAGCTCAACATGATAGTCTCGGGCGGCACCTCCACCGGCAAGACCGTCGCCGCGCGCAAGATCCTCTCTCATGTGCCTGCTGACGAACGCATCGTCACCATCGAGGAAGCCGCCGAGCTTCTGCCGACCCAGCCAAATGCCGTGACGCTCATCGCCAATCGCGACGCGGAATTCCAGACCGCCGATGTGCTGCTCACTGCCACGCTGCGCATGCGCCCCGACCGGATCATCCTGGGCGAGGTGCGGGGAAAAGAGGCCATGACGTTCCTCGAGGCGATCAACACAGGTCATGGCGGGTCAATGACCACGCTTCACGCCGAAACCCCGCAACTCGCCGTGCAGCGCCTCGCAATCGCCGCGCTCAAAACCGAGATCCCGATGACCTATGCCGACATGATCCAGTACATCGAGAACTCCATTGACGTGATCATCCAGGCCGGGCGCCATGACGGCCGACGCGGCATCACAGAATTCTACCTCCCCGGCGCAACCGAGATCGGAGTTTCCCAATGAAAACCTTTGAATACGATATCCTGTCCTTTCCCTTGACCCGCAAAACTAGTCTTGCCGACATGCGGGTCAGCCTGAGTGTGAAGGGGGCCGAAGGCTGGGAGGTCGTGTCGATCAGCTCCTCGGAATTCGCCAATGTGGGACACACGGTCTTCCTGAAGCGTGAGACCACACCCGCCGGAGCCACGGTATGAGGCAGGTGGGCTGTACCCTCGTAGTGACTGCGCTGGTCCTAGGCCTGACGTCGGCATCCGGCTTCGCTGAGCGCAATCTGGTGCCGACCCTCGAGCGCAGTTTCGACGTCTGTTCAGACCGGCCCGCCGAGCCCGTCTGGATGCAAGAAATCCCCCTGCGCCAAGCCTATCAACGCGTGTTGGTCCAAGACATCTACCGCGCCATGAACCTCGAGCGCATCGTCGAGACCGAAAGCTGCGACTGTGAAACCCGCTTCCCCTCTTGGGACGCGGCCGAGGCGGAGTTTCATGAGCAGCACGCGAGTGACGAACGCTGGAAAATGCTGGAAGCATCCGACGCCTACAATCGGCGCGCCAACGACGTTCGTCTCGAGGCTAAAGCCATCTGCGAAACCGCGGGCAATTGGTAAGGCAGCCCCGTTATGAGCGTCGTCACTTATTTCGTTGAAACCTCCCAGGGCTATCTCGACACCGCAGCAGAAACCCAGTTCGGGTCGGTCGCGGCAACGGTCGGCACGCTTCTCGTCCTGGGAACAACGCTCGTGGTGATTCTCGTCTTCGTGAACATGATCTACCAATACAAGGCGATGGACGGCCGCACGGCCTTCTGGCTCGCGGTCAAGATCGGGTTGATCGGGATATTTGCAACCAACTGGGTGCAGTTCAACGCGCTCTCCTCCGCCATCCTAGCTGGCATCGACAGCATTGCGGGGGCGCTCGTGGCTTCGGTCGGCGGTGGAACTCCTGGCCCTTCTGGAACTTTCTCCGAAGAATTCGACCGTTTGATCGCCGAGTTGGGGGACTACTTGAACGCCGCAGGTTCAGAATTGAACTGGATGGCCGGCGCCATGCTCGACATTGTCGGGGTCCTCTTGCTCTCGATCCTCGGCGGGCTGGCCGCCTTCATCCTTGTGGCGTCCCGCCTGATGATCACACTTCTAATCGGGATCGCGCCGGTGATGATCTTCCTCACCCTCTTCGAGGTGACCAAAGATTACTTCGCACGCTGGCTGTCGGCACTGGTTTCCTTTGCACTCTACCCAATCGTCGTCGCAGGGGTATTCGCAACGATCACTGGCGTCTCTTCCGCTCTGATCGGTGAGCTTGGCGACCCGGAAGGGGCTCCAAACATAGGCGCGCTCATCCCCTTCTTCATGATGGTCCTCATGGCCAAGGGCTTCATCATTGCCACGCCCTTCATCGTCCGCGCGATCTCCGGAAACATCATGATGCCCGCCCTCTCCGGTGGTCTCAGCGGCGGCTACAGCTTTGCCCGCGCCGCAATGGGCAGCCAGCAGGCCTACAATCGCTACCTGACCGGTGGGGCAAGCGGTGCGGAATATGCAGCCCTCAGAGCGCGGCAGTTCTTCGGTATGCAAGCGTTGCCAAGCAGATCGAACTCAGCAGGCAGACCAACAGATGTGCCAGCAAGCAGTGTGACTGGAACCGGTACCCGTATGCTGGCACAGCTTTCAAGGTTGGGGCGTCTCGGTAAACGGTAACAGCCCACTGCAATCACTCATCCTCAAGACCCGCTGCGGCGCAGCGTTACAACGCTAATATTGGTCTGCTTCACAACGAAATCAGTGCATAGCCGCACGTATTATGGAGACAGACGTTGTTCGCCAACGTTCCGGCGCGCCGGGCTAATCCTACCGTAGCCCCAACGCGTCATAAAGCTGAGGACTAACTTGGTGAACCGGGAAGCTATCTTCCTTCAGCAGCCCAAGCTTTGCCGCACGCTGAACAGTTTCCATGTCGTTGCGTGTACCCAAAGCCCTGCGAACTCGCTGCATGTGGCTGTGAATAGTTTTGGGGTTATCGCGCTGGATTTCATACAGGATTTCTTTCATCCGCAGGCCCTGCGCTTTCAAACGCAGTACTTTTAGGTTCATCTCGCTCAGGCCCATCTGAACAATTATGTCGTCCGACCAATCACTGCACATGTGAAGATAATTTGCGAGCGTCTGGATGGTCGTCCTGTCCCTTTCAAAACGCGCATCATGTTTGAGGATATCACCGGATGGATCAAAAAGACCGATAATGCCTCTCATCCCATTGGCCTGTAGTGGGATGACAACCCCAGAGGATACGAAGTTGCGCACCCCTCCAACGACGCGCGCGAAATTTTCGGGCAACTCATTTGCGTCCAATGCGCGATAAAAGCTTGATTGCAGAATTGGTTTTCGAGTCAGAGCCCCCATCCGCATACCATAGTCATCCAGAGCATAGTTGTTACGCTGATAGATTTCGCGCCATTCATTGGGCAGACCTGATCGCTTAGAGACATGATTGTTGTGAATGGCATGTAGCGACCGCGTATCTAGAAACAGGCCATAATTGACGCCGACATAACCATACTCCGCTTCCATAAAGCCTGAAAAAACTTTGTATTTTGCATCAAGTGTCGGTGCGTCGGTGATATCTCGGATTAGATCAAGGGGCGCATACATAGTTCAGTCTTAAATCTACTTGCGGCTTTGTTGCCGGAATACAAAGACTGAAATAACAATTGTTTCAACGATGTTTAGGGGGAAAATCTTCGCAACATCCGCGCTTCACCTTTTAGGCGAAACCACTTCACCGTACTCTCCGATAGCATGATTTCCGTGCCCGCCAGCTGGGTAAACAGGACAGAGTCACAAAACCTCGCAAGAAAACGGTATGAAAGGCACGCAGAAAGCAGGGCCTTTCATGACCAATATACTACCGCTGGAAGCAATATACAGGCTATTTACCCTCGACCTGAAGGGGGGCTAGGCTCCAACCCACCACTGCCGGAACATTCCACAGCATGTCCATGTACTGTTGAGGTTTACCGCCGTCGGCGTAATACACGACCTTACGCGCATAAGCTGGACCTGCATCTGATCGGGCAAAATCGACAACCGCATCGCGTTTCCGGTTCATCCAACGTTCGCAGAGGATGGCTGCCGGACTGATTGGAGAGCCAAGAAACCTCTGGTTTTCCTCCAATGCAGAACTCGGCAAGCCCGCAGGGGTCAGGACAGTTATATCCTCCGTCATCAGGAAGCACAGATCTAACGCATCCTCAGAGGTATCGAAGGTGCCGAATGTCGGTGTGACCTCGAAGAATACAGCAAGCCTATCCTCTAGGAATTCCGAGGAGGACATCTCGATAGCCGCATCTTCGAAAAACGTGGCCTGGCCAAGCATCAACACGCGATCCAGGCCTTGCTGCTCTCCAAGGACGAGGATCCGCATCTCGTTGTCTTTTTGATAGCGCATCGTCCACATCACGCGCGTATCCGAGCTAGAAAAGGAAAACTCGTCCTTCCAAAGTGCGCAGCCTTTTTCATCGAGTTTTCCATCGTCAGGATCCATGACGCCCATGCGTTCACAGCGATAGCCCTCCGCCTCAAAAGTTGCGCGGATTTGTGCGGAGGACTGGGAGAAGTTAGCACCACCGATAATTGCCAGATCTGCGGCAGACACTGCGCTATGCGACAATATCAATGCGACGGTTGTCGCAAGAGCCCGATTGAAAGCCATCAAGGCATTCCTGGAAAATGGTTTGAAAAACAAGGCCCTGCCACGGCTTTACCCGCAGCAAAGGCAAATCTCGGATCATTTTGAAACTTAGCTCAGATCCACAGGTACGCAGATGCCGGATTGCTGGCCCTGCTCGCTGTGGGACACATTGAGTTCAAGCGTGTCATAAGAGACCGAAAGCTTTAGCTTGTCGTTCAGGCGCATAACCTGCTCAGACCCGGTATCGGTGGTGGTCCGCGGCCCCGATCCCGGTGACAGGGTCATACGCAGCTGCTCGTTTTCGATTGTGACGGCTCCGTTATCGGCGCGCGCCATCACAAACCGAAAGCCACCAGCCTGACAGGCAAGCGCCTGTGGGCGGGAAAGCTCTGACGCCGGGCCGGAGATCTCTGCAAGTTGAGACAGGCGCACATAGCCGGAGCTACACACGGCGCCGATTGCATCCGGTGCGTTCAAATCGCACTCAAACCCATAGGACTGGAACCGTACCCCCTGCCAGCCCTCAACCGGAGCGCCACAGGCGCGAACGTTCTGATCCACCGGTATGACCTCGGTTGTGATCTCCTCAGGCCCGAGGTGAATCGGAGTGACGCTCTTATCCTCCATCCAGTCCGCAGGCCGCAGGTCATGGATCGGCCCGCAGTTCGGAGACACCTCGGGGAAGGATACAACCGGCGCGACCCGGCCTGTAGTCAGGGCAAACTGGTCAAGCACTTGGAAGTTATCGACGATTGAATCCGGATTACAGGCCTCCTCGTTCGCAGGTAGGAAGTCAGAGGCCAGCCCCAACGCCGCTGAGGCGAACTCCAGATCCCGATCCAAACCCACAGTAAAAACACGCTCACCTTCATAAAAGCGGATGTAGCTGAAATCTTCTTCGGATTGCGCGATTCCGGTTGAAAGGTAGGGCATGAACTGCACTGGCATGGACAGGTCATAGACTGGGTCAGACAGGTCAGGACCGCCGAGGAACTGAACGGTTTCATTTTGCAGGCACACCTGGACGCGAGAGGCATTCTCCGTGTCACAATAGAATACCTGCGTCCCGCCGCCCTCACAGTCGGCAAATGCCGGAGCTGCACAGACGGCGAAACTCGCCACGATAAAATAGCGCTTCATCTGCGTTAGCCCCCAAAGCCGGCAATATTGCCTTGTTTCACCCACGCGCTAGAGCAGTTGCCCCAATATGCTCGGTCTTGCGGCCAATCATCGGCCGTCATGGAGCACGCAGCCAGTCGTGCCTCATAATCGAGCTGGGTCATATAGCCGCCGGCACCGTCGCCTTTGTCGGGGTCTACCCAGATGATGCCAGAGAAGCCGTCCTCTGAGACGCATTCAAAAGCGGAGCCGAGGTCGGAAGGAAACGCATAGCCAAGGATCGCAGCCTCGTCCGATGGTGCCGCAAAGAGCGCGATCTGGCCGTTTTCGGTGCCTTCATTGCTTAACACGCCGGCGACTTCTCGACAGTTATAACTGCCATGGGGCGTGGCACCGGAGATGGGCTTGCTCGGCTGGTAGAACGGAGCGCTATCGGCGCTTGGCCCCGTGCGCATGGTATTCATTGAGACACGACGCAACGCCAAAAGGTTTTCGATTTCCGCACTCAGGGCCGGTTGCATGCAAGAGAGGCTGCGATCTGGGGCGGTTCCGCGTCCAAACAGATCCAGCCAAATCTCCGCATCAGAGGTGTCGTCAGTATCCATGGGTGTTTTCACACTGAGTACAGCGCGCCCGCCCTCATGCAGGAAAGAAAACTCATGCACATCCCACGGGAACCCACCCGTACCCGGCGCCATGCCGAAAGGTACATCGGCGGCAAGCCGATAGATCGGGCCATCCGAGATCTGAGGCGTCACGTGGAGTTCCAAAACCGGATCTCCTATTTCAGGGTGCTGACTGCTGCAGACTTTGATTTCATCTGCATCCTCAGTAAGACACAGCACCTGTGTCGCCAGAATGTCGTCGCAAAAGGCCTGCGCCATGCCCGCCGAGCACAGCAGACTGACCCCGAATTTTGTCAAAAACGATCGCACGTTTAGTTCTCCTTTGAGGCTGGGGCATAGAGTGCCGCTTCGTTCAGCTCCGCAAGCGATCCATTCACTGTGCCGGTTGCACAGGTATATGAAGAGGTTCCACCGCCGTCCCGGATCAGGTTCATGCCTGCAACCTGTCCGGATACGTAAACTTCATAGCCCGCCCCCACGCCGCGCAGCGTGGAGGACGCCCAGTCAGCGGCGGTAAGGCCGGTCACATTCCCCAAGGGAACGCTGACCTCGGCGGGAACGCCAGGTTCCTTGTCAAATGCCAATCGGGCGTTTTGCGGCGTCCAGCAAAGCTCCAGATGCCCTCCACTCGGCAAGGTGCATGATAGGGCCTGGGTTTCAGGCGGCAGGCACTCCGCATGACCAACGACAGGCGCAAAGGCCAAAAAACAAAGCAACTTCGAACGCATGAGCCTGCTCACCCTGCAAAAGCAGTGCAGACATCGGGGGTGACCGATCCTTCGGGAATCCACCCCGCCCCTGTCTCCGTCTCGACGAACTCAAACCCACCCCATGGTTCAAAACGAAAGTGTACCGTAGCGCCGCCTTGTATGGTGCCTGTCGGATAGCTGTCACGCATGCCAATGCCGCTGGTCAGGGTAACCGGTGCGCCCGTGTAGCCGACACAGGAGGATTCAAACTGTGACAGCGTCGGCAAGAGGTCGATATCATCCAGCTTTCCGACCAACGAAGAGGCCAAATGGCGACCTTTGGTATTAATCTTGCAGCTATAGCTGGCTTCTAATTGTTTATGTGCGCTGACCATTCGCTGATCCCAGTCATTCAGGCTGGGAGATTTCGTCGAACACTCTGCACTAAAAACCGACTTACCCAGGGCAGAGCCAAAGCAATAACCTGCTCTGTCGAAGGCCATATTCCGCAAATACCACGCGTCCTCACACAAGGCACTTGCAGTGCCCGCAGTGCAGGTAAGGGCTGCAGTTAGAACCAGTGCTTTCATCGTCATCTCCTTAAACAAGCGCGGGGCATGTGCCTGGCTTGAGGCAAATGGAACCACGCGCCACATGCCTGCGGTGTTATTGTATTTGCTGAAGATAGGCGCCATCGACCCAACCTGTGGCACAGGGCCCGTTATAGGGCTGGCCAAGGGCTTCGGGCCGCAAGAAGCATTCCGTCATGCCCAGTGTTGGGATGGCAACGGCGACGAAATCATTTTCACGATCAATGATATCAACGATGTCGCCGGGCTGTAGCATCCACCAGATCGGGGTTGCGGCCGAGGGGCGTGCCGCGGCATAGACCGGCAGGCCCTCGAGGTGGCCAGATGTGTCAGCCACCCGTGCCACCCCTACCGTATTTACGCGCGGGATGATCTCATCCTGGGAAAAGAACGCGGCAATCGGGCCGCGGGTATCTTGGGCGCCCCACAGTGCCTCGGGGTCGGCGTAGATCGTTTCCGGCGCGCATAATGTCTGATCGACTTGCGCGCGCCAATGCGGTGATTGCAGCCACATGCTGTACTCGCCGGTCGCTGCAAGCGTTTCCTCCATGTCGTCCCACGGCAGCGACGCATGCAGGGTTACGGGCTCTGCCAGGTCGGTGCTCCAGAACCCGATTTCCAGCCGCAACTGATCGTCCTCGGACCAGCTGAACCACGTTGTATTCGCATCGGCGATCAGCGGCGTGTCATAGTACATTTCGCCCGACGCCAACGCGTGACGTGTCAGAATATAGCTGTGATCCTTTGCGCAGACGGTAATCTGCTCGCGAAAGTCGGCGTTGTCCGTTGCACATTGAAACAGCACCTCGCCGCCGCAAACAGGTTGCGCGTTGGCTGTGCCGGACCACCCGGTCGCCGTCATCATCATGACAGCCGCTGACAGAGTTCGTGGCAGCATCACAACAGCCCTTACTGCGCCGCTTCGATCAGCTCGATGAGCGAAGACAGGTCGCTGTTTACGCTGCCAGCGTCACAGGGAATATCAGCGATCAGCGCGCCGTCTTTCAGAACATTGACCCCGCCCATTTCGGTGGCATCTGCCGCGCGTTCGCTGCCCCACCAGACCTCATAGGCGTAGCCACCGCCAGCATCAAAGGTCACGGACTCGGTCATGAAGTTCCCCATGCCGTTCCAGGGCGATGCGGTGATCGTGGCCATGTCCTGCAGGATCTCTTTTTCCACTGCGCCGTTGGATTTGAAGAACCCGTAGGCAGCCTTGGTGCCATCTGCCCAGACCGCGTTGCAGACCTCGACACCCCGCGTGCCGCCCTTCAGCGTGCAGGTGAACATTTCGGTGCCGTCAAGTTCGCAGAATTGCCCGGCTTGAAGCGCGCCAGCGCCAAACATCAGCGCAATCGAAAGGTATATCTGTTTCATATTGTGTCCTGTCTCGCGGAATGGGTTCAAAATTCAGGGTGTCTTAGGTGTCTCGGGCGCCGCTTTCCGCAGCCAATAGGCGCTGGCGGCTGCTCCGGCCAAAGCGACAGCAATGATAAGGAGCGCCAGAACTGGGCGGAAATAGACCCAAGCAATCGCTATCGTGGTGCCACCGACAACCAGCGTAAGAGCAACGCTGATCAAGGAGGTGACAGAAGCCGTGATCCATCCCAGAAACGGCAGAATGCTGGCAATTACGTCTACGACGCCGAACAGCGCCTTAAATCCCAAAAACAGCAGGACCAAGAGACCGATGCGCAACATCCAAGTTTTGAAGGTGTTGTTGGAAACAGCTGTCTGGAACATCTCGTCCGCAGTCTTCAAGCCTTCTGCCACCAAGTAGATCTTGCGCCCGTTTTGGGCAGTGTAGGGCAACAACGTGTCGCTGCGCTGTACACCGACCACGCTCGCCTCTTCGATTTCAGATACGCGATAGCTCACCCGGATATCACCCAGCTGCGGAGCCGTGACATCTGCACCAAAAACCACCTGCCCAGCGACCAGTTTCGCCGGTTGCTGCAACGAAAGAGCCCGCGCGACATCCTCCGCCTGCTGTGAGTCCAACAGCATTGGTGTTGAACCGCCCAGATCTGAAATCTCATCATCTACGGTAAAAGCACCAATTGTGCCCTCTGGCTGTCGGATCACTTTCGATGCGATTGGCATCGGCGGGTTCATATGCCCCTCGGGGACCCGAAACTCTGCTCCACTGGCTGGCGCATCCGTCCAACCCTGACGATAGGTGTATCGCGTGGTCTTTTCCTGCCCGCCACCTAGTTTTGTCTCCGTCTTGGTTTGCTTGTCTTCGATCCAGGCAAATTGCTCTACCTTGCGTTCAAGACGCACGGTTTGTGCAGACGCAACCACCCCCAGCGCCACATCCGCCAGCGGCACCTCAAGCGCAAGCGGGCCGCCTATATGCAGAAGGCGATCTTCGTTTTGCGGATCTATTGCCGTGTGGTCGACCGACACGACCTGGTTGGCCCCTTCGGCAAGCGCCCGAGCTGTACGCACGGCATTGCCTTCGTTCCAAAACAGAAAATACACAGCGATACCGATAAAGCTGATTCCAAGCCCGATGCCTTTGATGGCGTTCTTCAGCCGGGCAAACAGGCCAACTTGCGTTGTTTCCGTGAACTGAGACACGATTTAAACCTTTGAAATTTCTGGATACGCGGGTCAGGTGCTTTTGCCGAAACCCAAGGTTTTGATGACTTCGGCAACATCTGCCATGCTGGGCCCAACAGCTATCGGCGCATCGGGGACACCCAGCCAGTCGTTGATTTTCTGCGCCATCACAAGATGGCGCCTGCTCGTCGTGTAACCATGGGACAGCGCAACACGATGCCGGTTCTGGGCAGCGCCTGTCACCACGCACAGCCGGTAGGTATAGCTGGCATGCAGCCGGTTGTTGCTACGTTCATTGCGCTTCAGATCAACATCGGCTTGCTTCACGTTTTCCAGCGTGATGGTGTCCTCGCGAGTGCCATGCAGCATGGTCTTGCGCAGGGTCAGCACGTCGGATGCGCGATCAAACACAACTTCTGTTTTGTGGTAGACCAGCCATAAAATGCCTCCACCAATGCAAACAGCTCCAGCAGCAACGCCCCAGCTCGCGGTGTAGCCAGCAATGGCTGCGCTCACGCTGAGCCCAACGACAACAAGAAGAATACTGCACAACACGGCCGAAATGGCGCTGGTAGTCCCCCTCAGGATAAGGCGATCAGGTTCATTCAGGTGGATCTTCATTTGGCGAGGCTCAGGTTCTCAATGGTTTTTTTGAATTTGGTAGCCTCTGTTCGGTTCGGGCGAACCCGAAGTCAGGTGAACAGGTTACTCGCTACTAACATTGCTTTGCGCGCAGGCGACGTCCGTCAGGTGCAAACGAGGCAGATAATTGCACCTGTCAGCGCCGACCTGCACAGCAAACCAGTGGTTACAGAAGCGGTGTCTTGTTTCTTGTCGTGCTTGCCGTATTACGGGTGCCCCTGCCATTACCGGTGCTGCGCTCCTGGGTGTCCGCAGCGGATTCGGGCGCGCTTTGTTTTTCGGTGCCTTTGGCTTCCTGCGCAAAAGCAGGTGCGGATAGCGTCAGCGCAAGGGCCGCAAGAATGGTCATGAATTTCATGGTATTTTGCCTGTGTAACTCTTTCGCAAGCGCTGAATAGCCATCGGCCGCAGATACAAACATATGGATATTTCTCCATATTGCGGCTGGGGGAAATCTCTGCCTGTGGCCCAGGTGAAATTTCCTCAGCTGTATAAAACCGGCCTAAATAGAGCACATGGTCCACTACCTCAGTGAAACACTGCACGTTCACTAGTCGCTTTCTCCATAGAAACGACGGCGGCAGCTGCGCTGTATGCAGCTCGCGTCGCACTCACGATCTAAGTGATTGCTTTAGTTAGCTTCTTTTGGACACGGGGGATCTCTGGTACAGGAGAGGCTCTATGAGGATGAGCTAATCTCTAGGTATACTCTCCGAGCACTCGCGTCAGCTTCGAGCAGCGAGCCTGCGCCATGCCCGTCACATGATCCACGCCTGGCGCGACGACTACAATCATCACTGCCCGCATTCGAGCCTCGACGGGCTCACCCCGAGGGAGTATCACCAACGGTCAGGAGAGGACCAAACCCTGAACAGAGCTAACTGAAAAACGCGGACTCTAAGGGGAGCACGGCAGAACATGTCAACATCGCCAGCGCGAAAGCGATACTAGAAGCTTCTGCGTATTTCTACTTCTGATATGTCGAACTACTCAGCGGGAATAGCTTTGACCATTTTGCTCAAGGTATCTGTCACAACCTGCGCCGAAGGGTCCGCCATAAGCCAACCTTCTGATCCAAACCTGTAAGTTTCAAAGTCGATCTGTACAAACCCGAAGGCGTCTTGCGTGACTCGATTGTATATAGCGCCAGCCATCAGTTCGGCGCATCCCGATGGGCCGCAGGAAAGTCCGACGTAAATGTCACCAACGTGCTTGTTGTGCGGTAGATAGACAGTCTCATAGAAACGATCTGATAAAGCTTTTTGGATAATTTTTGCATCGTCGGAGGCAGCAATCGCTGACTGCACTGAATCCTGAGCGAGGATGTCAAAGACATTTCCATCGTCGAGCTTCCCGGTGGGGGTTGCAGGTTGGCGCCTTCTAGCAAGGGCAGCTTCTTTTTCGGCTTGCATATCCGCCTCTCGGATCTGAGCTTCTTCTTTCGCCGCTTCGGCGGTAGCGATGCGTTGTGCCTCTGCTGCACGGCGCTCAATGGTTTTCCAATCTTCTTCAGACACGGGCTCAAAATCGACAGACGGACCCGAAGTGACGGATACCCGCAATGGATCAATGTCGTCACTTCGGTATGGGAATATTTCGAAGGTACTCGGAATACCCTCTTCAGGAGTGATAGTCGTCACGACCCGAGATCCCTCGTAATGTACCTCGACATCCTCCGCAGCGGTACAGGCTCCAAACGGCTCTGACAGAACACCGTGGTCAGATGCCTGAACCCAAAGCCAGCGGTATGCTTCAACACACCCTTTGGGCAATAATGAGCCCGAAAAACGAATTAAGGCCAACGCTTCGCTTACCGCCACGATGCGTGCACTGTCAGGTACAAATGAGGGTATAAGTATACGCCCACCGATCCGTGGGGATCCGTTTTCAAAATCCACACGTGTTTGTCCGCGTTTATCCCGCGTACCGAGCTTTTGGACCTGCAGATCAGCCGAGCGGCCGAACCATAGGTATTCTACTTCGGGCAAATCTAGTACCGGTTGGCTTTCGTTCTCTGCATTTGTTGGCCCCGTCGCAGAGGATACGATCCGCCCAATGTCTTGTGAAACCGCCCGTTCCATCGCTGCTTTACAGTCACTAGTACCATAAAACAAAGCCCCATCAGTGCAGGCTTCGCTGGCAAGAGCTTCGTCCATTGCCTTGCCTGTGGACTCCGCTGTGTCGTAGATATCCAGCTTAGCTTCCGCATTTGAAACGTCAACGTTAGCTATCTCTTGTGATTGCTGCGCGTCCTTAACAGGTGCAAGCGGAAGCGGTGACGTAAAACGCCCGAGGGCAATATAGATCAGAAAACCCTCGAGCCGGTCACTGTTGTCCTTATAAAGCGCAAGTCGATCATCTTCGATCTGCACATTGACACATTCCTCCTGAAGACAAATCTGGCGTGGACCATATGAAACCATCTCAAGCTCGCGTTTGCCGCGTTCATTCAGCAGCGCTCCGGCCCCGCTAGGCCCTAATTCGACTGCAAAAATTCCAGTTCCCGGCCGGTCTACATAAACCGTCCCAGGGAGCATGTTGGTCAAGTCACCAGTGAAAGAAGCAGGGTTGTGGCGAATGAAACCCGGCCAAGCTCCGAAGATACGGGATGAACCGTGCGGATCCTCCTGAAAGGGACGCCATGTGCCGTCATCTTGCAGATAGACCGTCGACCACCCGCTTCCGATGCCGTAGGCGCTGCCGCGTTTGCAAACCTCTTCACCATTCGCTTCGAAGTCAAAACAAATGACATTTTCATCGGCGATGCGCCATGCAGCTTCGCCACGCCCTCCGCTGGCATAAGTGAACTTTGCAGTACCATTTGGTGAAAGGTACACAGACCAGATCGCATAGCTACCAACGGTCGCTCCTAGCAGCGTATGCCCCGACAGATCGGACAAGGGGGGCATAGGTTCTGAGTGGGCGGGTTCAGTGCCCTGCAAAAGAGTGGTGAAGATGAGAGCAGCGAGGCTCGAACGAAACAACAAATTTGAGCGCAATAGTCTGCGGTAGAGTGTGTTCGTGAAAATGGACATCGTAATAATGCTGACTTGATATTTTTTGTTGGAGACGTCAGATGTGACAACCTCTGATCGTGCAGAACTCTTCATCCTAACAATCTCAGATGCAAGCAATCTGTACACGAACGGTCCTGACATTTGTTCTTAAAAGATCACCTTGACGCGAGGCGGCCTCGTTTCTTCTTTGTAGCCCGGAGGTGGTCATGATGCATGGTGCCTCCGCTACGAGGCACGGTCCGAGGCTGTCATATCTTGTGCACATCAGCAAGAAATCCTGTACGAACGGGGGCTAGGCCATCGTTCAATCAGGATTTGAGATCTTTGCAAGCTTTAGGGCGGCAGCCTGATTGACTGAGCAGGCATGCCGGGTCGGCAAGGTTAGTTCTCTTAGCTAAAAACTCTTGACGGCCAAGATCCGGCTCCCGAGATCCTGCCTCCGGCCACATCCTCTAATATCTGCTGAACAAAAACAAAACCGCAATAAAGTGCCGCGCGGAGTCGCACCGGCGTGAGGCGGGAATTGAGGCGATCGGCTGAACGTGCTGCTTTGACAAAAGCAACGGCGCGCGTGTGGTAGAAGTACAGACCGAAACTTGCTCGCACTCGCTTTTCAGGAGTGTGGAGATTTTTGAACTTGTAAACCTCACCCGCTTCATGTGCTCGCAACCGGAACACGGAACCGACGACCAGGCGACGCCTTCGGAGGCTATGACCGATGACACCGATCGGCTCCGTCCTCTCGAACCACGCGGCTTACCGAATGGACACAAATGGCAAGCCCGCCGATAGGAAAGGTATGTCGGTTCACAGCGTCAGCGCATCATCGAGCCGACCATCTGCGACATGTGTGAAACTGAGATATCCCAGAAGCAAGCCGACTGCTTGGCTCGGCCCCTGTGTGATCCCGACGGGACTGTGCCGAGCCGTCCGATAACGTTCTCATCACAGAAACGGGAGCATCAGGAACAACATTGGATGTGGCGTGTTGTTGGGGTGGAACGAAGGCGCAAGCCGTTTAAAACATACCGCGATCCTGAAAAGGAGGACAACACAATGAAACGTTTCGCACTGACCACCGCCGCAATCTCCGCCCTGATGGCTGCCCCGGCAATGGCCGATCTGAACTCTGCGGGCGCGCAGACTTTTAAAGAGATGCAAGAGACCTATCCCGCGATCGACCGCAAGATCTTTGAACAGGTCGACGTGAACAAGGACGGTGTCGCCGATATGGCAGAGGTTGATGCGGCCGAGCAGTCGGGCGTGCTGAACGTAGACATGAGCGCGGCCGAGGCCAGCGGCACCTACGACCCATCGCCATATGGCGTGGAGGAAGCTGGTGCGCTGACCTTCGCTGAGTTGAAGGATGAATATCCATCGCTCACCAAGAAAGTCTTTGAAGAAGTCGACGTGAACAAGGACGGCGTCGCAGATATGGCGGAAATCGATGAGGCCGAGCTCTCTGATGTTCTGGAGCCGGGGATTGGGAACACGGCTGAAGGACAATCCTACAATCAAGGATAACTCCCCCGGCTGAGCCACGCAGCATAGCTGGTGGCGCATACCAAAGAGGCCCCTTCCCACTGCGGGAGGGGCCTCTTCTTGATGAGAGCAACACTCTAGCTGATACGCAAGCCCTGCGCAGGGACGGCAAGGGATGACCGTTGCCGAGGTACGCTGATGACCGAACTACAATATTTACTCTCTCTTAGGAATGGGACTGGTATCGACACTCTAACCAGTTTTTAATTTTGGATATTGATATGCCTCGTGTGCAGCACAAACTCGGCTTCACAGACCTCTTGGTCGCTCTGTCAACGGCACTCTGGTTTATCCCCACATATATCGCTGCCGAACCTCTAAAAGTCGCGTATACTGAGTTTCCCCCTTATAGTTTTACCAACGAAGCGGGGGCGGCTGACGGTTTCTCGATCGACGTCATCCGGCGCGTTTTAGAAACAGCCGGTCATCAGCCTGAGTTTGTGCATTCCACCAATCCCGGACACACTTTGGAATTGCTGTCCTCCGGCGGGGCTGACCTGAGTACATTTATGGTAACAACCCCTGCGCGACTGGAGGAAGTCCTTGCAACGCAAGAGGTTGGCAGTATCAAGCTGGCCGCATTCACTCTGAGGACAAGTGGGTTTGCCCGTAGCGAAGACTTGGCAGGAAAGCGCATTGGTGTTGTGAAAGGCAGCGCCTCAACCTCAGCGGCCAGGATGATCCCTTTCGCTGAAATCGTAGAATTTCAGCAGACAGACGATTTGATCGTTCCGCTTTTGCTTGGTGAGGTCGATGCGGTGGTGTCTGGGCAAGAGGCGTTTACGGCCCGACTACGAGAGGCAAATGTTTTTGGCAAAATCATCACCTTGGAGCCAAGCCTCGTCTCGATGCCCTATGCAATATTGGTTTCCGAGACGCACGCGGATCTTTTGCCCAACTTAAATCAAGCCTTGGATCGGTCTTTATCGCCTGCCACGATCAAAGCCCTCAGGGAAAGTTGGTTCGGGCGCGATACCTACCTCTATGAGAAGCCCGCCTTCTGGTTCGTAGCGATCGCCATTGCGCTGTTCACGGCGGTGACCGGCTATTTAGGAGTACGTGTTCTTCGCTATAAACGCGAAGCGGCACGCGCACTCCGGGCCAACCAGGCAAACGACCTACTCGTCAACGCGTTGGATGAGCTCAACGCTGCGATCGTAATCTATGACCAAAACATGCGCGCCGTGCATCGGAATGCTGGTTTCGCAAAGAGCTTTCCTCGTCTCGTACCACAGGTCGACGCAGGCGCAACGATGGCTGACCTGATCGGTGTGTCTTACAAAGCGGCAGTTGTTGAATTCGGCGTGAATGACAAGTCGATTGATGAATTTGTTTCAGATGTGATCGCCTCTGTAGAGGCAGGGATGGACAACAGGCGGCTGGTCAAGGCTAAGAATGGCTTGGTTTATGAAGCGCGCGATTTCCGACTTGGCGCGGATCACTATGCGTCGATCAGGGTCGACGTGACCGCCCAAGCAGCCCTGCAGGAGACTATCGTGCAACAGGCCGAAGAACTAAAGCTTGTCAACGCGCGGTTGGAATCTTTTGCCGCGATTGCAGCACATGACTTACGGAGTCCACTTTCGAGAATTGCGCCTCTGGTCGAGTTCATCATTGAAGACCTCGACGAGGCAAAAATTCAGGTTCCACAGCAGGTCGAAGAGTACTTGGGGTTGTTGACGCAACAAGCCGATGCGATGAGCACATTGGTTGAAGACCTGCTCACATATGCTTCGGCTGGAACGCAAAATGGGCGACCTGAAAGTTTTGATCCCTGTGATCGCCTCGCAAACGTTTTGAAAATTATCGAGCCCCCAGAAGGATTCACGATTAAGACGCCTCAGGCAATGCCCCAGATTTTTGCAGATCCCATCGCCTTCGAAACAGTGATGCGGAACTTAATCAGCAACGCACTAAAGCATCACGGCAAGGGAGTTGGGACCGTTGAGGTTTTTGCGACGGAAAACCTCGGCCATGTCCAAATTCACGTGTCCGATGACGGTGTTGGTATCCCCGAGAAATATCAAAATACTGTATTTGAGCCGTTCAAAAGACTGTCGTCTACAGTCTCAGGAAGTGGCCTGGGCCTCGCCTTTGTTCAGAAGACGGTTGAGAGCTGGGGCGGAAGTATTTCGCTTTCGTCTTCACCAGGTGAGGGGTGTACATTCTCTATAACAGTTCCTCGTGGTCAGCAGGTTGAGCATATTCTTGCATCTTAGGTCGCGACAGAAGCTGCACATCGAGAAGCTCGCAGAATAGATATTATACCCCTTCGCACCATGCGCACGCGGAGCCTCCAGTGGGAGGCAGATCACTTTGAGCCGTTCGAGGGATCCGCTCTCGAACGACTTTCTCACCTGTAGTCTTATCATCGTGGCGTATTGCGCGCGTGTCATGATTGGGTTGTAACAGACCCAGCTCGACGACACACAGGATCTGCGCACGCTACCGACCAACCAGCTTTTGACCGCGATCCTCCTGCAGCATAGCTTCCATGTCGTTCAAACCATCGACAGCGGAGCGCATCTGGGCCTCATCAACGATGCGCGCGGCCTCAGCGTCAGCAACTGCACCTTCAAGATCCATTTCCATCTGTCGCTGCGCCTCGGCGATCACAGCTTGAACGATGGGCGCGGTCTTCTTGGGAACAGCGCCAGATGGCCCAGACGATTGGCCGTCAGCAGTCTGGCGTGCGGCCTTACCGTCGGCCTCGGGTCCGCTTGACTCGTCCGGTGGCGGTGCCATCGGCATCGCGCGCATAGTAAGTGGCAGCTTACCCTGCGCGCCCCCCGGCTCTGGAAACGGCAAGTCTCCCGTCTGTGCATCATGGATCGTTTTGAACAGGCGGTCGTCAAAATACTGGATTCGCTTCGCCCGGACCGGCATTTGGGCATCGATGACCATGACGATCTCGTCGAGTGGCAGGCGGCGTGCTTCATCTTCAGGAAGCAAGGAGCTTTCTTCGGTCCGTGTGGATTGGCTGCGGCCCTCGAAGGGGTTCTTGCCGATGGATTGCGACCGCGTGACCACGGTCTTTGTGGTCTTGCCGACCGCCTTACTCAGCTCCTCGACGGTTTTTTCGTCAGACGGGGTTAGGTAGAGCTTTACCCCTGCGTTGCCCTGCAGGGCTCGGCGGGTATTCTCACCATAGATTTCATCGAGGGCGGGAATCGTCTGGGTGACGACGGCCAGATGACCGCTATAGCTGCGGAGGGTCTCGATGCTTTCGACCACGATAGGCATTTTGCCAAGACGGTTGAATTCATCGAGCATGATCATCACAGGCCACGGCTCATCCGGCCCAGGGTCCTTTTCCTGCATCGCCGAAAGGAGATCGGAGAAAAAGAGCCGGATCAGAGGGGCAAGTGGTTTGACCATCAGCGGCTGGACTACGAGATAAACAGAGAAGGGCTTTTTGCGGATTGTCCGGAAGTCGAAATCCGACACTGCCGTCGCCTCATCGATCGCGGGGTTCTGCCATTGATCAAGCCCTGAGGTCATCAGGAGTGAAACATAAGACGTCAGAGTATCGTTGTTGGTGGACGCCAGCCGCGTGAAGATCAGCTTGGCCGCCCTGTTGTCAACTTCATGGCCCCGCGCGAAATACTCCTTCTGCTTGTTCCCGCCCGAGGCCGCGATGCGGTAGATCTCGCCCAAGGTCGGACGCTTGCGCTGGAACGCCAGCAGGCCTGCTGCCACAAAGAGATCAATCCCGCCTTTGAGGAGGCCCTGCACCCGGTCGTTGTCGCTCTGTAAGAAAAGCGTAGCAAGAAGTTGCAACTCCATCTGTTGGCGCGCGGGATCTTTCAGTTGATAGATGCGCAAGAGCGGGTTGTAGCGATGCGTGCGCTTGCCCTCCCAATCCGTCGGAGCAAAGCGATAGACCTTGTCGCCCTGGGCGGCGCGGTGGCGCGCCGTGGCCTCGAAACATTCCCCCTTCACATCGAGCGTCACGGCGGAGCCTTGCCAGGTCAGCAAGTTTGGAATGACGAAGCCCGTGGTCTTGCCGCGCCCGGTGGGGGCCACGATCAGCGCGTGCGGGAAGACTTTTGAGCAGACGAATTTCGCGCGGGATTTTGGTGTCCCGAGCTTACCAAGGATGAACCCGGTCCCGGGAGCGCCGAAAAACCCGTTGGCCTTCATCTCGCGCGCAGACTGCCAATGGGTCTGGCCAAAGCGTGTGAGGGCCGAGCCCGACAGGGCAAGGCTCAGCATCAGGCCGGCAGCGGCGAAGCTGCCGATGATCAGGTGGATGAGTTGCGCGTCCTCCGGGCGGCGATCGAGGATCGCCAGATAGTTCTGCGCGATATAAGCAAAGTCGATCTCCGCCCCGAAGCCGAGATCCTGGTGGCTCAGAACCGCCGAGGCGATGGTATATCCCATGGCCCCGGTCACCAGCGTGACGAGCAAGATCCCAGTTGCGATCCGCGCTTTTCCCATGGCGTCGCTCAATGGATCTGCCCCCGTTCGGTCTCACCATCCACGTCTGTCGCGCGGTGTTTTTCGTATTCGGCGTCGGCGAGTTCATCGACCACCTGGCGCAAGGCCTCCGTGTTGACCGTGGCGGCATCGGATTGCAGATAGACCTTGGCGACATAGAGCCGGTCGAGGCGGTCCCCGAGAACCTGTTCCAGCGCATCGGCATCGCCGGATGTGAGGCGGCCCAACTGGCGGTCATCCAGCACCCGCGCGATCTCGGTTCGGAAAGCGTCCCTCTCGTCTTCGGTCTCGAAGGGCGCGGACAACTCCCCCGCCCGCTCATGAGTCAGCACACGGTCCAGTTCCGGCATCTGGAGAACCTGCACCTCCCGCTGGGACAGGCGGGCGTCCTGAACATGGGCATAGGTCTCTCCGAGACCTTCGGCCAGCTGCCCTGGCATATCCGGATAACGCGCCTGCAAGTCCCGCGTGACGGCCACAGAGATCGGTGTGCGGCTATGAGCACCAAGACGCGCAGCCTCAATCTCACGACCAATGAGGTCAGCCAGCTTCTGATCGACAATCCTGGCGCGGCCTTCCTCATCCATACGGATGACATCGGCCGGGCTCTGAAGAAGGTCCGGATGCTCCTGCAGGTAGGCGCGCTGCTCGGCCTCGAGGCGCTCCACGGCGCGGGTTTCGATTAAGGCCTCACCCCGCTCGCTAATGGACGTCTCCAACCGCACAACCTTGGCAGCCTCTTCAATTCTGTCTTTGGTGAGATGGACCCGCGCCGCGCGGGCCTCATCAATCACGCCATCGTGGCGCAGCACCGCCTCCCGTTCCAAGAGCGTGCCAAGCGCGACATGCACATTGTTGAGAATGTCGCGCGCCTGTTCCAAATCGGCGCGGCGCTCGAGGTTCAGATCGCGCGCCTCGGCCACCTTGGAGAGATCATCAGCGATCCATTGATGCTCGAGCGCTGCATTTGAGGCGCCTGTCTCGATCCGGGCCACCACTTCCGATGTGCTGATCCCGGTGCCCCGTAGTGCTACGTCAATGCGCGCTCTCAGGTCGGGCTCGGCCAGTCGCTCGCGCTGGCTGGCGTCGATATTGGCCTCAGAATAGATCCCGCCGTCCGAGGGGGTCTCTGACAATGTGCTCGAACGTAATCCGAGCGGCTGCATATGCTGGACCTGCGTCTGGATCTCGATGAGGCGTTTTTCCAGCACGGGGCGTTCCGCGTCGGACTTCTCGGCAATCATGCCCTGCACCCGCGCGAGCTTCTCCGCATAGAGGCTTCTCAAATCCTCAAAACTTTGATCCTCGGCCATATACACATCTCCTGTTCGGTCCACCTGCCCGCCGCGCGCCAGCACCTCGCCCGCGCGGAAGAGGGCTGCGGCAATATCCTCGCGGGCCTCGCGCGAAGCCTCCGCAGCAAGCGAGTGGTAGACAGTTCTGGTATTGGCGCTCTCCGCCAGCGTCCGCGTCAGGTCGGCCCCCACGCGTTCCCGCTCGCGGGGTGCGCGGCCCTCTTCCTTTGCGGCATAGACCTCGCGGGTCCGGGCGGGGTAATGCACAACCCCACGATCCACCCGACGCGTGGCCTCCAGGCGCACGCCATACTTTTCGGCCTCCTCGACCATGGCAAGGCGGAAAGCGTCATAGTTGAAGCGATGGTTGCGCCCCAGAAAGAAGAACTCGCCTTCCTGCGAGCGGCGGTTCAGTACCAGATGCGCATGCGGGTGATCGCGGTCCTCATGCACCGCGATGATGTAATCGAAATGCCCCTCATCGGTCTGGAAGAACCGCTCGGCCACATCCGTTGCGATGTCGCGCACATCCTCGCCCCGCGTGCCGATCGGGAAGGACATGAGCATGTGCGTGGTCTGGCCAAGCTTGGGTTTGAAACCTGCATCCCATCGCTTGGCAAAGCGCTCGGTCAGATCCTTGATGTCCTTTGCCTCAAGCTTTGCCTTGCCATCCAGAAACCCGCTCGAGTCCACGATATGGGTGGACTTCGTGGTCAGATAATCAAGCTGGTTTGCGAGTTGCGATTTGGTGTGCGTGCCCCCACCCCGGATCGCCTTGAAGACCGCTGGCCGGTGCCCGGCTGCCGCGCGCACAAGCTGGCTCTGCTTGGCGACATGCAGCCCCTGCATCGAGCCCCGGATCCGGCTCCAGCCGTCCCGGAAAACCTCGCCCGTGACAGCGTCAACCGCATCATTCAGCCGCATGGGCAAACTCCCTTAGCGCGGCCGTGGCCTCGAGCTGCATCGCGTCGCGCCGACGCCGCAGAAGCAGATCGATCTCGTCGGCGGAATCCAGGATGAACCGCGCCAACCCGCGCATCTGCGCAAGGCGCGGCTCAGAAAACTCGGTACTCGCGTCCCCCACGGCCCCCTGCCCCATCCGGTTGGCACGCGTCATCTGCTTGGCGATCTGTGCGACCCCGTTGCCAACCTCATGCAAAGAGGATCTGTATCGCGCCATCTCTGCTGCCATCTGCGCGTCCGGAACGAACACCCCGCCCGCCGCCTGAATGAGCCGCCGCAGCCCCTCGGCCCGACTCTCGATCCCCGCCTTCGCCAACACCGCATCGAGCGCCTCAAGCTCCGCAGCCGTGACCTTCACACTGACCGCCGAGACCGGGATCGCGGCATCCATCTGACGCTCGGCATCGGCTTTCAGGACGTAGCGCACGGCCCGCGATGTGACCTCGAAACGCTCAGCCAGCTCAGACGTCGACACACCCTCCGCGGCCTCGCGGACGATCTGCATCTTCTCGATCTCTGTCAGGCGTTTTGTTCGGGACATGCGGAAGAAAGACCCCCTATTTCCTGCCACCTTCCACCAAGGCTGCCCCCATATTACGATAATATACCTATCTGTCAATAATATACTTACGTTGCCTTCAGTCTCAGGCAGCCTTGGTGTCCGCTTCCCCCGCGGCCCGCAGGGGCGCCGGGCTGCCCCCTCACCATCAAGAACCCCACTTGTCACATGGGGCCCCTTCCCAGCACCGCCCGAGGTCTGGCCGAACACGCATGTGTTCGGACGGAACCGCGGGCGGGCGCAAACCCCACCGACAGGGCGGACAGGCAGGGTCAAGGAGGGCCAGATTTGGCTCGGCCAAATCTCTGCCGCAAAAACCGGGAGGCCCTGGCCGATAGGTTTTTGTGGATGGCCCCCTTGAGGCTGACTGGCCGGTCTGTCGCGGCCTGATCATTCCGGGGGGAGTGCGTCCCTTGAACGCGCGGCGACCGGCACCAAGAGGAGGTCGCTGTAGGCGATCACACGCGCCAGTGACGGCATCCCTGGAACAGGGGTCGGGCCGCCCCAAGATCGTCCTGGGGCGGCCCATCCTCGTCAGAGGATTCAGTCTTGGGGATCCTTTGCGCTCGGCGGAAACACCACCAGCTCCGAGACCGCGACGGGAAAGTCGAGCTTGAGGCTAAAGAACTCCGAGCCATCCCCGCCCCGGGTGTTGCGGAACATCGCACCCACGCGCTGAAAACGGGTGCGCTCCTGGCCATCGGTGTCGGTAAACTTGACCGGGACGGTTGCGACGTAGTGGTTGGTCATTTGGGTTACTCCTTGTTGCGATGGGGATCACCCGGCACGGGGGCAAGAGGCCCGGTCGCAAGCGCAAATGCGGAGGGTCCGCGGCTCCGCCATGGAAGCCGCATTTGTGCTTGCCGAAGCGAAGCGCAGGGCACGATTGGGCCGACCCCGTGCGATCCACATCTATGAGCAAAAAGGAATGATCCGGATGATCCTTGCCATCACGCCGCAGCCACCTTCCGCGTCCTAGTTCCGCCGATCCTGGCCGGGGTGTGCCCAAAGGCCACCCGCCGCTGCCTCGCTCATCATCTCGATAACACTCACGATTTATCGGAGGTGCAGAAAGCGCGCTTGCGCCTCCTCAATTGCGGTCTCGGCGATCTCCGATCCATCGTGGGATTGTGCCAGCGCGCCGATCCTGTCGGAGGTGCGGTAGCCCTCTTTGCTGAGCACCACATTGCGGCGCTGTAGGATCGTGGCGATCCCATGCGCCAACGGATCGATCTCTATTTCAAGCCCGGTCCCGCGCAGCTGCCCGAAAAGAGACTCGAAGCTCTAGCGGATGATGTGATCGGTCAGGGTATGATCCTCAGGGGTCGGAAGCTCTGCATCCTTCTCGGTCAATCCGAAAAGCTCGATGGTCTCGTGAGTGCTGCAGTGTCCTACGCCATGTCTGGCCTCCAGTGTTCGGCTCCAAGGCCACCACGTGAGTGTGGGGACATGGCCGAATGCTTGGTGTCCGAATATGCTTCGATCAGAGACGGCGTAGCCGCCGGCTTGCCGGGAACAAAAGTTTTCTGCGCGCCGCAACAGCCGCCTGCGCGACCTTACACACGGGACCACTCCGCGCCATAGGCCCGCCCTCGCCGAACGTTCTGCGATCCTTGAGGCGGGCTGATTTGGGGTCATCCGGAGGATATGCTCACGCGACGGGCAAACCGGGATGCTGGGGCGGCCGACCGCACAACCCTATGGATCGGCAAACCCTGAGCCTTGCGCAGCGAAGTACGGCGCGATGATCTGCATAGAGTTCGGTTTCGACTTTACCGGCACGACCACACTCGCACGTCATATGAAGAACCAGGGACCTGTCCATACACTCCGAGAATTGAAACGTATGCGGAACACAGTTGCCGATGCCTAGCAGAACTCAGTCGCAGTAAGGGGCTCTTTTAATCCGCGATCGGGCCGAAGGAGTCTCCAGGTTGCGGTATCTGCCGCCTGAATACCGCCGGCAGTCTAGAGCATGGCCAGCCGCGATTACCGCAGCGCCAATGTCTTCTCCATCCGCGAAGCATATCCCGACCCACCGGTCATAGGTGCGCTCTCCGTTCAGCTTGCAGGTGATTGACTTACCGCGGAGATAGTTGACCACCCATCGCTTGGCGTCCTTGCCCGCTGAGGTCTTCAGCTCAGGCGCATCAACACCGTTTAGACGAACAGGGGTACCATCGACAATAATGGTATCAGCGTCCCGTACATGCAGGGAGGCCGAGAACACAGAGGTGGCGCAAAAGACAACGACAATAGCGATCAAGACACGCAAAGTGCGCCTCCTTATTACGGCCCATCAAGCCAAACCGAAGACACCACGCAACGATAACCTTCGAACGGGGGGATGCGAGCTAGGGTATTCGGCAAACAGTCTTAGTACTCGCCGATAGCAGATCGACCATCGGGCGTCGCCATATAGCATGTCGTACGCGACAAAGGAGGAAGCTTACCCCTGTTTTTAAGGACGACACCAGCCGGGCAGGCCGGAAGGTTGACATAGCGATATCCCCTATCTGCAAGACACTGGTGATAAACGCGTGACCGCAAATTTGCATTGGCATCCACCGAGTAGGTACCACCGCCATATGTCTGGCCACCGGAAGTATTGCAGAAGACTTGCGTACCAATATGGTTACAAGTTGTCTGAACTGGTGTTGTGTAAGAGGAGCTTGTTCGGATAACTTGATTTTGTGGGACTTGCTGGGCCGCATACACTTGGCAGTTGGTTACATCCCTATTTCGGGACGCTTCGGTAGCTCCTGCGAGATAAAGTACATTCTCCGCAGGTAAACCTGCCTTGTACCGGTCATAAATCGTTTGTTCGGCGCAGCCTGAGAGGCCTAGAAAGACCACACCAGTGATAAAAAGACTTTTCTTTATCATGTCGCTTTTCCTGTGGATCGACCATACGGAAGAAGCATGCGTGTGAGCGTTGACCAAACTGTGTGAAAGCTATGACCTTAATGTGGAATTCGTAGCGCCATACAAATGTCTAATTTCAGTTTGAAAAGGGCAGTAAAGGCCTCGAAGCGTAACTGCTGCGATACCGTAAATTTGCGGGGCAACCACACCAACCAGCCCTGAGCGAGTATCGAAGTTTTACCGAGCGAAGGTCCAAGTATTCTTTTTTCACGTTGCAGAACGCTGACTGAACCACTTGCAAGCTTTTAGCACAAGTGTTCTGGACACAGACGTGCCCGAACCTCTCGAGAGAAGTAGACACATCAAATTTTGATTTGGAGATCTTCATGCGCCACGTATTTCAGTTCATTTCAGCACTAGGCGTTGCACTGTTTCTCACAACCTGCGTCAACGCGGAGACTATCGGCCCTCGTGAAGCAGCTCAGAACATAGGAAGCTACTCGACGGTTGAAGGAGTGGTTTCTCAAGTGTCGAGAAGTCGGAATGGCACGACCTTTATCAACTTCGGCGGTCGCTTTCCCAATCATGTCTTTTATGGCGTCATTTTCAAGAAACACGCGCATAAGTTCCAAAATCTAGACGGTCTAGTTGGGAAATCCGTAGCTATAGGTGGAACCATCAACCTCTACAAAGGTAAGCCCCAGATCATAGTGTTTTCACCAGAACAGATCACACAA
This sequence comes from Ruegeria sp. TM1040, assembly GCF_000014065.1. Taxonomy (NCBI): domain Bacteria; kingdom Pseudomonadati; phylum Pseudomonadota; class Alphaproteobacteria; order Rhodobacterales; family Roseobacteraceae; genus Ruegeria; species Ruegeria sp. TM1040. The sequence continues at coordinate 37,029 of NC_008042.1, read as the reverse complement.
CGATAAGTTGCGGTCCGGCTGTCCGACAGACGCCAGCCATGGAGAAACATAAACCGCCCCGGATTTGCCGAACGCTTCAGCATCAGTGATGCCACTCGTCAGGCCTACACTCGAGATCCGTGCAAGGCTTAGAACAAGCACGCCTGCACGCGCCAAGGGCTTTCAAATAGCGGATGTTTAAATCACCTCAGCTGACCAGGAAGATGTTCCCCTTCGCGCAAGTATCAGCGTCGCGCAGATAGCGCTCTTTGCAACGTTTGGAAGGCTGCAACCAGGGCGATGCCCTCTTGCTGCAGGAGCAACGCAAGGCGCTGCCCCTCCCCGCAGGTCTAGACAATCAATATCGGCACGCACGGAGGGGAAGCGCAACTTTGCTGTCGTTGCTCGAAGTACTTGTACTGACCCTTAGAAGCCAAAAGCGATCTATAAGCTCTCAATCCGCAGCCTGAATGATCGGCACTTCCTGTGACTTCGACCACGCTATATCAAGGCCTAATAACAATGCATCAATCGCTTCATCAAGCAATAGCCCGTCCTCAGAAATCACAGGTGTTCCGTGTTTCCAAATTGGCCTGTGAGAATGGTCGGATACCGAGACCAGAAACTTTGCAGATCTCAAAAAGCCCTGCCGTTTCCGTGTAACACGAACATTTACATCACAGTCTTGCTTCTGCCAGCTCGTTTGCCAGATCGGCAACCTGATATCGAACCCACTACCTCTCCAACTGGGACCTTCGGAGAAACCCTTGTTTTTGATATCTTCAACAAACTCCTCGATCGTCGTTTTCTCCCGGCCGGAAAAACTCGCGTACTTTGGCCCAGTTCCACTGCGCTGCCAACGTTTTGGCAACTGAGATGGCAAGGGCATAGACAGGAAAACCGTCCCTTGGATGTGCTCAGAGCAGCCGTCTTTCAAGGCTTTCGAATTGAAGGTGTCAAAGAGAAGGCCACAACCTATGTTCTCGAGATAACAATCAACCGGCAGAGTGCGCCCATCCTTGAGCCTTACAGCACCGTAAACCAAGTCTCGTTCGACCCTATCATGGAGCCACTCGATTTGCGCGTGTTGTTCATTGTCGAGAAAAACTGTGATCGTGTCACCTTTTACCAGCTTGGAGAAGTCGCTCAAGTTGACCTTTTCTGCTTCCGTGGGGTGGCCGAGAAAGGCTGCTTCGATTGCGCTCATGTTCGTCCCCGTTCAACTCAATGCACTTCGGCTTCGCCGAAGTGCAAAGTACCGAGAGGTCATGGCAGAAGCAATTGATCCAGATATTAAAACCGTCCTCCAATACACCACAGGGAACCAAGGCCCTCTTCATACTGTAAAAAGGCGAGCGGTTCGAAAACGGTTCCAGCTTTGCCGCGTTCGATGGTTCAAAGTTGGGGGGCAAGGCACAAACTCGCAGACTATCTTCATACGCAAGGGGCCGGCGAAGGGGGCAGGTCAGGCGGATAACCGTAGTCCTACTGAAGTCTATGGTTGCACTTCAACTTGCCTGACGGCGCCAAGTCAGACGTCAGGTGCACGCAGCTGTTCTTCCACCGAGTTAACAATACACCGCTCGATCATTCTTGATATGACGTTCTATCAATTTCTTGGCCTGCCGACCCTTTGGCGTGAACCTGGCCAATGGTCGGCGCGTCGAGAACTGATCTCCCAAGATCAGCATAATCTCTTCTAGTGCCTCTGGCGACATCGCTTTCATCGCCTCTGTACCCGTGTATAATGTCTCAGCGAATGCGCCATCTGCCTCGATGATCTCATGATTGTCGCACAACAAATGATAATAAGTCACTTCGCGCATTTCGGCAGCAATCGACACATCCTGTAGGCCAATCAGGTGCTTTGCAGGCACAAGTATTTCTTGCGTGTCAAACATTCGGATTGCGATCTTGGACCGAACAACGATCCTGTGTTGTGGAGAAACAATCAGATCACGTGAAGGCATCCCTTCGCCCAATGCGCCCGCTTTGATGCGGATGGGTTTGAGCTTTGGGTGGGCGTCTAGTTTGTCTTCACTCAGCGTCCGCTTGCCGATCCACCGAATAGACTGCAGGCCATTGTCTTTGGTTACGAGCTTGTCGCCAACTTGCAGGCTCTCAATGTCGCGAATACCATCACTTGTCTTGATCTGTGTTCCTTTTGCGAAACACACAATCAGATTTTCAATTTCGGTGAAGTTGACAGTCGTTCCATCTGCATAAACTGCTGTACCGCTTGTTGAATTACCGTCTGTGTCGGTGGTCTGTGTGAGAGTGAACGTACCAAAACCAGTCAGGTCCAAGCTATCATTGTCAACTCCGTCGATCTCGGTAGTTGAGCCGTCAATGGTAACGACCATTGATCCGTCAGTGCTGGTTTGACCAAAATCCAACGTAAAAGTATCAGCGTCCGCACCACCGGTAGCTATATCACCACGACCTACTGTGATGGCATCATTGCCACGCCCACCTTCGATTGTGTCATTACCATCTCCGCCATCAATGGTGTCGTTAAATGCAGTCGCTGCTCTCAGAGCGTCGTAGTCGGTTGCGGAAATGTTCTGAAACCCACTACGAGTATCAAGAACAGTTCCGGGCACGATGGCCGGGCCATCGATCTGTATGAGGATATGGCCGTCTTCATTGGCATCTTGGTTGGAGCCGTCCCCATCAAAGTCGACATCGAGCACTGCAAACCGGTAGACAGTGCCCGTGGGATCTTCAAACGTAACGCTGAAATCCAGATTCGCCCCATATTCGACCCCATCAATCTCAACCCTCTGAAATGTCGGGTCTGCCCTGACTTCATTTGCCCCGTCATCACCACCCAAGGATGTGTCATCATCCAGAAACCGTATTGTGACGGGATCAGTTGTGACTTGAATTTCACTCGCTGTGGGGCCCGCAAAATCGCCTGACCCGGTGATGGTATAGTTTTCGTCGGCAATGTAGGCATTGCCCACATAAAAATATTCATTCCCCGCACCGGGGTCGAACTCGTCTCCAAATATGATGTCATCACCAACACCACCAGTGATCACATCATTGCCTTCACCACCTGCAATGATGTCGTCTTCCTCGCCCCCGTCGATGGTATCGAGCCCAAATCCACCATCGATCGTGTCTGCCCCCCTGCCGCCATCAATGATGTCGTCACCCGCACCACCGTTGAGCGTGTCGTCGCCTCCATCGCCCCAAAGGGTGTCATTTCCCGCACCTCCGCTGAGAAAGTCGTCTCCCTCAACGCCAGCTGGTACGCCCGTTGTCGAATAATCAGGGTCCGGGGGCACCCCCACCAGGCCACTGTCATTTATATTGACCGCCCCCGTCGACCCAGGCGGATCGACTGTAACCTGAAGAACGTCTGCACCCTGATTTTCCCAATACCGAACCTGGATCGTATAAGTTTCATTACTGTCGAGCGTGACTTGACCAGATCTTGTCGTAGCTGGCTGGTGAAAGTCGTTGTTCATGTAGTCCGCAGTTGTCCCACCCTGCGTGAACGTGACGGGAGTACCTGCGCTGTCGAATATCTGGATTGTCGAACCGTCGTCAGAATTGGTCGCGAACGTATAGACGCCACTATCGGTAATATTCAGCGTGCTGGTGTAGATAACACCGAAATCGCCTGGGTTTCCTGTCGTTCCGCGAATAGCGTTTGTTAGGCTGGATTCATCAAAGTCAGTGACATAACCGGACCCTGTGCGCTCGCTTGCATCACCTCCAAAGTCAAAAGCTTGCCCATTCGCAGAGGTAAAATTGCGATCAAAGGTTTCATAGTGCCAAGAACCTGCAATTGGACCGTCACCACGCAGAACATCGTCACCCGCGCCACCCGTGATGACATCATCACCAAGCCCGCCAGATAGCTGGTCGTCCGCTCCGGTTCCTGTGAGTGTCTGATTGCTTTCGGTAGCTGGAGTGCCACTGTCGTTATCTGCCATCTCACTAACTGCTCCGCTGAACGCACTAATTGGAAAAGGTCTTTTGGGTTATTGCATGCGCTGTTGAAGTAAGGCAACGCGACTGGCGATCAAAGTACGAAGCTGGCTGAACGCTGCTGTAATTCCTTGATACCAGTGCTGTTCGTCCCGTCCCCGCACAAGTGCACGTAGCCGCCATTTGCTGTGATCTGGAAACTGAGAATTCTGGGCTCAGAGGCGGCTTTCGCCGCTGTAGACACGAACAACAGCGAAGTGGGCCCTAGCTAAAAATGGAGACCACATAGGAAAAGGGGAACCGTGTCTCCACAGCCCCCTCTCGGCACACTATGCCTAATCTCACAGGCGGGTCGTACGACCAGTGATTACCCTGCGTCAACGCCCTGGGGCGGCTCACCGCTGCCTATGAATGGAATGACCGAGATCGACCGCTAGGAGCTCGGAGTGACCGATGCTGCACTGCGCACGAACGTCTGCTCTCGAGAAGTGTGCCAAAAACGATCATTTGTGACACATGCGATTTGACATGGGGTTTGGCATTCCAGTTGCCCGCAGCTCTCATTTTGAATTCCCACTGGTTTTTCCAAGATCGCTGAAGCATGGTTCCATGACGAGACTACAGGATGCAGACCCTTTTGACCGATACCAATGATATCGAAAACGCGATCATGCGTGTGGGCCTTGGGGATCGGGCGGCGTTTTCTTTCCTGTATGATGCGACCTCTGCGAAACTTTTTGGCGTCTGCCTCCGTGTCTTGGGAGATAGGGCTGAAGCTGAGGACACGCTGCAAGATGTTTTTGTGAAGGTCTGGCACAAAGCAGACCGGTATAAAGCCAATGGCTACAGTCCGATGACTTGGCTGATCACCTTGACGCGGAACACGGCCATTGACCGTCTGCGGGCTCGAAAAGCGGGCAACGTGGACATCGACGATGCGCACGATCTGTCGGACGGGTCACCGACACCCGAGGCGGAGGCGATAGCCTCGTCGGAACGACAAAGGCTGAATGCCTGCTTTGAAGAACTTCAAGCAGATAGATCAGAAGCGGTGCGCCGGGCCTATCTGGACGGCGACAGCTATAAAGACCTCGCGGCACGATACGATGTTCCGCTGAACACAATGCGAACCTGGCTGCACCGCAGCCTGCTGACACTAAAGGACTGCCTGAGCCGATGAGCCAGCAAGGAGATCATAACGACGATGCGGCCTTGGCCGGTGAGTACGTCTTGCATCTTCTTGAAGGGGATGAGCGGGCTGCCTTTGAAGCGCGGTTGGCCTTGGAGCCAGCCTTGCGCGACCTGGTGCGCGATTGGGATGAGAGCTTTGTCGCTATGGCCGAAGGAATTGCGCCTGTCGCCCCACCGGGGTCGGTCAAAGACGAACTCAACGCCGCACTTTTCCCGGACACAGTCAAACCTAAGCGGTCCTTGTGGTCCTTGCTGGTCGGTGGTGTGACCGTCGCTGTGATTGTGGTGGGGGCTGTCTTACTGACCCCTGTACTGATGCAGAATCCAAGCTTTGATCCCACCTTCACTGCGAATGTCGTAGCGGACGACGGCACGCTCGTTGTTGCGGCGCGCTTCATTGCAGAGACGGGTGCGCTTGAGTTGACCCGCGAGGCGGGTGCCGCGCGCTCGGGCCGTGTGCTGGAGCTTTGGTTGATTGCCGAGGGTACAGATACGCCTGTGTCCCTGGGCGTACTGCCTGCTGAGGTGGAAACACAAATCGACGTGTCACCAGACATCGCTGAGAGACTGGTAAATGGTCTATTGGCTATCAGCGATGAACCTCCTGGCGGCTCGCCGACAGGGGCGCCTACTGGTGAAGTTCTGGCGGTTGGGCCTGTGACAAGCACCTAATAAGAAGAGAAAATCTGATTTTTTGCAAAAAATCAGATTTTTTCTGAAACTTCTCTCGCTCATCCCCCGTGTCTTCTCCATCGCAAGGCCAAACGGCCTCGCTTCAAAAAGGAGAAAGACCATGACATTCAAGACACTTGTTGCCTCATCGACCGCTGCAATCGCCCTGGCCACTGCGGCTTTTGCCATGAATCCCACCGTTGGTGGCGCGCCAATGCTCGAAGAGCGCAACATCATCGAGAATGCTGTCAATTCCCCGATCCACACCACTTTGGTTGCCGCCGTTCAGGCAGCTGATCTGGTGGACACCTTGCAGGGCGAAGGCCCATTCACCGTGTTTGCGCCAGTGAATGACGCGTTTGCCAAACTGCCCGCTGGTACGGTTGAGACACTGCTAAAACCTGAAAACAAGGCAATGCTGCAGAAGGTGCTGACCGCCCACGTCGTGGCTGGTGACTGGTCGGCAGCCGATATCATCGCGGCAGCCAAGTCGAGCCCTGATGGCTTTTATCATTTCAACGCCGTGTCCGGGGATGCTCTGTCCGCCAAGGTTGTTGGTGGCAACGTCTTCATCTTCGACGAAAGCGGCAATGCGGGCAAAGTCACCGTGGCCGATGTGGATCAATCCAATGGTGTGATCCACGTGGTGAACGCGGTTCTGGTCCCGAAATAAAACCGCTCACTGCGCTAACTCTCCCCTCGAGTTGTGCGAGGGGAGTCTTTCAAACGACCAGGAGGCACCGATGAAACGCCGGACACTAATCGCCGGGATGTTGTGCTCTGCCGCTGTGCCGCTGCGCGCCGCTGAAGGACCTTTCGAGATCACACGATCCGAGGCCGAATGGCGCGCGATGCTGACGGATGTGGAATATGCCGTGATGCGTGAAGAGGCGACGGAGACGGCTTTTTCCAGCCCCTTGGATACCGAAACCCGCTCAGGCACCTTTCACTGCAAAGGCTGCGATCTCCCGCTTTATAGCTCTGCCCACAAGTATGACAGCGGCACCGGTTGGCCGAGCTTTTGGCAAAGCCTGCCAAACGCCGTGGGCACCAAGCCCGACAACAGCCTTTTTGCCACCCGGACAGAAGTGCATTGCCGCCGCTGTGGCTCTCACCTGGGCCACATCTTTGAGGACGGGCCGCAGCCAACCGGCAAACGACATTGTCTCAATGGCGTCAGCCTGGCCTTCCGCACCTGAACAAATGCCGTGCCCCTGCACAGCCCCAAAAGAAAAGGACACCCAATGTTTCGTTTTACAGCTTGGACCTCAACCCTCGCCCTTCTTGCGGCTCCGGTGATGGCCGACGGCCACGCAAGCACGATGGGCTACGCCCTGTCCGGCGATAGCACCAGCCTGATGGTGATGGACAGCATCGCCACGCCAGATCAAGTGCGCAGCATCACGCTGTCTACACCGGTTCGGTCCATAGCTTGGCGTCCGGTGACCCGCGAGTTGGTTGGGTTCGCCGATGGCATGATCGTGACGATCAATCCCATGACCGGAGAGACAATGGACCAGTCCGCCACGTTCACGGACGACGCCATTATAGCTGACGGCTCTGTGGTTGCGTTCGACTTCAACAACAAGATCGATGCGGTGCGCGCGGTTGGCTCCACGGGCGAGAACCTAGTCTATTTCCCAAGTGACTTTGGCGATAAGCGCGCGAACTCCGTCCGCCGCTTCACAGATCTGTTTTATGCTAAGGGTGACATGTCGGAAGGCGTCGAGCCTTTGATCTTCGCAAACGCCTACACAAACGCTATCAACGGCGCAAAGGCGGGCGGTACCTTCCAATACGCACTAGACGCGCGCGCAAATGCGCTCGTGAGCCTGGCAAACAACGCCGGTACACTTGAATCCATCGGCCTGATCACAATCGGTGGTGAACCGGCCGACGTTTTGCCGGTTGGCGGCTTCGACATCGTCTCGCCAGAAGAGGGCGCGGACGCGGCCTACGCTGTTCTGCAAATCGACGGGCAAGATACAGCCGGGCTCTATGCAATCGATGTGACATCAGGTGCGGCAACCCTGCTCGCGGATTTGGGCACGTCGGACGTCTCTAGCTTTGCAGTGTCGACGGGTATGTAACCCGCAAGCAGTAGGTAACGAGTTAATGGCGGCGCACCTTCGCGCCGCCTTTTTTGCTTAGGCTCATAGCATTGATGAGCAATCGACCAGTCAAAACCCTTATGTTTCTGTCACCGGCAAAAACGACCGTTTGTGGAACGGTTAGCAAAACCGGAGGAAACTGGCGCGCGTGCTGCAAAGGCCAGTTAAGTCAGCTCTCCGGACAATGGTCAGCTTATGAGTGGAGACCCCCAGCAGGCCCCAATCGGCGATTTCGGGCATCAATGCCCGTCCACGCGAAGCGTCGGGCCTGTCGGCGGGTGGCTTTTAGGTTGCCCGCCGACAGGTCATCCTGAAACCACCCCCACTTGGATCACGCCAGAACGCAAAAGGCCCCCGCCTTCTGACGGAAGCCTCGATCATTGCGGCGGTGCGGGCTGTTACTCGGCGGCCATCCGATCGGCCTGCGCGGTACGCTCCATGATATAATCCACGGCCTTCTGCGCTTCGGACGCAGCGCGGAAAATCGCGCGGCTGTCTTCCTTCATTGCCTCCAGCCATCCTTCAACATAGGCGGCACTTTGCCCAAATTCAGGCTCCACCCCGATCTGGGTGCAAAGCATGCAATTGCCAATCTCGGCGACCAGTTCCTCGAACGCGTAGAGCTTGCGGTCATTGAACCGGCCCAAGCGGTCCAGCCGCTTTGTTGCCCCTGTCCAGTGGGTCAGCTCATGCGCCAAGGTACCGTAATATCCTGTGGCTCTGTGAAAGGTCGCGATTGGCGGCATATGGATGCGGTCGGTCTTGATGCTGTAGTAGGCGCGCGGCTCCTTGGTCACATCGATCTGCGCGCCGGTCGCGGCAAAGAAAGCCTCCATCGCGGGATCTGCCACGGTGCCAAGATCACGGGGCGGATCGGGCAAGATGTAGAACTCGGCGGGCAAGCCGTCGATCTGGTCGGCGTTGAACACGCGGTAGGCCTTGGCATAGGGAATCTGGCGTTCCTCGCCGTTCTCGTCCTCGCGCTCGACGGTGCCGTATTTCACCACGGTAGCGGATTTCTCACCCTTGCGGACATGGCCCCCAAGCTGTTTGACCTGATTGAACGTCATCCAGCGGGCTGAGCTGTAGTCTTTCGCCATCGCTGTTGCCCAAAGCATCAGGATGTTGATGCCCCGATAGGCCTTGCCGTTGAACCGTTCCGGCAAGCTACCCCCTGTCCCTCCACCGGTCCACGGCTTGCGCCAAGGCGGCGCCCCCGCCTCGATTTGCGCGATGATCTGATTGGTGACATGGGAATAAACGTCAAACTTCTCTGCGGTCATTTGTGACCCTCCTTCGCGTGACGCGGGCCGGGTCTTTTCCCCTTTCCGCCAATGGGCGGGCCTTCCTTCTCTGCTGTCTGGAATGCCCATGCATTCCGGACGGCAGAGCGGGTAAGGGCAAAGCCTGTCCTGCGGCCTGGTGGGGCCGTGACAACCGGGTGAAGGGCGAGAGTTTGGGAGGGAACCGCGCGCCTGCGCGTGGGAGGAACCGGAATTCTCAACCGGAACCGACACCAAAGGCGGCGCTTGCCGGTTTTCTCGGACCTGCCGGGATGGCAGGCGGATCAACAGGATTAGAAACTGTCAGGGTTGGGGTGAGCGGGCGTCAGTCCGTCGATCCCCTGCCCTGCCTACTGCTGAAAGCGAGGCCGGCACCTTGCCGGGGTCACAGGATTTCTCTCGAGCTACAGGATATGCTTTTGCTCAATGCAAAACATTCTGAGATGGCGTTGTTCTCGCAAGCCGGGAATAGATGACAAGAGTTCAGCGACTAACGTCTTGCAGGTCACTGGAATGGTCAATCCGGACCATTCACTTCTCGGCAGCATCCTACACCCTCAGGCTAAATTTAGAGATATGTGGCGCTCTGCAATGATCGACGCCCAAAGTTCTTACGTTGACCATCATCCTCGCAGATCTCATCGTGCAATGGTTATATATTCTCATCCAGATCGCTCTGTTTAAGGTTTGATCCACTGACATCGCCTTCGTGCCAGCGAGGAATAGTTTCTTATCTCTCGTACGAGCATGGACGGTGCGTCGCGTACAGTTCTGAGCAGGCGGATTTCACACAAAATGCACGCCGACTTCTGCGGCGAGGCTCTGAAAAAGAAAGCCATCGTCAAATATGGTCCGCCAGCGATAAAGAACTCAGCCAACCACACAAGTTCTGCCCACTCTCGGCGGGCACACCCCAAATAGAGATCAACCGGATGTCATCTCTCCCTCGAGCCTGTCAATCATCCGAAAACGCAGGATGGCGAGCGTTGCATACCCCCAAGAAGAACCGATCACGGTAACATGGTGGTCGTTGACCCATCTGTGCTAAAGTGCACTCATCAGGCAACGATCAAGCGCTCTGCCTGCGCTCTCTTCTTGGTTCCGATAGTTGCCAAAAGTAGCGTCCACCGGATAGTACAGCTTTCAGCCCTGTTGGACGGCTATCGTTGATTCAACGTCAGTGAGCTTACAGGATTTACTATATGGGCATCAAAAGATGTTCGTCGCAGCTAAGTTAGAAGGGGCAGTGCGTCAGGTGATACATCCTATTTTGCTATGCGGAGGCTCAGGAACGCGGCTGTGGCCTTTGTCGCGAAAAAGCTACCCCAAACAATTTGCGCCTCTTGTTGGGGACATCACGCTTTTTCAATCATCAGCTCAGCGCTTGGCCGGAGAGGGCTTTGCCTCTCCGATGGTTGTAACCAATTCTGACTTTAGGTTTATTGTAACCCAACAAATGGCAGAAGTGGGTATTGACCCGGGTGCCATTTTGATTGAACCGGAAGGTCGAAACACTGCACCTGCAGTTCTGGCAGCTGCTCTCTTTCTCCAGAAACACGATCCTGATGGGCTGATGCTTGTAGCGCCGTCTGATCATGTTGTACCAGATTCAGAGGCGTTTCGTGCAGCCATTGCAGCCGCAGAGCCTGCGGCACAAGCAGGGCAACTGGTTACATTTGGGATAAAGCCGGACCGTCCAGAGACTGGCTATGGGTATCTTGAGCTTGCTAGTAAGCCTGAAGATTTTGAGCCTAAAGTTATTGGTCTGAAGCGGTTCGTCGAGAAACCAGATTTAGACACTGCCAAAGACATGCTCCGATCTGGAAACTTCTTATGGAATGCAGGTATCTTCTTGTTTTCCGTTGAGAGCATAATCCAAGCGTTTAAAGCTCACTGCCCACATATGTTAGTGTCTGTCCAAACGGCATTAGATCTTGGAGAGCATGATCTCGGCTTCTTGCGACTTGATCCTGATGCTTGGTCAGGCGCCGAAGACATCTCCATTGACTATGCCGTCATGGAGCGGGCAGAAAATCTTGCTGTTGTTCCCTATGCAGGTGGCTGGACTGACCTAGGCGGTTGGGATGCGGTTTGGCGTGAAGGAGTTCCGGATCAGGATGGCGTCGTCATTCACGGTCGGGCCAGTGCAATAGACTGCACGGACAGCTTGCTACGCTCCGAAGATGAACGTCTTGAGGTTGTCGGTATTGGCCTCAAGAATATTATTACGGTCGCTATGCCAGACGCAGTGCTTGTAGCTGATGTTTCCCGTGCTCAAGATGTGAAAAAGGCTGTTGAAACACTAAAAGCAAAATCTGTTCGACAAGCTGAAGCGTTTCCCAAAGATCATCGCCCTTGGGGGTGGTTTGAAAGTCTTATTGTAGGCGAGCGGTTTCAAGTAAAACGCATTCACGTCAATCCAGGTGCTGCCTTGTCTCTACAAAGCCACCATCACCGTTCTGAGCACTGGATTGTTGTCGAAGGAACTGCGCGAGTTACCGTAGATGATACAGTCAGTTTAGTAACGGAGAACCAGTCCATCTATGTTCCGCTTGGAGCAGTTCACAGAATGGAAAACCCTGGGAAGGTGCCCATGGTGCTTATCGAAGTACAGACGGGTAGCTACCTTGGTGAAGACGACATCATCCGCTACGAAGACGTGTACGCGAGGGCCTAGATATTTGCTCTCACGGATTGATGGCGTAATCCTTTGTCGAGCTCGGAAGGACGCATTCAGTGACAGGCTCGTCATGGGAACGCCACGGTCACGCACACGGTGACAACAGCCTTTAGGCAAATGCGGTACGATATAATCTGTGAGGCCAATGGGATCGAGCACAATCCAACCAAACACACTCATCGTTAGACCAACCGCCAAGCCCAGCGGAGGAACAGCGCAAAAAAAGAAGCGGCAGTCCAGCGACACCCCTATGAGAACTGTTATTAGCGCAGAATGTACCCTGCGAACTTTATAGCGCCGACAACTTCGTCCGCGGTTTCGAGATCCTGATTGGACTGAAGCCTTACGAATGCATCTGTAAACTCTGGACAGCAGAGCCAAACAAATTCATCATTCAGCTTATCCAACGAATATTGCGACTGCGGCCTAAGCGAGGTTAGACACATAGGCCTGTGTCGAGCTGGACTTTTGGTCTGCACTCCATATCATTCAAGCTTAAAGCAAAGCATTTCTAAAAAAGGATAGATCCATGCCGCACCCGGTAGATATTCATGTCGGGAAACGCATTCGAACCCGGCGTTGGACAGTCGACGAGACGCAAAAGTATCTTGCGGAAAAAGTTGGGGTCAAGTGTCAGCAAATACAGAATTATGAGGTGGCATCGAACCGTGTCAGTGCCTCTCGACTATGGGATATCTCAAAGGTTCTTGGCGTAGATGTGACGTATTTCTTCGAAGGTTTTGATCCGAGACAGGAGACATCCGACACGCATGAATTTCATAGAACCGCATCTCAAGAGAAGGAAGCCATCGCACTTGTGCAGAGCTACTACAAGATCCCGAAACATCAGCGACCCATTTTCCTCCAGCTTGCCAAAAGCTTAACGGACAACACACCCGCAGACTAGTTTTGCCGCAGCCCCCGCAAAACATTGATGAGTGCAAACAACCGCGCGCCCAAACAAACAGTTCCCGCCCTGTTCTTGATTAGACGTCCTAGATTGCACGGACGCCCCCCACCGCGATACCTGCCCCGAGCGTTCTGCAAGTCATCAAGCGTCTACCGATAATTCCGGCTCTAGCCACAAACGAAGCTTTGGGAAGAGATACGACACCCCAAAACCAAAGTGCTGCAGCCTTCCCCTATGCCGGTACTTTGAGCGAACAGATCTTGGGTGGCCTGAGAGATACTCCGCGCAAGCCTGTGCTCAAGCGACACGGCTAAAGTGAAACTAGGCCGTACACATCTCTGGCCAACAAATGCCGCGACAAGTGCGCCGAGCATATGAGCAATTTAACAACGCCGGGACTGCCGCACTTGCGCAAAGCGGAGAAGCAGAATACCAAAATCCAATCTGCGGAGGCTCCTTGCGACCGAAGGATATCAAAAGGGCAGATCCTCATAATATCAAGAGCAATAATCCACCAGAACTTGAGAGAGGTTTGCACTTGCAGAGTTTTTTCGCAGAAGTTAGTGCATACGCCAAAGCCCCTATAGCTCAGCTGGTAGAGCAACTGATTTGTAATCAGTAGGTCCGCGGTTCGAGTCCGTGTGGGGGCACCATAAGGCACCGGAGAATACCTGTTCCTGCGTTTGCCTCACATATCTTGTTTCCAGCTTTCTACCATCCCTGAGTTGTGCTCCCGCAGGGAGCATTGACACCCCCGTCCACACAGGCCACCTAAGGGCCATGCGAACCGCTCTCATCACCGGCACGGCTGGCTTCATTGGCTACCATCTTGCGACTTATCTTCTAGCCTCAGGCTGGCAGGTTGTAGGGCTCGATTGTCTTTCACCTTATTATGACATCGCCTTAAAAAGGCGCCGCCACGCTATGCTGGAGGTCAACGATAATTTCATCCCTGTGATCGGCAAGCTCGAAGATCCAGGGCGCTTAATGGGCCTACTCGCTGACCACAAACCCAATGCGGTGATCCATCTGGCCGCTCAAGCCGGAGTGCGCCATTCAATTGACGCGCCGCGCGACTATCTCGAGGCCAACCTGATAGGTACTTTTGAAGTGCTGGAAGCTGCCCGCGCGCATCCGCCCGAGCATATAATGATTGCCTCCACGTCTTCGGCTTATGGTGCCAATACCAACATCCCTTTCGATGAGCACCAGAAAGCAGATCATCAAATGTCATTTTATGCCGCCACCAAAAAGGCAGGCGAGACGATGGCTCATTCCTATGCACACCTCTATGGTCTACCAACCACGATGTTCCGGTTCTTCACGGTGTACGGCCCCTGGGGTCGACCGGATATGGCGTTGTTCAAGTTCACCAAAGCGATAGAGGCCGGTGAGGCGATCGATGTCTATAACCATGGACGCATGAGCCGAGACTTTACTTATATCGATGATTTGGTGGCGGGTATCACCGGACTGATTGAGGCAGTGCCCGGTGATACGCCTGTCTCTACGCAAGACACCCTGAGCCCAGTTGCCCCTTTCAGGATCGTCAATATCGGGGCCTCAAAACCCACGCCGCTGATGGATTATATTGCTGCGCTAGAAACCGCGCTAGAGACCACCGCCCGAAAGAACTTGATGGAGATGCAGCCAGGAGACGTGCCGGCAACCTGGGCAGACACCACTTTGTTGAGCCAGCTTACCGGCTATGAGCCTCAGGTTAGTGTCGAAGAGGGTGTCGCCCGTTTTGTCGCTTGGTACCGAGGTTATTATGCCAGCTGACCAGAAAATAGATGCTGCTTCCACGCCGTGAGCGGTCTAATCATCCAGTTACCTCCCCAAAGTTAAGCGATATGAGCTTTCGAAGCTCCGCACCACATAAGTCATAAATACTGACCTAATGTTTCGCGCGCGAAACATTAGGTACGAATCGGACCTATTATACCGACACCTTTTTGCCTCACCTGCGTGCCCTCAATTAGCTTATGATCCGCGCAAGATTTTGGCTCTCACCTCGGTACGCACATATATATCTTTCCCAATGCTTCACCTTATGAAGCGTGGGGCAAGAGGTTAAAGCGAAGAACCACTCTGATACGCGTTGCAATAGTTGGCAACCGACATACTGGAGTTTTCCCTGTCATCTACCTTTCTAATTTCGAGCACGAGAGTACGGTCAAGTTCGCGCGACAACAGACAGACGACATAGCGATTTACAAGCCGGATATGGGGATCGGTTGGCACGCAATGCCGCTACTGTTCTGACCAATAATCTGACCACGACCATCGCCGAAGCTGATGTCGTTGAGGAGGCTTATGCCGCGCAGACACTCTTCACCCACCACAACTACGCTTTGCTTGGTCTCCATTTTCCCAAGGTCCAAATAGGTCAGCAAATATGACCTATTGTTTCGCGCGCGAAACAATAGGTCCGAAGCGGAACTAAATCATCCACGCCATATTGCTTTACGTCTGCGCCTTCATCAGACTGTGATCCGGATAAAATTTCGGTTCCAGCTCTTCATGCCCAGGTATATGTCTGATCCCCAACACTCCGCCTGCTCAAGCAGGGGACGATGAGGCTACAACAAAGGACCATCCCCATGCGCATTGCAATGATTGGCACCGGATATGTCGGATTGGTCTCCGGCGTCTGCTTCTCCGATTTCGGCCATGATGTGACCTGCGTCGACAAGGACGCAACAAAGGTCGCGCGCCTGCAAGCAGGCGAGGCGCCGATCTACGAACCCGGGCTTGAGGATCTGATGGCTCGCAATGTCGCAGCCGGGCGGCTATCATTCACTGATGATCTGGCCACCGCCGTTGCCACAGCTGATGCGGTGTTCATCGCGGTCGGAACGCCGACGCGGCGCGGCGATGGTCATGCTGATCTTACGTATGTGATGGCCGCCAGCGAAGAGATCGCCGCCGCCCTGCAGGGCTATACCGTGGTGGTGACCAAGTCCACCGTGCCGGTGGGCACCAACCGGCAGGTGAAACAGGTGATCGCCAAATCAAACCCAGCGGCAGAGTTTGACGTGGCCTCCAATCCGGAATTCCTGCGCGAAGGAGCGGCGATTGATGACTTCATGCGCCCGGACCGGGTGGTGGTGGGGGTGCAAAACGAACGCGCGGCCGAGGTCATGGCAGAGATCTACCGGCCACTTTACCTGCGCGATTTCCCGATCCTCACCACCGATCTCGAAAGCGCCGAGATGATCAAATATGCTGCCAATGCATTCCTGGCGACCAAGATCACCTTCATCAACGAGATCGCAGGCCTCTGTGAACGGGTGGGGGCCGACGTCAAGGAGGTCTCGCACGGGATGGGGCTGGACGGGCGCATCGGCAATAAGTTCCTGCATGCAGGCCCCGGCTATGGTGGGTCGTGCTTTCCAAAGGACACCGCCGCGCTGGCCCGCATTGGCCAGGATCATGGCTATCCGATGCAGATCACCGAAACGGTGATGCGCGTCAATCACGAGATTAAGGCGCGGATGCTTGAGAAACTGCGTGACGCCTGCGACGGCAGTTTCAACGGCAAGACCATCACGATTTTGGGCGTGACGTTCAAACCCAATACCGATGACATGCGCGAGGCGCCGAGCCTCACCATCGTGCCAGCCCTCATCGGCGGCGGCGCCAAGGTGCGGGTGGTGGACCCGCAGGGCGAAGCAGAGGGGCGCGATCTCCTGCCTGGCGTCAAATGGGAAGAGGATCCCTACAAGGCTGCGCGCAATGCCGATCTGGTGGTGTTGCTGACCGAATGGAATGAATTCCGCGCCCTCGATCTCAAGGCTCTGGCGCGAAAGATGGCACAACCTCGCATGGTTGACCTGCGTAATATCTATACCGCCAAGTCTGCCCGTCAGGCAGGTTTTGAAACCTATATGTCAGTAGGGCGCTGAGCTGGTTAACCGCTGCTGTATTTGGATATTCTTTCAAAAGTAAGATCCTGATACAGAAGCATCAGGATCTTTTACCTTGTCCTGTATCCCTGAAGGATTCACTTTCAACGCTGTCGCAGCCAGTCTTTGAGGGCAGTCAACAGAGCCGTATCAACACCTGGACCAGTTAGCTCGATACGCTGATGGGAAGGAGAATAATCTAGGTGTACACCAGTGCTTACGGGCATGCTCCCCTGTTCACTATTTTCGTTCTGATCAACCGGATCCAAACTGCGTACCTGCGGCATGAGAGTAGGGCTGTCCGAGGTGGGAGGAGTCTGGGGCGTTTCTTCGGGATCAGATACTGCAGGGGGTGTTTCAGTTACATCCGCGATTCCACTTTGCTCATGCGCAGCAAGGAGGTCGCTCAGAAGTGCCTGTTCTCCCTCGGCATCGACACAGGGACGCTCTCTCAGCTTCTGCGCTACTTCCTGTGCAAATTGCGGAGTTTGCGCAAAAGCGCGCGCCAGTCCCAGCCCTAGCTTTTCGGGGATCGCGGTGGGATAGCGCAGCACATCGTCCAACGCCTCGACCAGCGTCACAAAGCTCGCAATCTTGGAGCGCTTGGCACGGGGCACGTTTTGAAACAGCCCCAGGAGCGCCTTGCGTTGATCCGGATAGACCCCTTCGGCCAAAGCCTGCACCGCGATACGGGCGCGCTCATAATGGCTGAGGTTCACCCGGATTTCGTTTTCCTCGACCATCGCCAGATAGGCATCCGCCGCGCTCTCGGGACGCACCACCAACGCCTTGATGGTGGCGAACTTGGGATCTGATGTCTCTTCATAGAGTCTGCGCAGCGCCGTCAAACGCCGCCAGCCGGAGATCAGCCCATGGGTTTTCTCACCGTGAGCGTCTTCGCGTTTGACCACCTCGATTGGAGTATGCTGGCCGCGCGCCTTGAGCGACTCCATAAGCCCTTGCATGTCATCTTCGCCCTGCACGATGCGGTCCCGCACAAGGTAGGTCTCGTCGATCGCGCCAAGCGGCAGTTCTTCGATCATCAGCCCCTTGGTTCGGGCACGCTCCAGCACACCGGAGAGTTCTTCGAGCGCCGCCGACGCCGAGGTATCAGACGCCACTTGCGCAATTGGAGCCGCCCCCATCGAGAGCGGACCAGGGGCACTGGCCCCAGCTTTTTCATTGCCGCTGAGATAGGTGGGCTGGGCTGGGGTCAGCCGTTTGCGTTTTGCCATTGTTATTGTCCTTCCTCATGCCGCTACTCGAAGCCACAGGCCCAGAGCATCGCAGCCCGATCCTAATACCGCCTCAGGAGGCCGCTCGTTCTTCCTGCACCGCCAGCTCTTCACGCCTCCAGACGCCATTGAGCAGCCGCTTGAACGCCGCATAGGTTTCATCAAATGTCTCGCGGCCTCGCGCATAGGTCTCACGGTTGAAGTCACGGTAATCCGCCTCGTAGATCCCGTTGACCTGCTCGCCGGCCTGACCGATCAGCGCGGTGAAGTCCTGGCGGTGCGGCGACAGGGTTGGCCCCATATAAGCCTGCACCAACCCCGCCAACTCGCCCTGCTGGGCGCCGTCGTAGCGGGTGATCACCGCCCGCACCGCATCCCATTCAAAGCCGATCTCGGGGCGACCCAAAGCACGGGCCGCGAGGTTTTCGCCCTCCTCAATGGAAGCAAAGGTGGAATGTAGCATGTCAAAGAAACGGCCGGTGGAATCAAACTCTAGGAAAGACGCCCCCATCGGCACCAGCAGAATGTCCGCCGCTGAGAGCCCATTGATGGTGAGGTAGCCAAGCGCCGGGGGGGTGTCGATGAAGACCACATCGTATTGATCGAGCACCCCGTCCGCCTCGAGCCGGTCGGTGAGCGCGTCCCACAGTTTCCACGAGCGCGCCGCCATCCGCCAGACTGGGATTTGGAACTCCGCCCAATACAAATTCAGCTGGGCACCGATGAGGTCGATGTTGGGCCAATGGGTGGGCTGGATCACATCCTTGGCCGTCATCTCCATCGCGGCGGTGAGACTCTCGTCGAGGGGCTGCGGCGCATCCCCCCGATCCAGACGGCGCTGGTTTTCCACCCGCAGGTGTTCGCCGTAGTGCCGTGCCAGAAGCGGGAAGGCGGTCTGCCATTCGTCCTCGATCTTTCCTCCAAAAATGGAGGTCATCGAGCCTTGAGAATCCAGATCAATGACCAGAACCTTGTAGCCATCCAGCGCCGCCGACATCGCCAAATGCGCCGCGGTCGAGGTCTTGCCAACGCCGCCTTTGAAGTTCGCCACTGCCACCAGTTTTGCAGGCAGACCTTCGGGGCGGTAGGGGAGGTAGTTCTTGGCCTTGGAGCCTTGGGCCGCAAAAAACGCCCGCAGGCGCAGTACCTCATCCAGGGTGAACCATTTGGCACCGCCCTCGGTTTCCGAGCGCCCCTGCGGCAGGTCAGGGTTGGCCTTGAGCACGCGGCGGAAATGGGCCTGCGCGACGGGGATCAGATAGCGGGTGATCTCCCAGGTGGAGAACAGGCGCAGGTTCTTTGAACCCTCCTCATTGAGACCACGACTGGCGAGATCCGCACGTCCCCGCGCGCAGCCTTCGGCAATCTCGGCAAAGCGCGCGGTGTCGGTCGGCTGGTCGAGCTCCGCCATCGCGGCATCGGGATCGATATTGAAATAGGGGGGCAGGGTGGTGCCTGCCTTGCTGTGGATATCTTTGGCCATCCTGCGTCATGCCTCATGCTGGAAGAGAGGGGGGTTGTCCGGATTTGCCCAGGCCCCAACCCTCGATGTATCGCCTTTCTCACAAGATAGCAGAAAAGGCGGCATGTGGAAGCATTATGATGATGTCGCTGTAATTTTCTAAGTAATTCCAACACTTGCAACCCAAGGGAGGGTGCGGTTTTGGCACAGAAACAGGAAGGATGAAAAAAAGATATCCTGTTATTATTGTGTTATTTCTAGTTAAAGCAGCCCATGGTCTCCTGCAAAGCCCTTTTTTTACTGGGGTTTGGGCATTTATTTCCGCAATAGATGACTCTGAAACCCCGATGAAATGACTCTGAACCCCCGATCTTCTGACTCTGAACCCCCGTTGTGCGGGGCTGTGGATAACCCTAGGGTGAGTGTAATCAAAACCACGAAAGCGAATCTGGCGGTACAGCAGGACGCAAATCGTGAGGCAGGCAAAGCAGTGAGACCAGATTCATGACCAGCGCGCTAAGCGAGGCCGGAGGCTATCCCCCCGAAGGACAGGGGGCGTATTTCCTCTGCGATATCTTTGATGCGATGCCTAAGAATGATCTGGCTTCGATGGAGCATCCGTTGTTTTCCCTCAGCACGCGCCCGGACCGGCGCATCCTGAACTACGAACACAATGGGGCTGAGATCACCGTGACCCCGAGCGTCAAAGGGCTGGCGACGATTCACGATAAGGACATCCTGATCTTTTGTGTGAGCCAGCTGATGGCGGCGCTCAATGCGGGCCGGCAGGTGAGCCGGGTGCTGCATCTCACGGCCCATGATCTCTTGGTGGCCTGCAACCGCGAAACCTCGGGCGATGCCTATCGCCGCCTGCGCGAGTCCTTTGAGCGCCTCGCGGGCACGCGGATCACTACCAATATCACCACCGGCGGGCAGGAGATCACTACCGGTTTTGGTCTTATCGAGAGCTGGGAGATCGTGCGCAAGGCCCGGGGCGGGCGTATGGTCTCGGTGGCGGTGACGCTGTCGGACTGGCTCTATCGGGCGGTGCTGTCAAAATCGGTGCTGACCTTGAGCCGCGATTATTTCCGGCTGAGGAAACCCTTGGAGCGGCGCATCTACGAGCTTGCGCGCAAACACTGCGGCCGTCAGGACAGCTGGCAGATCTCGGTTGAGACCCTCCTGAAGAAATCCGGCTCCGCCAGCCCGCGTCGGGTCTTTCGCAAGATGGTCCGCGATATGATCGAAAGCCAGCCTCTGCCCGATTACGAGATGGCAGAGCTAGAAGGCGACATCATCCGCTTCAGCCAGAAGGCCGCCGTGGTCGATGTGCCGCCGCCGGTGATTTCAGAGGCGGCCCGCGACGAGGCGCGCCGGTTGATGCCGGGGGTGGATGTGCATGCGTTGGAGGCCGACTGGCGCGCCACCTGGGCCCGCACCGGCGCCCCCCGCCTGCGCAAACCCGACGCGGCCTTTGTGGGCTGGGTGCGAAAGCGGATGAACGACTGAGGCGCGGTCGCGCTTGGCGCGGCCCTTTCGCCGTTTCTGATGGACTTGGTCGTGCCCTCTCGCCCTTTTGCCTATCAATTTGAGTTTTAGATAGGTATGTACGTGCCAATCAAAACATGAAATTGCTAGGCATGATTTCTCTCAGCAGTATCGCAATGAGCGCCTATACCGATCTGGTGCGCCTCCTGAAGGATGAGGCCTTGTCCGGTGTTGAAGGCAAGCCAACGCTCAAAGAGCGCGGCGACAAGGCCTATTGGTACGCCGTGCGCCGCGTCGGAACGGAGATGCGGTTCCTCTATATCGGCGAGGACAGTGACGAGACACGTGCACGTATCGGACGGATCGAGGAACTGCGCGGGGCGGCCAAGGAACGTCAGGCAGAACGGTCTCGGCTCGTTCGACTTCTGCGCGCCGAAGGCATGACACCCACCGACCGGTCGACCGGGTCCATCCTGTCGGCCATGGCCGCAGCGGGGACATTCCGGTTGGGTGGCACCATCGTCGGGACGAATGCCTTCCGGCTCTATGAGGGCGAGCTGGGTGTTCGTTTGCCTTTGGCGGGCATGGCCAATACAGCCGACATCGATATCGCCCAGTTCGAAAAACTGAGCGTGGCGTTGCAAGATCAGGTCGACCCGGGCCTGGCCGAGACCTTCTCGGCACTCAAATTTGATCCCTTACCGGCTCTTGACCAAGGCCGGAGCTGGCGATGGGCCCAGGGCGGCAGTGGCCAGTTGGTCGAGTTCCTGACACCTGCGTTCGGGGATGAGAGCGTCCGTGATCTGCCAGCATTGGGTGTGAGCGCGCAAGGATTGAACTATCTCAATTTTCTGATTGCCGAGCCGATCCATGCGGCGGCGATCTATCGGTCCGGCGTTCTGGTCCAGGTGCCGCGCCCGGAACGTTACGCGATCCACAAGCTGATCATTGCCGATCGGCGTCGTGACGGGGCAGGGAGCCTCAAATCGGCGAAGGACAGGGAGCAGGCTGCTTTCCTGATCGAGGCGATGGCCGAGGACCGTCCCGATGATCTGTTGCAGGCTTACGCCACGGCCATGGAAGTCGGGCCGCGCTGGCGGGAGCATATTGGGAACTCGTTGACGCGAATGCCTGAGACCAAGGGGACGCTCGACAGCTTGGGCGCGTG
>NC_008042.1:0-10000 GCF_000014065.1 Ruegeria sp. TM1040 | reverse complement strand
AGGTGGACTGGTAGAGAATACCAAGGCGCTTGAGAGAACGATGTTGAAGGAACTCGGCAAAATACCTCCGTAAGTTCGCGAGAAGGAGGCCCGGGTCCTACGCAAGTGGAATCCGGGGGCACAAACCAGGGGGTGGCGACTGTTTATTAAAAACACAGGGCTCTGCGAAGTCGCAAGACGACGTATAGGGTCTGACGCCTGCCCGGTGCCTGAAGGTTAAAAGGAGGGGTGAGAGCTCCGAATTGAAGCCCAGGTAAACGGCGGCCGTAACTATAACGGTCCTAAGGTAGCGAAATTCCTTGTCGGGTAAGTTCCGACCTGCACGAATGGCGTAACGACTTCCCCGCTGTCTCCAACATCGACTCAGCGAAATTGAATTGCCTGTCAAGATGCAGGCTTCCCGCGGTTAGACGGAAAGACCCCGTGCACCTTTACTACAGCTTCGCACTGGCATCAGGATTGTGATGTGCAGGATAGGTGGTAGGCATCGAAGCAGGAACGCTAGTTCCTGTGGAGCCATCCTTGAGATACCACCCTTCGCACTCTTGATGTCTAACCGCGGTCCCTTACCGGGATCCGGGACCCTGCGTGGCGGGTAGTTTGACTGGGGCGGTCGCCTCCTAAAGCGTAACGGAGGCGCGCGAAGGTGGGCTCAGAGCGGTCGGAAATCGCTCGTTGAGTGCAATGGCAAAAGCCTGCCTGACTGCGAGACTGACAAGTCGAGCAGAGACGAAAGTCGGCCATAGTGATCCGGTGGTCCCGAGTGGAAGGGCCATCGCTCAACGGATAAAAGGTACGCCGGGGATAACAGGCTGATACTGCCCAAGAGTCCATATCGACGGCAGTGTTTGGCACCTCGATGTCGGCTCATCTCATCCTGGGGCTGGAGCAGGTCCCAAGGGTACGGCTGTTCGCCGTTTAAAGAGGTACGTGAGCTGGGTTTAGAACGTCGTGAGACAGTTCGGTCCCTATCTGCCGTGGGTGTAGGATACTTGAGAGGAGTTGCCCCTAGTACGAGAGGACCGGGGTGAACGATCCACTGGTGGACCTGTTATCGTGCCAACGGTAGTGCAGGGTAGCTATGATCGGAAAGGATAACCGCTGAAGGCATCTAAGCGGGAAGCCCCCCTCAAAACAAGGTATCCCTGAGGGCCGTGGAAGACCACCACGTCAATAGGCCGGAGATGTAAGCGCAGCAATGCGTTCAGTTGACCGGTACTAATCGCCCGATTGGCTTGATCTGATCCAGTAAAAGACAGCCAAAAACCAAAAAGCAAAAACAAAACTTGGACAACTCGTTGACCCTCATAAAGGGGTCAACACGTTGATGATGAAAATCATCAACACGTTGATAAAACTGAAATGAAGCAGAACATACATGTTCTGTGACATAACTCAGGTGTGGCCACGCGATTTGCCTCCGGCATATCGCTTCCGGCCACCGTCTGAACTCGCTTCGCGAGTGCAGCTTTGGGTTCTTATTCGGTTTGGTGGCCAAAGCACAAGCGAAACACCCGGTCCCTTCCCGAACCCGGAAGTTAAGCGCTGTTGCGCCGATGGTACTGCATCTTAAGGTGTGGGAGAGTAGGGCACCGCCAAACCTAATAAGAACCCAAATAAATCCTCTCTAAACAAAAAAACAAAACAAACAACGCGGGATGGAGCAGCCAGGTAGCTCGTCAGGCTCATAACCTGAAGGTCGTAGGTTCAAATCCTACTCCCGCAACCAAAATTATCATGCCAAAACATCAGATTAACCCTCGCATCCGCGAGGCCGCTTGCGTTGCACTGGAAGCACTGCGGAAGCAATAGAAGTGAATTGAGGGTGTCGCGGATAAGCAACACAGACATCATCAAGCACAGGCGCGGTGTCATGCGGAGCCTGAGCGGCGCTCTCGCCGGCCATCTGCCGTACTTGCTGGCGGGCAATCGCAGCGCGCTCGACAGGCGACAGCCGCAACGCTTTGAGCAAAGCGTCAACCAGCTCGGCAGGCCCGTCGTAGACGTGCATGCCCCGCCGGTTCCAGGCCACCATGTCGGACGTCACGAGGGCGATTACCTTCGCCTCTAACCCAGAAATATCGGCATCGTCTGGAAGCGTCACCCAGGTACAGCTGCAATGGCGCGCGATGAACGCATTGCGCATGGCCTTGGCGATGTCGCCGTCGGTCTTCGTTGCCGGATCATTGCGCAGGCGCCACATGCGCCCGGTGTTGTACATCGCCGAGAAATAGTAGCTGGAGCTTTACGACCCTGTGCAGTGACGCTGGTGGATGCGCTTGTAGAAGGCCTTTGCCGCAGACGACGTCGAGCCAATGTAGCGGAAGGTGCCGGCGTGCTCGAACAGACCGTAGATACCGCGGGCATCGCGCGAGGCTTCCGAGGTGGGTCGCGGCTTCGCTTTCATCAGGAGGTCGAGGATCTCGGTAGCGGAGGGAATGCTCATGTCTGCTCTTACTTCTTTTCGATCCGCTTCCAGTCGCGGCCGGAGACGATGCACCAGTTGCCTGCCGCATTCGGGCGGCGCCAGCGGGGCGTTGACATCTTTTGAAGGGCGTTGAGGGCATCTTGGAATTGATCAAACTGGATTTCTTGCCCCTTTGCTCCGACCGTATATTTGCCTTTGTGTTTCAGCTCTGGGTTAAACGTGCTGCCGTCCGAAGCCACCGGAACAAAGAGAACCTCACCTGAAAAATTCCGAGCTTTTGGTTCGGGTTTCTCGCCTTCGGGCAAATCCCAAATGGACTGGTAAAACTCTTTGCGTCCTGCAAGCCACTCCTTGGCACTGCTCGCCGTGACAGCCTGACCGGATTTTCGGACAAGGCAGCTTTCCCCGCTGCTCAGTACGTTACGAATTCGTCCTTCGGAAACGCCGCCAAAGACTGCTAGAGCGGGAACGCTCACCTCACCCTCTTCGTTCAAGTCCTCGTCGGTTATGGAGGCAAGACTGAGTCCAGTGTCCATCGCGTGCCGAGACAGGGCCAAATCAATAATCAATGATATGTTGTTTGCATCTTTGCCCAGTCGCACGTTTTGCCGCCAGTCGTCTAGTTCTAGGGGGAGTTTCGCAACCCAGCTCTTTCGGGCTTCAAACGGGACATTCGCAGGTCGCACACCCAAAAGCCCATATAGTCCTGCGTCGTCAAGACGTTTGGCGCAGTCCCACCCGCTCGCACTCGGCGACACGCTGCTATCGAAAGGTAGCGATCTCCAATCCCAATCCGTTGGTTGGTTTCCCGGAACAATGGCAGCGATTTTGGGGGCGATCGCTTCTGCCCCCAGAATCCCTTCGAGTTCGCTCAAGCAAAAAAATAGAGCTTCCTTCAGTGGGAAATCATAGTCACGCAAGTAACGAGCGTGGGGGATTTCTTCACCATACCAAGCCTCTCTGCGTTGGTGTGCGGTCATTTGTGAGGGCAGGATAACGGGCTTCATGCAGGCGTCCTTTATCGGCGAAGTTTGCGAATATCGGCACGGAGCTTGATGTGCGCGCGACAGTCTGATGGTGTGGATGAGGCGATGATGGACCCCTCCGGGAAGGAAAGCCGAATATGGCCTCTACCGGTGTAGGTCATACACTTCAACTCTACCCCTTCTGACTGGCAGATCTTCTGGATTTCACGTTTGGCCTTATTCATGGAAAACACCTGTAAATGTTAAAATCATGGATCACTTATACATCCAGTGCAAAAGCGACAAGAGTGAATTTTACACTTCACAATCTATATGGAGTCCGAGAATGCCAGCTCGTTCGGTTGAATTTCCAAAAAGAGAATACTGGCATAAGTAAGCGCTTGCGAACGAACAGTTTTCTGTCTGGTTCTGCTGCCTCAGCTTCGGTGGTGCCGGCGCAACGTAAATAGGGTGAATCATGAAGGTGCTGAGGCAAATCCTGCAGACCAGACCAGCTTCTGAAAGCCGATTCGATGCTGCTTGACGCATGTCAGGCCGCTTCGGTGAAGCTGCACCCTAGCGATAAACCAAGGCTCGAAAGTCGGCTTTGGTACGGCACCGACCATAAGTTGCGCTTTGCACGAACGTCCGGTCTGGGCCGTTCACTTATGTAGCATGCCTGCCGAATTCCAACTTTGCAAAGGTCACTTTCTGCCCCTAGCTGTCGTTAGTGTAGAGCGTAACATCCGTCACTCTGGCCTCGAAGCTGCCATGCGGCATTGCGGCGATCGATTTTGCATATTTGGGTGGGTTGGCACCGAAGTCGATTACAGCAGCCAGCCCAAAGCGGACATGATCTGTGCAGTCGCAGCACCAGAGACTTGCCGAAGTGACGGCGGGAAGCGGGCATTCGCTGGGGAACACACGAAAAGCCGCAATGCGCAGTGAAGCGGACGCTGCAGAACTGCAAACTGTGGTCGCCCTTCACGACACATCCGGCCCAGAGCCGCCGTTCACCGGAGATCAATGATGCTGCGGTGCAGCCCCTCGAACCAGCCGTTCATGCATACTGCAGCATGTTTGGCGCGCGAAAGTTAGCGGTGCGGATTGTCTGTCGGACCGATTCTAGTGGCACGACGCTGCGTTTCGCCCAAGAATCAAATCTTGCAGCGTGGCCTGTCCAAACCCGTCATCCCACAATCGTTCGCAACGCAGAAGGTAGCTTCCTTATTCATCAATGATTTCCCTCTCTACACAAACCCACCAGGCTTGACGGGTTTGCGTGCAGATAGAGCGGCCCAGATGGCTCAGATCAAGAAATCGAGCCCGGTCGGCTGCAGCGCCAGACCCACGAACTCGGGCGCGTCGACAAAGGCGCCAGCGATGTCGTCGATGGCAAAGCCGGCCTCGGCAGCCGCGTTCCAGAACGCGGCGCCCGCATCATCCGGCGCGCGGCCAAGGATCTCCTGATAGAGGCGGTCGATCTGCGCCTCAAGGCTGAGCGTATCGAAGGCCTGACCTTCGGTTTGCGTGTTTTCCTCCGAGCGCAGCATGAACATCGCTATGGAGGCGAGATCGAGCTTCGTGTCGGCCACGTTAGTCCAGAACTGGTAGCCGGCCAGATCGGCCTGGCGGCCGAGAACCGTCGTGAAGAGCGTGGCAATCGTCAGATCGCTTTCTGAGAAGGCGCTCGAGGACGCATCGATTGAAAGATCCGTATCCGTGAACCGGATAAGCTCCGCGTTAATGATCGTATCCTGCAGGCTCGGGCCATCGAGCGACGTCACGATCACTTGGCCCTTCTCGATGCTGATCTCGAAGCGATCTCGGTTTGCCGCGTAGATGATGGTATCCATACCCAAGCCGCCGTGCATAACGTTTGCACCTGGGCCGCCGAAGAGCGTGTCGTTGCCCGCATCGCCAAACAGGCGATCATCACCGCCTTCCGATCCGATCGTGTCATCTCCATCGCCGCCGTTCAGGTGGTCATCATCTGCGCCAAGCACGATGTTCTGAGCGCCGCTCCCAGCATAGACGACGTTTGTGCCAGCACCGCTGCGCACGGTGACATCGCCGACGATGATCGCAAACTCGATATTGTCGAGATCGAGCACAGCGCCTACAGGCAATTGCGAGCCGTCAATCACCATAACCTCAGTGCTGTCGCCTTCCCGTCCGGTAATCCGGATCGGCTCAGAGGGTGCCGAGGTTGTGTTCGTGGTGAGCGTGACCTGGTTGAGCCAACCCGCGCTTACTCCGTTCAGCCATTGATCGAGCCCGTTGATCATCGAGAACCAGTCGGATTCTGGCGCGGAATCGCGCAGCAAGTACAACCCATCCCGGAAGCTGGTCTGGATCGTGGCGGTCTCATTTGCCCGTGCCGTGAATCCAACGCCCGTTGGCACGCTGACAGTGGTCACGGCTTGTCCGTCGCTGTCGAAATGCAGCGGAATATCGGCCAACGATGTGGCCGCATCCGTGTCCTCGCGTGTGTTCGAGACGGGTGTGATGACGATCTTCTCGACACTGAGGCTGTTCTCGGTTGTCGTGGTCCGCTCAACAGGGACCCCGTCAACCAAGTCTGGTTCCGGCTCGGCCGGCTGGCCACCGCCGCCTGCAGGCGGCGCTGCGGCGACGTCGATCGTGATGGTGCCCGGGGCAGCAGAGAACGTGGTGCCATCGTTCACGCTGTAGGTGAAGATTGCGTAATCATCGCCCGATGCGCCGGAGGCGGCCGTGAACACGATATTGCCGCCGATGATGTCACCGATCGTAATGACGTCTGTTGCACTGACCGGGCTGGCGTTCAGGCTCAGAACGCCAGCACCCGGCAGCGTGTCGATCCGCACGCTTTGAAGCGTATCGCCGTCCACGTCGGCAAAGCCGAAATCCCCCACAGTGAAGGTATGCGGCGTGTCGAAGGCTTGCTGAATATCGGCGGTTGCCGGGTTGGTCGGCGCGTCATTCACCGGCGTGATGTCCACATTCACCGTCCCGAGATCCGTGCTGGTGCCGGTATCGTTGATGGTCAGTGAGATCGTGGCTGCATCATTGCCGGCGGCATTCGCGGCCGGGCTGTAATGAACATGGGTGGCGCTGTTTAGGAACGTGTCTATATCCACGATGGTGCCCGCGAGGATCAATGTGCCTGTTGCGCTCCCGCCAACCGTCACACCGCCGCCACTTGTCGCCGCCAGCGTGCCGGCACTGGCGGTTAGTGTCAGGGTCAGGCTACTCGTTGTGTCGACATCAGAGAGCGTGAGCGCGGAGAGATCGAGATTGGCCGGGGTGTCCTCGGTAAACGAGACATCGCTCACCAGGCCCGTGATTTGCGGCGCATCGTTGAGCGCTGTGACCGCCACATTGACATGGGCGTTTCCAGATCCGGAACCGTCGGAGAGGGTGACGCTTACGGTCCGTGTGCCAGCTGTCGGCGCCTCGCCTGTCGCTTCAAAGCTCAGTGCCTGAACGATGCTCTGCACCCGCGCCGGCGTGGCATCCGCGTTCAGGGTCACGACGAAGTCGTTGCCAGCCACGATGTTGTTGGCAAGCGTGCCGATCACGGTGCCAGACACCGAAACGTTCGAGCCTGCCGTCATGGCCGCGAGGGCCACGACACCGCTGGTGGCGACGCTTAGAACGTCGCTGGCTGCATCGGCGTTGTTTGTCACCGAGGCCCTCAGGGTGCCTCCGTTGAAATTGGGCGAGTCGGCGTCGGTGACCGTTGCGTTTGCGCCGATATCCAGCGAGACCGCACCGGCGTTCTCGGTGGCGCTGACGCTGTCGCCATCGAGGTTGCCCAGGACAGGCGGATTGGGTGTGATCGAGAGCGTGATACTGCCGCTGGCATCCGCATCGCCACCATTGGCAATGCCATCCCCGTCGTTGAGTGTGAGCGTATAGCCTCGATCGCCGATTGAGGATGGTGCCTCGAAGCGCAGGTTCTGCAAGAACGCCTCGATGCGGGCCGAGCTTGAGTCGGCGTTGAAGTTGATCGTCAGGTCGTGGCCACTCTGTCCATCTGCTGTCGCATCGATTGTCCCGATCGTTACACCGCTGACTTGCAGTGTCTCGCCTACTAAAATTGTGCCATCTCCGCCTGCGGTGACCGTCGTACCATCGACGCCCCAACTGCCATTACCCGCGCCGCTTATCTGGGCGATGGTTAGAAAGCCGCCGTTGTAATCGATCGAATCTGCGTTCGACACGGTCGCATTGGCAAGGCCAGTGATCGCCTGTGCGCCGCCGCCCGTAATAATCTGGCTGGTCTCGCCAAAGACGCTGGCCACCGACGGCGCATCATTGACCGCCGTGAGGCTGACCGTCGAGGACAGGGTTGGTGCATTGCTTGCCGCACCGCCATTGGCGGTTCCACCATCATCTGTGATGCCGGTGATCGTGACCACCCGGTTGCCGGCGGTCGTGGGATTGTCGGACAGGTTGCGATAGGTGAGGCCGTCGACGAGGGTCTGCGCTTGCGCCGCGCTCAGCGTCGCCCCGGTGAACGACACCGTCGCGGTGGTGCCGCTTACGTTCACGGACACCGACAGGCTGTTGGTCGCCGTGGTCACGGAATTGCCATCCGTCAGGGCAACATCGGATCCATCGATCGACAAGATCTCGGATGCACTATCGGCGAGATTGGTGACCGTCAGGGTCAGGCCCGTGATGCGATCTCCGATCTCCACGGCATCGGCAGAGACCGTGTTGTAGAGATCCTGGGCCGCGCCGCCCTCGACAAAGGTCGGGTTGCCGCCGGTCGCCGTCAGGGTCGGTGCGTCGTTGACGTTGGTCAGCGACACGGTGACCGAGCCCGCAGCATGTCCGTTCCCGTCCGAGAAATCCCAGTCTAGTTGGACCGAGGTGGCGGGATCGTCTGCGCCGTTGGTGTAGCGGATCGCCTGCAAGGATTCGTTGACGAGAGCGGTCGTCGGCGTGGTGCCGTTGTCGGCGAAGGTGATCTGAAGTTGGCCGTTTCCAGTGTTGCTGATGGTTGCGATGACGTTGCCGCTCGCGCTGATCGTACCGCCCCCGTTGGGCCCGCCCGCAACCGTGAGGTTGCCGCCGGTGATCACCGACAGGATGTCGGACGTATCTGCGCCACCATTGCGCGCAATCGCAAGTGTCGCCCCGGCATAGTCGCCGTTACCGCCATTGAGCGCGTCCAGCTCTTCGTCGGAGATGGTCACATCGGCATCGAGCACCACGGGGATGCCATCTTCGGTCACGCTCGGCGTGGCGTCGAGACCCGTCAGCACAGGCGGATCGTTCACCTCAGTCACATTCACCTGCACTGTGCCAAGCGCCACGTCACCCGAGCCGTCGCCGTCATTCGCGGTGACGCTGATCGTCGCTTGTCCCGCCCCCACAGCGTTCGAAGGCGGTGTATAGCGGATGTTCGATGCGGTATCGAGATAGGTGCTGATATCGGCTGGCGATCCCACCAGCGAGATGGTGGTCGCATTCACCAGCGTCTCGGTCACGCCACCGCCGGTGCCCGCACCGTCGCTCGGCGTGCCAAAGCTGCCTCCGCTGGCAGAGAGTGTCACCGTGATGGTGCTACTGTCGATGTCGCCAATACTTGCTGCCGAGAGATCAATATTGCTGAGTGTGTCTTCGGCCACCGTCACCGAAGCAGGCAGACCAGAGACGGAAGGGTCGTCGTTCACCGGCGTGATCGTAATGGTCACGGTATCCGCGGTGCCATTGGCCGTGCCGTCGTTGGGGGTAACCGTCAGTGTGGCCGCGCTCGTATCGTTGCTGTCGGTCGTAAAGGTAATGTGGCTCGTGTCGTCGAGATAGGTGTTGAGCGCAGCGGCCGAGCCCTGCAAAGTCATGTTGCTGGTGCTGGAACTCGCGATGGTCACGCCGTCGACTGTTCCGTTGCCATCCACAGACGCAATCGTGCCGCGATCAACGGCCAGGGTCAGCGTGAGCGGGTCATCCCCCTCGGCATCCGAGATATTGTAGGCGGACAGATCGATAGCTGCGGCGGCGTCTTCAACTGCCGTGTCGTCGGCCGGCGTGCCGCCGAGCGATGGCGCCGTGTTGGGCGGCACCGCGTTGGCAATCGTGATGTTATTCAGAGATAGATACCCAGTGCCGATATCGAAGGTGATCCGTACTTCATCGACAGCGTCGAAGGTCGTATTCCCAGAGATGTCGACGTTGACCCGATTGTTATTGTTGTTCGACGAGAAGGTATCGGTTGCGACCTGAACGTTGTCCCGAAAGCCAGTGATATTGAGTGTCGATGCCGCGTACGGGAAGGTGCCCCAGTCAAAGAAGTCAAACGACTCGAGTTGAAACTCCTCGCCTCCAGCACTGCGGATGGACATCCCCTTCCATTCCCCGCCAAAGGCGAAGTCTGTCGTGATTCCGGAGAACCCATCGCCGGATGACAAGTTGCCGTCATTGTACCAGTTGAGTGAGGAGATCTGTGTGCCGAGCACGTCACTGATATTGGCGATCTGGATCGTGATCCCGCCGATATCGCTGCTCCCTCCCTCCCCGTCGGTCGCCAAATTATCGGCACCGATGCCGTTGCCATCGTTGCTGGAAAAAGTCAGAATTGTTGACATATCAGAAATCTCTCAAAGCAAAAAGA